>JALUPA010000657.1 GCA_027054335.1 Ardenticatenaceae bacterium
GTTCTCCCTGTGACAAATAGGCAGCGGCGATGAAGAACTTTTGCCGCCGGTCCGTCTCTACAAAGCTGACCACCATATCCAGTTGGCGGCTGGCGTCCAGCAGTTGGGCAAAGATGGGGTTTTTCGGCGTAGCTTCAAGGGCTACGTCAAACGCCAGATCGCGCAGCCGGTAGCCGGTGAGGGACAGTTCGGGAAAGATGAGAAGCTGCACGCCATCTGCAACGGCCTGTTCCACCGCTTCCAAATGGATTGCCAGGTTTTGGGCGACGTCGCCCAATATAGGCGTAATTTGCGCCAGTCCAATTTTGAGTTTCATATGATAGACCGATAATTATCCAAATTTTCCAGCATTTCGTCCGCAATTTTCTCTAGTAGACCAGAGATTTTGGGGTCTGTTTGTAGACTGTAGTTGCCATTTAACTTTTGTCCAAGCGTTCCCATAAATCGGACACTATAAAGTAAGGTGTAGAAATTCACAACATTTAATTGGTGTTCTGATAAATTCAAATAGTTGCACCAGGCAGAGATAAATTCGGTATCCTCTCTCATTGTCATTAAAATAGTTTTGCTGCGGCCAATTGCCAACAACGGATCGCCATACCACATGCTGTCTACGTCAATTATCCCTGTAACGACGCCTTCATCAACAATAACATTTCTGACATTGAGGTCATACAGGAACGCCACGGGTTTCACTGTGGAAAAGTAATGTTGATATGCTTGAATTTGATATTGCGTATAGTCAATGTATGGATTGTCTTTCTCGTCTTTTGCCAGGATTTCTTGTTCAGACCGGCTAACAATTGAATTTATGACATCCACCCATGGAGAGATAGTTTCAAAATGTCGCTTCCTCAATAAATGAACCTTCTGCTGTATTTTTGCTACCTGAAAAGCAACATCTCTTTTTTGCTGGATTGATAGCGTCGGATAAATATTTTCTAAATCGGAACCGGGCAGCCTTTCGTAAATGGCATAGGCGTGGTTGTCAACCTTGCCGGCGTGGTAGATTTGGGGTAGGGGAATATCTAAATCTTCGAGCTTTTCTTGCCAATAGAGGCCACGTTCAAGTTCCGCGTTTCTTTCCGGGCGAGCAATGCGAACCACATAAGGACAATTATCTTCCGTGATGACGTCGAATACCGAATGTGAAAGTCCGGTGGGGAACTGTTTAATGGCTGTTACATTTTTGCCAAAATGATTTTCAATGATGATTCGAGCATACCCTTTCATTAACGCTGACCACCAAGTTTTGCCGCTAATAATTGGTATTGTAACAGGATAGCCGCCAATATGACTAATCCTACATCGAGCAAGTTTCCGGGAACAGCCAGTACTGAGCTTGTTGAAGTGGTCGTATCCCCCCGCATTGTGCCTACCAGCAGGTGGATCAGGCTGAGGAGGAGGATGGTAAACCAGAACACGGCCGTATCCGGCCACTTTCGCCCCAACCAGAGGATGAAAGGCAGGATGAGCAGCGTCAGCCCCAGGCCGATGAGTTGCGTTTGGTAGCGCAGGGCAAAAACGCCATAACTGTCCGGCAGATCGGCGGCCAGGGGGCCGAGGGTGGTTTCTGCGCCGTAAGCGCAGCCTTCCAGATAACAGGCCAGCCAGCCGAAGGCCACCACGAGGATGAGGGCGGGGGCTAATCGAGCCGCGTCGCGGGCAAACGGCCGTTGCCGCCACACACTCCAGCCCCACAACGCTGCCAGCCCCGCCAGCATTGCCCCGTGATAACTCAGCCCGCCCTGCCAAAACTGCCAGATTTCGGACGGCCGTTCTGCATAATACACCCAATTTCCCGCCACAAAGCCGGCCCGCGCTCCCAGCCAGGCAAAAAACATGACGAATACGGCCGTGTCCAGCCAGCCCTCATCCGCTTCATCCCGCCGCCAGCGTGCCGCCAGGCCCAGGCCCAGCCAAATCCCGACGGCCAGGGCCATGGTGAAGCTGTAAAGGAAAAATGAGCCGTATCTGTCCAGAATAGGAAACATAAATGACGTGATGCGTGAGACGTGGTGCCGTAAAGCGTAAAACCGTGGATACTGTTGGCGGCTATTTTATCACAGAATAGAATGACCTTCCCCCATAAAAACATGGTGTATACTGCACGACAAGAACTAAAGTCAAGTCTGCTATCAAGCAGGGTTAGCTAAAGGGAGATGGACATTGGAAACAAGAACCTTTGTTTTTCAGGACGCTGATTCGCTGCGGTTCATCAGGATTTCGTGGGGTCAGAAAAAAATCTGACACGAATTTCACAAATTAACACGAAAAGACAAGAAAATTCGTGAAAATTCGGGCAATTCGTGTCAAAAATTCATTTTTCGGCAAGTCACCCCGTGAAATCCCAAAGAACCAACGCTGCTCTACGCAGATCAAAAGGTAAAAATCAGCGTTATCTTGCGTTAATCCGCGTCCAAAAGTCTACCTAACGTCATTTCCGATATATACAACTCCGGCCGCCGGTCGGCAAAAACGGGAATTTTGGCCCGGACTTCGGCCACTTTGGCGGTATCAATCACGGCCGTAACCAACATCTCCTCTTCCCCTGCCTCCACCACAATTTTCCCCCACGGATCAAGGATACAGGAATGCCCAAAAAAGCGCGTCCCCTTCGATTCCCCCACCCGGTTGCCAGCCACCACAAACATCTGGTTCTCAATTGCCCGCGCCCGCAGCAAGGTGCGCCAGTGCATCAGGCGGGGATGGGGCCATTCCGATGGCAAAAAAATCAATTCTGCCCCGGCCAGGGCATACGCCCGGAACAGTTCCGGAAAACGCAAATCGTAGCAGATGCCTAGCCCGGCCTTCCCCCAACCCGTTTCCAGCAGCGTCAAGCTATCCCCGGCTGTTAAAAACTGGTCTTCGTTCATCAGGCGGAACAGGTGCGTCTTGCTGTATTGGCCCAGGATACGGCCGTCTATGTCAAAGTAGACGGCCGTATTCCCCACCTGCCCCTCGCCCAAATCCGCCAAACACGACCCCAGAATGGCGATGCTGTGCTGCCGCGCCAAAGCTGCCACTTCTGCAAAAATACCCTCGGTTACGGCCGTGGCGTACCGCCCCCCATTTTCTAAATCATACCCCGTAGACCACAACTCCGGAAAAACCACTATGTTTGACCCCCGCCGTGCCGCCTCCGCCGTCATCGCCGCCACCGTCGCCAGATTCACCTCCGGTTGACCCAACTTCACATCCATTTGCCCCAACGAAATCATTACTTTCATCTTGTTTATCCTCCGCGTAATGTATGATCGCTCCCCTATCGCCCCGCTTGCCACCCCCCTTCCATCGCCCAGATTTTCCTGCTATAATAACTTTCGTAGTGAGGAAATGTTTGTGCCTATGTTAGTGTGTCCGTCTTCCCAATAATACTGCCACCCCGCAGCAGTACCGCCCTGGCAGCCGTGAGAGCAAAACCATCATGAGCGATCTCACCGGTACCACCCTCGGTAAATATCAATTGTACGCCAGATTAGGCAGCGGCGGCATGGCCCGCGTTTACAAAGCGTACCAGCCCAGCCTGGATCGTTACGTCGCTGTCAAAGTGATGCACGCCCATCTCGGCGAAGAAGACGAATTTGTGCGCCGCTTTGAGCAGGAAGCCGCTTCCATTGCCCGGCTGCGCCATCCCCAGATCGTCCAAGTCTACGATTTTGACGTAGAAAACGAATTATACTACATGGTGATGGAATTTATCGCCGGCCCCACCCTCAGCGCCGAACTGGACGTACGCGGCCTAAGCGATGAACCCTTTACCCTGGAAGAAACCACGCTCATCATTACCAATCTGGCCAGCGCCATTGATTATGCCCACGTGCGCAACATGATCCATCGAGACATCAAACCGGCCAACGTCATGTTCACCAACGAGGGGCAGGTCGTTCTCACCGACTTTGGCATTGTGCGGATGCTGGGCACGTCTACCTTCACCGTCACCGGCATGATTGCCGGGACGCCCGCCTATATGTCGCCGGAACAGGCGGGCGGCCACCGGGCCGACGCCCGCAGTGACATTTACTCCCTGGGCGTCATCCTGTTCGAGATGATCACCGGACGCCAGCCCTTCACCCACGATGATCCTTATGAAGTGATGCGACTGCATAAAGAAGCACCCCTACCCCGGCCATCTTCTTTCAAAGCAAACATTCCTTCGGCCGTAGAAGACGTCCTCTACAAAGCGCTGGAAAAAGAGCCGGACAATCGTTACCAATCTGCCGGTGAGTTGGCCCGCGCTTTGCAGCAGGCGACTGGCTTTACTGCCGACCAGCTGGTGACGGCCGTAGGCATCAAAACCCTGGCCGAACCACCCCAGGTAGACGACGAACCGTTCACCCCGGTACGCAGTCATCTCGTTGTCGGAGACGTAGTCTGCCCTTATCGTGGCCTGTACAAATTTCGGGAAGAAGACGCCCCCGTGTTTTACGGCCGTGAAGCCTTCACCGAGCAACTGTTAACGGCCGTCCACAACCAACCTATGGTCGCCGTCATGGGGCCGTCCGGCAGCGGCAAATCCTCCGTCGTTTTTGCCGGGCTGATCCCCCAACTGCGGCAGGAAGACGGCTGGCAAATCGCTCACATGCACCCCGGCAGCCAGCCCTTCCGCGCCCTGGCCAACGCCCTCATTCCCTGCCTCTATCCCCAAATAAACAAGACAGACCGGGATTTGGAACAAACCAAACTGGGCCGTGAACTGGTTGAAGGCAGCCGCAAGCTGTACGCAATCACGGATAAAATCATCGAAAACGACCCCCAAACCAACAAATTCCTCCTGATCATTGATCAATTCGAGGAAATCTACACCCTCTGCCATGAAGCCAACACCCGCAACCGCTTCCTGGATGCCCTGCTGGAAACGGTAGACATTCAGACCTTTCAGGGCGACCCCACCTTCCGCCTGATTCTTACGCTGCGCACAGACTTCCTGAGCAAAGCCCTGGCCTACCGCCAATTTGCCGACGCCTTGCAAGACAGCGACATCAAGCTCGGCCCGATGACCCGGCGCGAACTGAGCCGGGCGATTGCCAATCCCGCCCGCAAGCAAGGCGTTTCTTTTGAGACCGGCCTCGTCGCCCGCATTCTGGACGACGTGGGCAACGAACCGGGCAACCTGCCCCTGCTGGAATTTGCCCTGACCGAATTGTGGGAGCGGCCCAGCAACGGCCGTCTTTCCCACCAGGGTTACGAAGAAATCGGCGGCGTCGAAGGGGCGCTGGCCCGCTACGCCGACAAAGTTTACGATACCTTCTCTCCGGAAGAACAGGAACAGGCCCACCGCATTTTCATCCAAATGGTGCGCCCCGGTTCCGGTACCGAAGATACCCGCCGCCCCGCTACTCGCGCTGAATTGGGCGAAGCAAACTGGCAGCTTGTGCAAACATTGGCCGACAAACGCCTCGTCGTCACCAGCCGCAACCCGGCCGGTGAAGAAACAGTCGAGGTCGTCCACGAAGCTCTGATTCGCGGCTGGGGCCAATTGCGGGCCTGGATGGATGAAGACCGCAGCTTCCGCGCCTGGCAAGACCGGCTGCGGGCCGCCCTGCGCCAATGGCGGGTCAGCAACCAGGAAGAGGCCGCCCTGCTGCGCGGCGCGATTCTGGCCGAAGCCGAAGGCTGGTTGGCGGAACGGGGCGATTACTTGAGCCACGAAGAAATCCGCTATATCGAATCCAGCATTCACGCCCGCGAAAAGCGGCAAGCCAGAGCGGAACGGGAGCGACTGGAGCGGCAGCAGGCCGAAGCCACCCAACGTTTTGCCCGGCGATTGACCTGGCTGGCCATGGCTTTAGTGGCCGCCATCATTGTGGCCATGGTATTGGCCGCTTCCGCTATTAACAGTTCGCGGGAAGCGGGACAAGCAGTTATTATTGCTCGCGCCAATGCAGCCACGGCCGTCAGCGCCCAAAATACAGCCGTTTACAGCCAGGAACAAGCCGACGCCGCCCGTACCACCGCCGAAGCCGACGCCAATGCCCGCGCTACAGCCGAAGCGGACGCCCTCAACCAGCAGGCCACTGCCGAAGCCGCCGCGCAAGAAGCTCTCAACGCCCGAGCCACTTCAGACGCCAACGCCATCGCTCTGGCCACTGCCAACGCCATCGCCCTGGACAATGAAGAAACGGCCGAAAAAACGGCCCGCGAAGTTCGCTCCCGCGAGTTGGCCGGCATTGCTCTGCGCCAACTGGGCAGCGATCCGCCGCTGAGCTTGCTGCTGTCTCTGGAAGCGGTCAACATCCCCCAATCTGTGGGGGATAGTCCGCCGCCGGCTGCCGAAAATGCCCTGCAAAGCGCCCTGCAAGCTATCCAGCTCAAGCGCACCCTCACCGGGCACACGGACGGCATCAACGACATCGCCTACTCTCCCGATGGCAGCCGGATTGCCACCGTCAGCAGCGATAACGACGTGAAAATCTGGGATGCTGCCAGCGGGCAGGAGATTGCCACCCTGACCAGCGGCCACGCCCGCCCCGTCAACGCCCTCGCCTTCAGTCCGGACGGGCAATATCTGGCTACCGGCGGGGATGATGGCTTTGTCATTCTCTGGAATGCAGAAAGCGGTGAACGTATCACCGTATTTCTTCGCGGCGTGCCTGTTCGGGATATTACTTTCAGCGTGGACAGCACACTCATAGCTATTGCTGCTGATAACAACGACATGCAGATTTGGGATGTGCCCCGGCGCCAATCAGTCGTTCTGCTGGAAGGACATAACGCCCCCATGACCGGCGTGGCCTACAGTCCCGATGGTGCTTATCTGGCCAGCAGCAGTGAAGACGGCCGTATCATTGTGCGCAGCGCCGATGCCCTGAAAAACCCCGATACCGGCGGCATCCAATACGCTATCAATGCCGTCCTAGATGGGGAGTCGGGCAAACCAATCGTTGTCACCAGCATTGCCTTTAACCCGGACAGCACCCGGTTGATCACCGGCCACAGCAACGGGCTGGTTAAAATCTGGGATGCAGCAACTGGTGAGCGCATCGCTACCCTGTCCGGCCACGCCAGCCAGGTCAATGACGCTGTTTTCAGCCCGGACGGCCGTCTCATCAGTACGGCAGGAGCGGATGGTACGGCGAAAGTATGGGATGCAGGCACGCACGAAGCGCTGTTTACGATTTCGCAGCATACGGGAGAGGTTACGGCCGTGGCCTTCAGCCCGGATGGCGAACGTCTGGCCACCGCCAGCCAGGACAGCACTGCCAAAATATGGGACACGCAGCCCGGCCTGACGCCGCAAATCATCACCGGCCCCCGCGCTGCCATTCTGGCCCTGGCTTTTAATGACGATGGCTCGCTCATTGCCGCTGCCGGAGAAGATAACGCCGCCTGGGTCTGGCAGACAAATGATAATCAACGTCTCAACGTCTTCCGGGATCACAACCAAAAGGTCAACGCGCTGGCTTTTCAACCTGGCGGCAGCCTGTTGGCTACTGCCAGCGACGATCACATTGCCCGCTTATGGGACGTCAACACCGGTGAACTGGTTTTGCCCTTGCTGACCCATCCTGAAGTCGTTAACGATTTAGCCTTTATTGACGACGGCCAACTACTGGTCACAGTCAGCAACGATGGCGTCATTCGCTTTTGGGACGTGCTGACTCACGATCCCGTGCGCACCATTGAAGCGGAAATCCCCATCAACGCCATCCGCTTCAGCGCCGATGAAGCCCGCTTTGCCACAGCTATGGTTGAGGGTACGGCCGTTGTCTGGGATACAGAAACCGGCGGCATAAAATGGACATTGGCCGGTCACGAAGGCGCGGTAAACGACGTGGCTTTCAGCCCGGACGGAACGCTCCTGGCGACAGCCGGTAATGACAATACCATCAAAATCTGGAATTTAGAGACCGGCGAAGCGGATAAAACACTGACCGGTCATACCGGGCCGGTGCAAAGTGTGGTGTTCAGTCAGGATGGCGCGCGTCTGGCCTCAGCCAGCCTGGGGGGGACAGTGAAATTGTGGGATATTGCCTCCGGCGACGTTGTACGTGACCTGACCGGCCATACCGGCCCCGTCACCAGCGTGCAGTTTAGTCCAGACGGCCGTATCCTGGCCTCCGCCAGCACCGACAGAACCATCCGCCTGAACACCCTGGAGACCATCCAGACGCTATTTGACCGCGCCTTGCGTCTCCTGCCCCGCCTCCGCTACCTCTCCCCCGAAGAATGCGCACAATATTTGGATGGGGACGACTGTCTCACATTAGCGCCCTGACATCGGGTGCGACCCACTTCCCAAGTGGGTCGCACCTGGGCTTGCACATCTGCCCCGCCTCTGCCACAATCTAACAACTTAAGTAGCAGTACCAGGCACGGGACTAACGGTCCCGGTCATTCAGAAGTCTGATGCCCCGTGCCTGGCATTACCCAAACCAGGAAGGTGTGTGATGGAATTTATGGCGGAACGAGTCCGCAGCTTTGGTACAACCATTTTTACGGAGATGACGGCATTGGCCCGCGAACATGGGGCGATCAACCTGGGCCAGGGATCGCCCGATTTTGCCGCGCCGGATTTTGTGAAACAGGCCGGCGTGGACGCCATTCTGGCTAACGTAAACCAGTACGCGCCGGGCAGCGGGCAGTTCAGCCTGCGCCGCGCCCTGGCGGAAAAGATGCGGCGGCAATACGGCTTGACGTTTGACCCGCTCACGGAAATCAACGTCACCGTGGGGGCAACGCAAGCCATCTTCTCCACTGTTTTGGGCCTGGTCAATCCCGGCGACGAAGTGATTGTCTTTGAGCCGTATTACGATTCCTACGTGCCCTCCATCCAGATTGCCGGGGGGATTCCCCGCTTTTACACATTGCGCCAGCCGGATTGGGCCATTGACCCGGACGAGTTGGCCGCCCTGTTTAATGACCGGACGCGGCTGATCATTGTCAATACGCCGCACAACCCCACGGGCAAGGTGTTCAGCCGCGCCGAGTTGCAGCTCATTGCCGACTTGTGCCAAAAGTATGACGTATTGGCCCTGACGGATGAGGTGTATGAGCATATTGTGTTCGACGGCCGTACCCATCACACCCTCGCCTCCTTCCCCGGCATGGCCGAGCGCACAATCACCGTCTCCAGCCTGGGCAAAACGTTCAGCGTCACCGGCTGGAAGGTAGGCTGGACAATGGCCCGGCCGGAATTGACGCAGGCGATCTTCCGGGCATTCCAGTTTGCTACATTTTGCGGGGCAGCGCCGTTACAGGAAGGGGCAGCTACGGCCGTAGCCACAGATGACAGCTATTACACCGGCCTCAGCCAGCTTTACCAGGGCAAACGGGACCTGCTTATGGAAGGTTTGCAGACGGCCGGCCTGACTCCCATCCAGCCGGCAGGTACATACTTCGTCCTGGTAGACATCAGTCCCCTCGGTTTTGAGAATGACGTAGCTTTTTGCCGCTACTTGACCACGGAAATCGGCGTAGCGGCCATTCCTCCCAGCGCCTTCTACCACAATCCGGCCGACGGCGCATCTCTGGCTCGCTTCGCCTTCTGCAAAACAGATGATATGCTGGCCGAGGCCGCCGAACGATTGCAAAAATTGCGGAGTTAGGAGCTACGGTGGCGCCAGCGGCTCAGAAATTCGGGGTGCAGCGTCGCCTTCCAGGAATAGATAACGTAGGTATGGGCCATCGTATCATGCCAGCCCTGGCGCTGGTCATCAATGGTTATCCACAAAAAACCGAGGAAGAAGGCCAGAGCGGAAATCCAGTAGCCGATGAGCCGCACCACAGCCTGAAGAAAGGTTAACGGCCGTCCATCCATACTGATTACCCGTATCCCCATCAACCCTTTGCCCGGCGTCTGCCCCGACGTTATCCAGAAGAAAATAAAATAGCCAAAAAACAGGACGGCATTGAAAGCCACGGCCAACCACAACAGGAGAGTTCTTAAGGATTTGAATTCTCGTTGGGGGCCAAACCCAAAAAACTGATAACAAGGGCAAGGACGACGGCCGTTACCGTGGTAACGGCCGTGATGATGAAAATGTCTATGATGAAAGCAAAAAAGCGGGTAATAAAACCGGCATAATGCCCTTGCAGCGTTTTTGGTTTCTTTTTCATTTACTGGTTATTTTCCCTGAATTGCTTTATTTGCCGGGCCAGTCGCTCGGAATAAGCCAGTATTTCCGGGGAAGGTGGCGGCAGTTTTTCCCTGGGCTGCCGCCGGGCCAGTCTGCGGATAAAATGCTCCAGCACAGTATCGGCCGTCACCGTGCGGGTGCGCATGTCTTCCACCACCTCGGTAGCCATCCCCATGCCCTGCTGCTGAATCAGTTCCGTTACTTCTTCATTTTCGGCCAGATATTCAATCACTTCATCTACAGCCTGGGTGATGGCTTCACGAGCCAATGCCCGTGTAGCCGGGTCCTCACGCCGGCCCCGCGCTACCAAAGGCGTCAATTTTTCTTCACCCCGCTTCACTAAAACGTTAAATTGTTTTTGGATGGGCTGGAAGAAGCGGCTGCTTGTAACCGGCTGAGCCGTGCTGGCAAGAGAATGCCCCAGGTTTTCCGCTGTCTGCCCCAGTTGAGAAACAGTCTCTTCGACGAAATCTTTGACCTCAAAAATCGCCCCCAAAACAGCATAACGGATAATTGCCGCCTGGGTTTCTTCCGGGGCTGCCGCTACGTGCGCTTCTTCCTCGCGGGCTGCTTTTTCCCACTCTTGCAAGTAGCGGCCCAATTTTTCTACCCCGATTAGCCCGGCGCCAATCACCAGGCGGGCAAAGGCATCAAGGGGATCGTGTTCGATGGGTACGGCCGTTCCCTCTGGCGTCGTGCCGGCCTGCATCTCAAGATTTTCACTAAATTGGGTCGTAAAGGCGATATGTTCCTCGGAAACTGGGCTGGCTCCATCACCACTACCAACTGATTGTTCGCTCATAATACGTTCCTTCCCGTGACACACTTAACGTATATTACCCCGTTTACGGCCGTTTCTCAAATGCGGCGTAGTGTCTGGCACGGGGTTATAGCTGTTTAATTACCCAAGATCGTATACCCCGTGTCAGGCACTTTAGGAACCCTGTACCTCTCCCCAAATCTATATGTGATAAATGTCACAAACCAACCATGACATTCTGCCATCCCCTATTCAGCGCCAAGAATTTATACTCATGCTATAAACGATATATTCAGATAAACGAATAAACGAATAAATAAGAATTATATGGAAATACCAAATCTGGCTGAACTAAACTTATTACACTCGCAAATTTGTCAAGCGTTAGGCGACCCCAAACGTATTCAGATTCTCTACGCCCTGAACGAACAGCCCCGGCACGTTACTGCCCTGGCCGACGCTTTGCACACTCCCCAACCGACCATTTCCCGGCATCTCCGGGTTTTGCGCCAACGCGCCCTGGTAACTGCCCGGCGCGAAGGCGCGACTGTTGTTTACGAACTGGCGGATTACCGCATTATTGAAATTCTGAACATGATGCGCCACATCTTGCGGGATTCCCTGGCGCGTCAATCGAACATATTGGCATAGTTCCCCCATACCTCCTAACTCATACCTCCGGGGTCTCTGAGACCTCGGAGGTATGCAAAGGTGAAACGTTATGAGAAATTTCAAATACATCTGGGTTGTAGGTATCGTCTTAACCGCCTTGATCATTTTAGCGCCGATTGTCCTTTTTGCTTCTAAAGAAACAGAAAAACGGGATGATCCCTGGACGGCCGTACCCGAAAGATTGCCCCACACCGATCATACCGACCTGTTGCCCGGCCCCTACGAAACCGGGCCGGAAGTCACCCAGGCCTGCCTGGAATGCCACGAAGACGCCGCCCACGAAGTGGCCCAAACCGTCCACTTCACCTGGGAAAGCAAGCCGGTTATGCTGCCGGGCCGGGACGAACCGGTCACCATCGGCAAGGCAAACCAGATCAACAACTTCTGTATCGGCATTCAGGGCAACTGGACAGGCTGCACCCGCTGTCACGCCGGTTACGGCTGGGACAGCGCCGGCTACGATTTCTCTGAAGAAAATGTAGACTGTCTGGTCTGCCACGATCAATCGGGAACCTACGTAAAAAGCAACTCCGGCTTGCCCGCAGAGGGAGTAGACCTGGCCTTGGCCGCCCAAAGCGTCGGCACACCCACCCGCCAGAACTGCGGCGGCTGCCATTTCAACGGCGGCGGCGGCAATGCCGTCAAACATGGCGATCTGGACAGCAGCCTCTTCTACCCGTCGGAAGATGTAGACGTACATATGGGCCGCTACGACTTCCAGTGTGTGGACTGCCACAAAACGAAAGACCACCAGATTGGCGGCCATTCCATCTCCGTCAGCGTGAATGATGAGAATAATATTGCTTGCACCGACTGCCACAGCGAAACCCTGCACGCCGACGAGCGCATCAATGCCCACACAGATACCGTCGCCTGCCAAACCTGTCACATCCCAGAAGGAGCCACGCGCGACGCCACCAAAATGTATTGGGACTGGTCAACTGCGGGCCAGGATTTGCCGGAAAACCCGCACGAATACCTGAAAATCAAAGGGAGTTTTATTTACGAAGACAATTTTATACCGGAGTATTACTGGTTCAACGGCAACGCCGACCGGTACATTCTGGGCGACAAAATCAACCCCGACAAGCCAACGCTCATCAATCCACCGCTGGGGGACATCACAGACCCGGAAGCGAAAATTTGGCCGTTCAAGGTGCATCGCGCCAAGCAGATTTACGATCCCAATTATAATATCCTGCTCCAGCCCAAGACGGTAGGCGAAGGCGGTTACTGGACAGAGTTTGACTGGAATCTGGCCGCCAAACTGGGTGCAGAAGCGTCCGGCATCCCCTACAGCGGCGAGTATGACTTTACGGAAACGTGGATGTATTGGCCGCTGTCCCATCTGGTGCAGCCCAAAGAAGCGGCGCTGCAATGCAGTGATTGTCACAGCGACAACGGCCGTATGGATTGGGAAGCCCTCGGTTATTACGGCGACCCGATGCGCTGGGGCAACCGGGGCCAAACTATTGGTTTAACCACAGAGACGGAAGAGAATTAGCCATGTTGAAAAAAACAGTTCACACACAACCTAAACTGATCATTGTTTTGCTGGGCGTCCTGTTCCTGCTGGCCGGATTGTTCCTCTTCGCGGGGCAGACGGCCGTAGCCCAGGAAGGCGCAGAACCGGAACCCACAGCCGCGCCGCCGGTCAACTCCCTGCACCCCACCTTCCCTCTGCTGGATGAAGACGGCAACCACGTCCTGGAAACAGGCAAACCGGTCTCCACAATGGCCACGTGCAGCGGCTGCCACGATACGGAATTTATCGCCGGCCACAGCTTTCACGCCGACGTAGGCCTGAGCGCTATGACGGAACCGGGCCAAACGGGCAACGGCCGTGCCTGGGACACCAGCCTGGGTCTCTTCGGCAAGTGGAACCCCATCACCTACCGCTACCTCTCCCCGGAAGGAGACGCAGTGACCGATCTGACGACGCCCGAATGGCTGAAGATATTTGGCGTGCGGCACGTGGGCGGCGGCCCGGCGGAATACGGCCGTGACGGCCAACCCCTCGCCGACCTGCCCCCCTCCGCCGACAGCGTAGAAACCAGCGTCGTAGACCCGGAAACCGGCGAGCGCATCCCCTGGGACTGGACTGAATCCGGGACTATCGAGATGAACTGCTTCCTCTGCCACATGCCCGACCCCGACAACGAAGCCCGCAAAGCAGCCATCCACGAAGGCAATTTCCAGTGGGCCAACACGGCAACGCTGGCAGCCACCGGAATTGTCACCCAAACGACCGCGGGCGACTGGCAGTGGAACGAAGCCGCTTTCGACGCAGAAGGCAACCTGACCAAAGGGGCCATCGCCATTCAGGACCCCGGCAACGACAACTGCGGCCTGTGCCACGGCCTGGTTCACGTAGACGCCCAAACGCCGATGGTCTTAAACGAATGCACCCCGGAACAGTGGAGTACCATCACTACCGGCCAGATCATGTCGCCGCAAAAAATCTCTGAATCCGGCATCAACCTGGCCAACAAAGAAGAACTGCGCCGTTCCTGGGACATCCACACCGAGCGCGTCGTGCAGTGTACCGACTGCCACTACTCCCTCAACAACCCTGTCTACTACCAGGAACTCACCGAATCCCGGCCGGAACATTTGCAATTTGACCCGCGCCGCATTGATCTGGGCGAATATCTGTACCGTCCCCTGCACGAGTTTGCCAAAGGGCAAAGCGCTCAGGGCGCGCTGGCTCCCGGACTGGACAACACCATCCGCACTTGCGAATCTTGCCACGAAGCTGCTGCCACCCACGAATGGCTGCCCTACACCGAGCGGCACATGACCGCCCTGGCCTGCGAAACCTGCCACGTACCGCAAATGTACGCCCCGGCCCGCCAATCTTACGACTGGACGGTACTGCAAGCCAGCGGCGAACCTGTCGTAGCCTGCCGCGGCGTGGCAGGCGGCGGCGAAACATTTGCCACCGCGCTCATCACCGGCTATCAACCCGTCCTCCTGCCCCGGCCCCAGGCCGACGGCGCCGCCCCTCTCAGCCCGCATAATCTGGTCACTTCCTGGTACTGGGTTTACGGGGAAGATGGGTCAGAACGGCCGGTTCCGGAACGGGCGCTGCAAACGGCCTGGCTAGAGGAAGACGGCCAATACCCTGCCGCCATTCTGGACGTATTTGACAACAACGGCGACGGCCGTCTGGACGAGACGGAACTGATCATTGACAGTGAGGAAAAGGAAACGCTCATCGCCTCCCGCCTGGAAGCGCAGGGCTTAACCAATCCGCGCATCGCCGGGGAGATTCAACCGTACAACATCAATCACAACGTCACCCACGGCGAATGGGCTACCAAAGATTGCCAGACGTGCCACAGCGAAGAGTCACGCATTACCCAGCCTATGCTGCTCTCTACTAACATGCCCGGCGGCGTTATGCCTACCTTTGTCACCAACGGCACGTCCGTATTGAGCGGCGAACTGGTCACCACGGAAGACGGCGCGCTGTATTACCAGCCCACGACGGAAGAAAACAGCCTGTACATCCTGGGGCATAGCAGCATCAATCTGGTGGACAAATTAGGTGTATTCATCCTGGTGGCGACGATATTGGGTGTTTTGGCCCACGGCACAATGCGTTTCCTGGCAATCCGCCGTAACCCCAACCGGCACAAGCCAGAAGTGCGGGAAGTGTATATGTACACTTTCTATGAACGGCTGTGGCACTGGCTGCAAACAGCCCTCATCTTCAGCCTCATCTTTACCGGGCTGATCATCCACAAACCGGACATCTTTGGCGCGTTCAGCTTTGCTTACGTGGTGCAGGTGCACAACATCCTGGCGGCTATTCTGGTAGCCAACGCCGCCCTAGCCCTCTTCTACAACCTGGCCAGCGGCGAGATCAAGCAATTCCTGCCCCAACCGCGCGGCTTCTTCAACCAAGCCATCGAGCAAACCCGGTTCTACCTGAATGGCATTTTCAAAGGGGAAGAACATCCCTTTGAAAAGTCGCCGGAACGCAAATTGAATCCGTTGCAGCAAGCGACCTATTTCGGTTTGCTGAACGTGTTGCTGCCCCTGCAAATCATCACGGGAACGTTGATCTGGGGCGTGCAGAGATGGCCGGAACTGTCGGCCCGAATTGGCGGTCTGACTTATCTGGCTCCACTGCATACGCTGATTACCTGGCTGTTCGCTTCCTTTATTATTATGCACGTTTATCTGACAACTACCGGCCCCACGCCGCTGTCCGACATCAAGGGGATGGTTATGGGCTGGGATGAAGTGGAAGTGGGGCATTCGGCGTCGGCGGCGTCGGCCCAGACGGATTAACAGAGATTGGAGATTGGAGATTTGTTCAATCTCCAATCTCCAATCACTAAGAGGAACTAATTATGACTACTTACACACCATCAGAAACTGCGCCGGAAACGGCCGTAACCAAAACCAAAAAAGCTGCCCGCGGCTACATCAATCCCTACACTGGCGGCATCCTGTTAGGCGTCGTTCTCTTCCTGGCCTTCTTCCTCACCGGCAGCGGGCTGGGGGCTTCCGGCGGCCTGAATCGAATGATCGTTTACCTGGAAGACCTCATTGCCCCGGAACACATCAACCGCGTACCCTATTTGATCAAACTGGCTGGCGGCGACAAAAATCCGCTGGATAGCTGGATCGTCTTCCTGACCTTCGGTACCATTCTCGGCGGTTTCATATCCGGCTTCTTTAACCACCGCATCAAATTCGAGACCGTGAAAGGGCCGCACATCACCACGCGCACTCGCTGGCTGATGGCCTTTTTAGGCGGCACGCTGATGGGCTACGGCGCGCGGTTTGCCCGCGGCTGCACCTCCGGGCAGGCATTGTCCGGCGGAGCCGTTTTGTCCGTAGGCAGTTGGGCCTTCATACTGGCTATTTTTGGCAGCGCGTATGCGCTGGCCTATTTCGTCAGGAGATTGTGGAACTAGAACGTATTGCGTATTGCGTACAAATCACGCATCACGCATCACGCATCACGCAAGAGAGGCTAAAATGACACCATTCCCCTTACCACTCGCAGAAATGTTCGGCCACTGGGGTTCTTACGTGGTCTACCTGATCATCGGCCTGGCCTTTGGCGCCGTGCTGGAACTGTCCGGCTTTGGCAACTCGCGCAAGCTGGCCGCCCAATTTTACTTCAAAGACATGACTGTGCTGAAAGTCATGTTTACCGCCATCATCGTGGCTATGGTGCTGATTTTTGGGGCAACCGCCCTGGGGCTGCTGGATTACAACCTCATCTGGGTTAATCCGACGTACCTCTGGCCCGGCATTGTCGGCGGCCTGATCATGGGTGTGGGCTTTGTGATTGGCGGCTTTTGCCCCGGCACGTCTCTGGTAGCCGCGGCCACGCTCAAGAAAGACGGCATCTTCTTCGTTCTGGGCGTCCTGACCGGCATCTTTCTCTTTGGCGAAACGGTGCAGTATTTTGCCGGTTTCTGGAATTCTTCTTATATGGGGCGCTACACACTACCGGAACTGTTTGGCCTGCCTACCGGCGTCGTCATTGTGGGGGTGGTGGTGATCGCCTTGCTCATGTTCTGGGCCGGGGAAAAGCTGGAAGCCAAATACGGGGATGCAGACGCCAAATCAGCGCCCAAATGGCGTTACGGGGCGGCTGCGGCCGTTTTTCTGGGAGCAACGGCCGTATTACTCACCGGCCAACCTACCATTGCCGAACGCTGGGCCGCTATTGCCGACCAGAAGAACGTTCTCCTGCAAGAGCGGGCCGTGCAAATCCATCCCGGCGAATTGCTCGATACCATTCACGATCCCAAGATCAAGGTAGTTATGCTGGACGTGCGGGACGAAGTGGACTACAACCTGTTCCACATCCTTGACGCCCAACACATCCCTCTGGAAGAATTACCTAACCATATTGAAGAATTTCATTTTGAACCGGCTAACACGGTCTTCATCACTATGAGCAATGACGAGGCGGCTGCTACAGAAGCCTGGAAAATTTTACAGGCGGAGAGTGTGCCTAACGTTTACATTCTGGAAGGCGGCATTAACAACTGGATTGCTACCTTTGGCGACGACGATCTGACAAAGAATTTCAACGCCGGGGCGGGCGATGACGAACTATGCTACATTTTTGATACGGCCATTGGCGACCGGTATGATGCGGCCGAACCTGATCCGCACGCTCACGAACTGATTTACACGCCTAAAATAAAACTGGAGTTGAAACGCGCCCCCACCAGCGGCGGTTGCGGTTAACACGCTTTTCCACACCGCCGAGGTTTGGAGAACCTCGGCGGTGTGCAGGATGGGGCTAATTGGAAATTTGTCATCAAGAAGTAATGACAAACCTCCTACTTGTCACACCTTATCAGTCATACACTTCGCTCGTATCTGCATAAATGAATCTAAAATCCAAAAAAACGAGCCATTAAAAAGACCTATGTTAAGCGAAATTGAATCACATCCCGTTGATCGTAAAGCACGTGTTCAACTGAAACCTGTCGGCTATCTCAAACGCAGCGCGGCAGAGCGCGTCTGCGACTTTGACGAAGTTATTTTGGGGTTTAACGGTGATCTGGCCGCTGAAGAAGCGGCGCGCTGTTTGCAATGCCCGGAGCCGCAGCCCTGTATGTTAAACTGCCCGGCGGGGAACGATATTCCGGCAGCCCTGTGGCACATCAGTCAGAGCGAGTTTATTGCAGCGGCCCAGGTTTTTGCCGCTACCAGCCCCCTGCCGGAAGTGTGCGGCCGGGTCTGCCCCAATCTTTGCCAGGAAGGGTGCGTTCTCAGCCAACGTTGGGGCGCGGTTTCCATCGGCAAGCTGGAAGCGTTTGTGGCGGATGAGGCCCGGCTGGCGGATGGGCTGATGATTGCAGTCCCGATAGAGAAGACAGGTCACCGGGTAGCTGTGGTTGGTTCCGGTCCGGCGGGGATTACGGTGGCCGAAGACATGATTAAGCTGGGGCATGAGGTGACGGTTTTTGAAGCGTGGCCGGAACCGGGTGGCGTTCTCATTTACGGCATCCCCAACTTCAAGCTGGACAAGAGCATTGTGATGTACAAAATCCAGGATTTGCTGGACGCCGGTGTGAAATTTGTGACGAACACGCGGGTAGGTGAGGACATCACAGTGGATGAACTGCTGGGCCAGTATGACGCGGTTTTCCTGGGGACGGGAGCCGGAGTGCAGGCGGCGATGAACATTCCGGGCGAGGATTTGCCGGGGATTTTCAAGTCTACGGATTTTCTGGTGCGGGCCAATGTGCCGCAGGATATTTTGCCGGAGGAGCAGCAGACCATCCCGGACGTGGGGCAGAAGGTGGCGGTGATTGGTGGAGGGGATACGGCCGTAGACTGCGCCCGCACCGCCATCCGCCTGGGCGCGGAAGAAGTCCACATCGTCTACCGCCGCACGGAAGCAGAAATGCCCGGTAACGCGGGTGAACGTAAAATCTGTTTGGAAGAAGGAGTGCAGATTGATTATTTGCAAGCGCCGGTAGAGTATTACCCTGGGGAAAACGGCCGTGTCCACAGCATGAAGATCGTCAAAATGGAACTGGGCGAACCGGACAAATCCGGCCGGCGGCGTCCCATCCCCATCGAAGGTTCCGAATTTATCCGCGAAGTAGATACCGTCGTTTTGGCTGTCGGCTATTGGCCCGACCCGCTGTTGGGTGAGAAGACTGAGGGACTGGAAACGCACAAATGGGGCCTGATTAAAGTAGACGAAAGCAACGGGGCCACCAGCAAAGACGGCGTTTTTGCCGCCGGGGATAACGTTCACGGCCCCGATCTGGTTATTACAGCTATTGCCTCAGCCCATCGCGCGGCTGAGAGTATACAAAAGTATCTGGAAGGACAGGTTTATTTGGATGAGTAATTGGGTAACTGAGTAATTGGGTAATTACTTAATTACTCAATTACCCAATTACTTAATCACCCAATTATCCACTATAGGAGATTTCCCATGTTAAAAGAAACACAAGCAGAACTTTCTCCCACAAACGGCTCTGCCAAGCAGCCAAAACCAACCTTGACTGTTATTGACAACCGCACCGGCAAGGCCTACGAACTGCCCATCTACGAAGACACCATTCGGGCTATGGATTTGCGACAAATCAAGGTCAATGAAGGTGATTTTGGCATGATGAGCTACGATCCCGGCTTTAAGAATACCGCCTCGACAAAAAGCACCATTACCTTTATTGATGGCGGGGCCGGCATTCTGGAATACCGGGGCTACCCCATTGCCGAATTGGCGGAAAACAGCAATTTCATGGAGGTAGCTTACCTGATCCTCAACGGTGAACTGCCCAATGAAAATGAATACAATGAATGGGTAAACCTGATCAAGCACCATACCCTGATCCATGAGAATATGCGGGATTTGTTTGACGGTTTTCGCTATGACGCCCATCCGATGGGGATGTTGATCAGCAATGTGGCCGCGCTGGCAACTTTTTACCCGGAAGCGAAGAATATTTTTGACGAAGAAAACCGCCGTCTGCAAATGACCCGCCTGATTGCCAAGATGCCTACGCTGGCCGCTTTCTCCTATCGCCACAGTCACGGTTTGCCGTTCAATTACCCGGACAACCGCCTCAGCTATGCGGGCAATTTCCTGAATATGATGTTCAAGATGGTGGAGCCGCAGTATGAGCCAAATCCGGCAATTGAACGGGCGCTGGACATTCTCTTTATCCTGCACGCGGACCACGAGCAGAACTGTGGCACGCACACGATGCGTTCGGTGGGCAGTTCGCACGTTGACCCGTATACGGCCGTATCCGCCGCCGCCTCTGCTCTTTACGGCCCGCTGCATGGTGGCGCCAATGAAGCTGTCCTGCGTATGTTGAATGAGATTGGCAGCGTGGACAACATTCCGGCCTACATTGAGCGGGTGAAGAACAAGGAAGTGCGGCTGATGGGCTTTGGCCACCGGGTTTATAAGAATTATGACCCGCGGGCGCGCATCATCAAACAGGCGGCTGAGGACGTCTTCAAGGTGACGGGGCGCAACGACCTGCTGGACATCGCCCTGGAACTGGAACGGATTGCCCTGGAAGATGACTACTTTATCTCGCACAAGCTGTACCCGAACGTGGACTTCTATTCGGGCATCATTTACAAGGCTTTGGGTTTGCCGGTGAGCATGTTCCCGGTGATGTTTGCCATTCCGCGCACAGTGGGCTGGCTGGCGCAGTGGGAAGAACTGCTGCTGGATAAGGAACAGGCGATTGCCCGGCCGCGCCAGATTTATCTGGGAGAGCGGAACCGGCATTATGTGCCGATGGCTGAACGGTAACGGCCGTAATGCGTATCGCGTGAGGCGTGATGCGTGAGAATTAAGAATAGTTGAAGGCGTAAAGAGGCGGGATTTCCGGCGCTTTGCGCCTTTTTTATGTAGCCCGATTTTGTAAATCGGGCAGGGCGATTTACCGCTGGGGCGATTTACCAAATCGCCCTAAACCAGGAGATGAAACATGATTACCGTAGACGAACATTTTTTCGAGGAACTGGAAGAGGATTGCCCGCGCAATGTGACCCTTTTACACGATCCTCTGTTGAATAAAGGGACGGCATTTACGGCCGTAGAACGAGAAGCATTGCACCTGCGCGGTCTGCTGCCACCCCGCATTCTCACCCAGGAATTGCAGGAGCGGCGCATTCTGCAAAATTTTGACCGCATTCAGGACGACTTGCACAAGTACACCTACCTGATGGCGCTGGAAGACCGAAATGAGACTTTGTTTTACCGGGTGGTGA
>JALUPA010000658.1 GCA_027054335.1 Ardenticatenaceae bacterium
TCCTGAAGCCACTTACCTCAGCGTACACGGAGAACACAAACTCAGCATCCTGCCTCAAGACAATCATTTCTTTCGCGCCTATATCCTTGAGGATAACGTGCTACCCGACGGGCAAATTGACACGCCATCCCAGCGCCGTCTGTGGGAAGCCCGCGCTTATCTAAAAGAGCGATTGGCGAACTGCTCAATTGATGAACTCCGCACATTCCGCGACGTACTGGATAAGGCTAAAATCCTGACCTACATCGTGGATGACCCTTCCGAAGCGGCCCTTATTTTTGAAACAACCAATGATCGGGGCAAACGACTTACTAACCTGGAAAAAACAAAAAGCTTTCTGATGTACAAAGCTTACCTTGCCTTTGAACATCCAGAATCACATCTAAATGACATTCAGGCATGGTTCAGTCGCATGTACCAGGATTTTGACGAAATTCGGAACCAGAATATTGGTGAAGACACGATCCTGCAATACCACTTCACTGCATTCGAAAGTTGGCGCAGTGGTCAGTCATACAAAGGATATTACCAGTATGTCCCAGAAGTAAAAAACAAGATCAACAAGTTCCTCAAAGCGGGCGATCATCCCGGCACGCAGACATTCATCACCCGTTATGCGCGAGAACTTCAACAGTCCTTTCGGACAATGAAAACATTGCTCCTTTCTTCTGACGAATATATGACGAACCTTTTTGCCGTTGGACGCCCGGCCAATTTCTACCCCCTACTGATCAAAACGTGGCAATTTGATGAGGGCGCCGACAAAACCCAATTCAAACGGGTCGCCCGATTAGCTGAAATTTACAGTTTCCGCGTGTTGGGTATTCGGCGTCGCCGTTCAGATGCCGGGCGGGAGACACTGTACATTCTGGCGCGGGATTTTGATGGCGATTTCCCAAAGTTAATCAAGAAGCTTCAGGAACTGATCTTGGGGTATTGCAGCGACAGTGTCTTCTACAGCCGGCTTATGTCCCCGACCTTGTATGACGATATTTATCGCAGCGACCAGCGTTATTTATTCTGGCAGTATGAAAACTACTTGCGCCGCTCAGAACAACCGGTGGCCTCTCCCATGTCCTACGCCGCTTTCATATCTCAAGACAGCAGAACAAAGCTCACCACCGAACATATCGCTCCCCAAACGCCAAAGACCAGCAAAATCATTGTAGACACATCTATAGAACCTGAACTTACCGAAGAGTTTCAGGAAAAACACCTGCATTGTTTGGGCAATCTTACTTTTGATCCCCTTTCAGCCAATTCCAGTAAATCAAATAACGATGTCCCGACAAAGAATCAAGGCTATTTTGTGCGCGCGCCCTTTAAGACGCAAAATGAACTTGACACTTTTCTGAATCCCGAAACAAAGAAATGGGATGCTCATTCTGCGGAAACGAGAAGAGAAAAGATTCTGAAGTTTGCCATGTCTTATTGGGATCCGATAACGGTGTAAATGTAATGAATCCTGAAACATTGATCTTGCAACAAACGCTGGAAGTAACGTTATTTTCGGGTCAGGAACGGCCGTTAGCGCTGCTGGCGGAAACGGCCGTTGAACAACATCAGGAGGCATTACCTGAGAATTGCCTACAGGTCACCTCCGGTAACGCCGTCTTTGTAGATGCGTTACAAAAGCTGCTGGCGCAAGAGCAGCCAACCTGCCTTTTTCTGGCGCCGCCGCTCATTCCGGCGGAGAAGTTACCCAAAAAGCTGCAAAAACAGTATCCGCATCTGGGTCTGCATGAGATCGCCCTACAAATTGCTTTAGAGAATAGTGCCGCACAATCTCTGGTTGGCGCCTGGCTGCCGCACGGATTCTTTGTCAATGTGAGCAGCCAGCCGCTGCGCGAGTATATCAACGCCGCGCACACGCCCCGGTTTATCGTTGATTACGACTTTTCCTTCGGTTTTGAGGCATCTGTCAAAATGCGCCTGCTTGTTGTGCAAGCGGGTAAAGCAAATGATCAATTAGTTCGTTTTTTCCGCTGCCCTGAAATCCCCATGCGGGTAAACGCTGACGGCCAACAAATTAAGGATGAACGCCGTCAACGCGCCGTTATCAAGGATTTGAAACGAGTCGCCAGGCAGGGCGGCGGCGCAACAGAGTTCGGGTATATCTTGCGTGACGGCATTCCAGCGAACACGCCCTGGCTGTTTGCGCGACATCATCCCAGTTACCGGCGGCATATTGAGGATTTGGGAGCGTTTGGGGGGATACGGCCGTTGGGCGAACTGGTTGACATCCAACTTGGTTTTCACCCCAGCGAGCAAGTAAACGTGCTGCTTCCCGGCCGCGACACGAATAAAGGGATTCCGGTCATCGAGGGGCGAGACATTGGCGCAGACAACGTGCTGCATATTGAAGATGGCCGCTACCGCGCCTTACCTGAAAAAACGCAAAAGTACCAGCTTCAGGCCGGCGACATTTGTCTGCGTGCCCTCATTGGCAGCGATCAAAAATTGAGAGCGGCGCTCATAGAGGCAGAGATGCTGCCGCTTGTTGTGAACAACACAATCCTTGTCTTGCGCCCTAAACCGGAAGTGAATGTGGACGGCCGTTTTTTAACCGCCTATTTGCAATC
>JALUPA010000659.1 GCA_027054335.1 Ardenticatenaceae bacterium
TTATGCTGATAACCAGCGGGGCGCTGCAAGCCATCCCCCAGGATATGTATGAAGCGGCCGACCTGGATGGCGCCGGGGCCTGGGCGCAGTTCAAAAATCTGACGTTTCCTTTGCTGCTGGTGGGGGTCGGGCCGTTATTGATTGCTTCGTTTATTGCTAATTTCAATACGTTTAACGTGATTTTCCTGTTTAACGGCGGCGGCCCGCCCATGGTAGGCACGCCGACGCCGGCCGGGCATTCCGATATTTTGATTAGTTACGTGTACCGGTTGGCCTTTGCTTCGGCCGGGCAGGACTTTGGCTATGCGTCGGCCATTACGGTGATTATTTTCTTTGTGTTAGCGGCCGTTACATTATACCAGTACCGTTATATGAAGGTTTGGGAGGAGGTAGGCGAAAGTGTCTAGTTTTCGGGAAACGCATGAGTTGAACAGATGGCAAAAGTTCTGGCAGTCGCAAAAGAATCAGCGGCGGGTGACGCTTGTTTTCAAGCTGATATTGGCATTTTTTGTGTTGGGATTTTCCCTGTACCCTGTGTTGTACACGGTTTCTTCCGCCTTTAGTTCCACCCAGGGGGTGAGCCGCCAGCTTATACCTGACAATCCCACGCTGGATAACTTCCGCCGGATTTTATTGGAAGAGCCGTTTTGGCTGTGGATATGGAATACGACGAAGATTGCCCTCATTGCCTCTGTGCTGGCGGGGGGTATTACCACATTGACGGCATACAGCTTTTCCCGTTTCCGCTTTCGGGGGCGCAGCCAACTGCTACTGCTGATTTTGATGATCCAGGTGTTCCCGGCGCTGCTGGCGATGGTGGCTTTGTATGCTTTACTGACGCAGTTGGGCCAATTTATTCCTGCGATGGGTATCAATTCGCATGGCGGCCTGATTCTCATTTATTTGGGTGGGGCCATGGGCATCAATATCTGGCTGATGAAGGGCTTTTTTGACTCGATCCCGCGGGATATTGACGAGTCGGCGATGGTGGACGGGGCGACGCATTGGCAAACGTTCCGCTATCTCATCTTCCCGCTGGTACGGCCGATTGTGGTGGTGGTGGTTATCCTGACGTTCTTTGGCGTGTATGGGGATTGGCTGCTGCCACGTATTATGTTAACGCAGTCTGATTTGTACACGTTGATGCTGGGATTGCAAATCTTTATTGGCGATAATTACGGCCAGAACTGGAGTGTGTTTGCCGCCGGGGCTGTGTTGGGGTCGCTGCTGCCGATTACGGTTTATCTCTTGCTGCAAGATTATATTGTGGGCGGATTGACGGCCGGATCGGTGAAAGGATAGGAGCAGAACTGCGTGTCTGCCTACTTGGGGCAAACACGCGAGTTTGCCCCTATTGAAAAATATGGAGGAGTTTGTGTTTGGTTCGCTTGCGACAATTGAGCAGCGCGTAGCTTATCTGAAAGGGCAGCGGCAGGGGGTGAAACATCTGCACCGTCGGTTGCCGCGTGCCCCTCGGGCCGGAGAATCACCCACAGTGAGGGTGACAGTAGAGGCGGCGCAGACGGTAGCGCGAATTGAATGCGTCGTGAGTGAACCGGTTACGGCCATATTTCCTCTCACACTCTGCAAAAATGAATGGGATGTGTTGAACTGGACGTATCTGGAAACCTGGCAAGCCGCTCTGCCGTCCCAGCCGGATGGCACGCTGGTACGTTACCGCATCAAAGCGATACCGGCTGATGGGTCGGACCCGATTTGGGCGGATGACGGAGCCACGTTTTCCTATCTGGTGGGCGACCCGGCGCAGCCGGAATGGGCCAGGTCAGCTATTGTGTACCAGATTTTCCCCGACCGGTTTTATCCGGGAGACGGCCGTAACTGGAACGCCGTCACCAACCTCAACGACATCTACGGCGGTACCCTGCGCGGTATCATCCAAAAGCTGGATTACGTGGCCGGTATGGGTTTTAACGCCATCTGGCTCAACCCCTTTTTCCCCGATGACAACACCCACCACGGCTACCACGCCGTAGATTATTTTGGCGTCAATCCCCGTCTGGGCAGTATGGACGACGTCCGGGAATTGGTGCAGGCGGCGCACGAGCGGGGCATCCGCCTCATCCTGGATTTTGTGGCCAATCATTGGAGCCGGGAACACGAAACATTTCAGGAAGCCGTGCGCAACCCGGACAGTGAATTTGTAGAATGGTATCACTGGATTGATTATCCCGACAATTACGAAACCTTTTTTGGCGTGATGACCCTGCCCCAGGTGAACGTAGACCATCCCCAGGTACGCGATTATCTGCTGCGTAGCGCCCAATTCTGGCTGGGAGAAGTGGGCTTTGACGGCCTGCGCCTGGATTATGCGTTGGGGCCGTCTCATGATTTTTGGACAGAACTGCGCCGGGCGGTCAAAAGTATCAATCCGGACGTCTGGCTGTTTGGCGAAGTAGTGGAAACGCCGGAAACGATTCTCAGCTATGAAGGGTGCCTGGATGGCTGCCTGGACTTTCCGCTGGTGCAGGCTTTCCGGGATACTTTTGCCCTGGAGCACATGAATCTGGCGGCGTTTGATCGTTTTCTGGCGCAACAGGATATATTTTATCCGGCTACGTTCAGCCGCCCTACTTTTTTGGACAACCACGACATGAATCGTTTTTACTGGCTGGCGGGGGCAGATAAACGCAAGTTGAAATTGGCTGCTCTATGCCAATTTACGCTAACCGGCCAGCCAATTGTCTATAACGGCACAGAAGTAGGCGTCCCTCAAGAAAAAGGCATGGAGGAGGCGGGCAGCCAGGGCATGGTGGAAAGCCGCCAGCCGATGTTGTGGGGAGAAGCACAGGATGAGGAACTGCGAGAGCATTTTCGCTGGCTGATTCAGTTGCGGCGGGCACATCCGGTGTTTTGGCGGGGGGAACGGCAGACAGTTCACCTGGATGCGGCGGCGGGGACGTATGTGTATGCCCGGTATGATGACGCTGAAGTGGCCCTGGTGGGTTTGAATTTGAGTGAGGAGCGGCAGGTGGTTACGGCCGTGTTTTCTCATAACGGCCGTGCCCTACAACACACCTTTAACCTGGAACCATGGAGCAGTGATATACTTGTGGCTGGTAATGAGTAATTAACCAATTGCCTTATTTTCCAGTTACAAATTATGATCCAACAAACATCTTCTCCTTCGCCTCCCCATCAATCTAAATGGGAATTCATTGCCATTAGCCTGATCTTGCTAACGGCCGTAATCGCGCGCCTCTACCGGTTAAGTTCGCTGCCCGGCGGGCTGAACGGGGACGAGGTGTTCAACGCCATTGACGCCCTGCGCGTGGGGCCGGGGTTCTGGCCGGTATTTTTTGAGGGGAACAACGGCCGTGAAGCCTTCTTTCTCTACCTGACGGCCGCTTCCCTGCGCCTGTTGGGGCAAACCGTCTTCGCCCTGCGCCTGCCCGCCGCCCTGCTGGGGACAGGCAGCGTCTGGCTGGCGTATCGCTTAGGGCGTGTTCTGTTCCACCGGCGGGTGGGGCTGCTGGCTGCCGCGCTCATTGCCGTTTCCCTGTGGCCAGTGATGGAATCCCGCTGGGCCTTACGCGCCGTCAGTCTGACCTTTATGACCGCCCTGACCGTCTACCTGCTGGATCAGGCGTTCCGGCGGCAAAGCAGTTGGCGCTGGCTGGCCGGCGGCGCGGCGCTGGGGCTGACCCTGTACACCTACATCCCCAGCCGTCTGCTGCCTGTGGTTATCCTCATCTGGATGGGCTGGCTCTTTTGGGCGCGCCGGGCAGAAGCCCAACGACAATGGCGGCAGATGGTCACTGCGTTTCTGATCGGGCTGATCGTCTTTTTGCCCTTCGCCCGGTACATCTGGCAGTTCCCGGACAAGGTGAACCAACGGGCCAACAGCATGACGGTAGCCCTGGATTTGGCGCTCCGGCAGGGGGATTGGAGCGCACTGGCGGCGTCGGTTGGAGGTGTTTTGCGTATGTTCAGTTTAGGGGGGGATGTGGATTGGCGGTATCACGTGGCCGGTGTGCCGGTGTTTGATCCCGTTACCAGCATTTTCTTTTATCTGGGCCTGGCGCTGTGCCTCTGGCTGGCGTTTTCCCGGAAGGGGGGCGAGGATCGGCCGTCTTACGCGCTGCTTCTTTTGTGGACGGGGGCAATGCTGGTTCCCAACGCCATTTTGGAAGCCAATTCCTCTTTTTTGCGGGCAGCAGGGGCGATTGTGCCCATTTATTTGCTGACGGCCGTCGGCTTTGACGGGGCGGCAGTGTGGCTGGAAAATCGTTTTCCCAAACTGGTGACGGAGCGGGTGGTAACGGCCGCCATTCTGCTCGGTTTGCTGGCGACGTCAGCCCTGACATATCACCGTTATGTCAATGTGTGGCACAATCAGGCTGATGCGCGCCGCATCTACCAGGCCGATCTGGCGGAAATCGCCCGCTTCCTCAACCAGAATCCACCGCCGCCGGGAACCCGCGTCTATCTGGCGGACAGCTACGTGGCGGACATGGCCCCGCGCACCTTTGCCTTTTACAGCGATTATCCGGTGAACTGGTTTGCCGTGGACAACAGTTTTGCTTTGGGAAACGGCCGTGAACCGTTGTGGGTGTTCGTCGGCGTGAACGAGACGCTGTCGGCCGAATTTGCCCCAAAGCTGGGAATGGACGAGGGGGAAGTACACACCTTTGCCAACGGCGACCCCGCCTTTACCCTGTACCGCATCCCCCCACAAGAAGCTGCCTGGCCGCCGCAGCAGCCGATGGACGTGGCTTTTGCCAACAACCCGCGCCTGATCGGGTATGATTTGCCGCCGGAACTGTACCGGGGGGAGACAATTCCTCTCTTTTTGCATTGGGCAATCCCGCCAGACCGGACACGTCTGCCCAACCAACTGGTGTTTGTCAAAGCCCAGTTGGTGGATAACACCGGGAATGTGTGGAGCGAGGCGGAAAATCTATTGGGCTACCCGCAGGAAAGCTGGCAGGCCGGCGACCGCTTCGTGCAGTTGCTGCCGCTGGAAATCCCGGACGCGATGCCGCCGGGAGAGGGGCGGCTGCGCCTCTTTTTGCGCGACTTTGCCGGGCAGCCAATCGGCCTGACGGGGGAGAATGAGTCGGCGGCGTTTACCGTGCGCTCCCGGCCGTTGCCTGATTTTGTCCTCACGCCGGAGATGCCCCTTTTTGACGATACGCTGGCTTTGCGGGATACAATTTTTAGCAGTCAACTGATGCCGGGGCTGGATATTGATATTGGGTTGGACTGGGTGGCGGTGCAACGGCCGTCGGTAGATTACGAGGTGCAGTTCCAGCTATGGTATGCGGGGGAGGACGCGCCGTTTCTGACGCAAAACGCGGCCATCTGGCCGGAAGTCTATCCGCCGACGCAGTGGCAGGCGGGGGAAGCGGTGCGCAGCCTGCACCGGCTGATCATTCCGGCTGACATACCGCTGGGCGAGAACCCGGAACTGCACCTTCAACTGCTCGACCCGGCCACCGGTACGGCCGTGCCCCTGACGCAGGGGGATAACAAGCTGGCGAATATGACTCTGGTGACGCGGGAGCATTCGTATGAAATTCCCCCCATTAACCAGCCGGTGAATACCCAATTTGGCGATACGATCCGGCTGCTGGGGTACGATTTGGACGCCAGCAACGCCCAACCGGGGGGCGTGCTGCGCCTGACGCTGTATTGGCAGGCGCTGGAGACGCCGCCGGGGCATTACACGGTTTTCAACCACGTCGCCGCGCCGGACGGCCGTATTGTGGCCCAGTTGGACGGGCTGCCGGGCGGCAGTTTGACGGGAACGTGGCTGCCGGGCGAGGTAATTACGGATGAGCGGGAAATTGGGCTGGGGCCGGATGTGGGAGACGGCCGTTACGCCTTGCGGGTGGGGCTGTACGATGCCGGCACGGGGGAACGCCTGCCCGTCACCGGTGACGGCGAGGCGCAGGCTGATGATCAACTCGTCTTGACGGAGATTGAGATTAGTCGGTGATTAGTTTTCAGTTTCTGTATTATGGCCAATTTGAGGCGTGTAAAAGGGCGCTGATTTTTGCAGACGAATGCAGATTTGCTTGCCGCAAGATGAAAAAATTGGCGTCATCCGCGTTAATCAGTATCCCAAAACTAACCCGCACAACGCCACAGTTACACAGTTTCCTTGTAGTTTACGTGCAGGATGTCGTCGCTGACCGGCTCTGATTCGGGGAATTGCAGGAAGGCGGCGGCGAAGACACCAATGCGGAAAACCATGAGAACCAAGCCGGCGAATACGGCCGCCAACCCCGCCACCATCTGATCCGTGATGAAGAGCGGGATGCTGGCAACCTCAATCCCCCGCGTCTTGAAGATCATAATCCAGAAAGAGTTGAGAAAGCGGCTCATAGTAAACATTACCCCGGCGGCCGTGGAGCCTTCTCCGGTTAACAAATCACCCTCATCTGCCATGTCCGGGGTGATGATACGGGTGAAAATGGAATCGTAGGTGATGGCGTTGACGCTGAACAGGAGGGCAATGAGCGCCAGATCAATCAGCAAAAAGGGCAGGGCAATCTTGAGCAGATGCCATTTGTGCTGCCAGGCCATGTACCAGGCGGCGCTAATCACTTCGGCAATGCTGGATTCGCTGGTGAAGAGGACGCAGACGATGAAAAAGGCCCAGGTTTGCACAATGACGAGGACGGGCAGGGTAATCAGAAGTAAAATAAAAATGGCAACGCCTACGTTGTCCGCGAGGGTTGTTACCAGTTGGGGGGCGACGACCATGAGAAAGAGAGTGTAGACGCCCAGGGCGACCAGGGGCAGGATTTTGGCGGCGAGGAGTTGGGGGATGTAGGTTACGGCCGTCATCACCGTGTCCACAAAACCGGACTCTTTGCCTGTGTAATACTGCAAATACGCATAAATCAAGGCCGCCTCTGCTATAATGGTGACCAGGACAAAGAGCAGCGTCCAGAAGTGCAGGCGGGCAGTAAAGGGGCTGTAGGTGATCACCGCTACCACGTCACCCAGAACGGCGATCAAGGCAATGGCCCAGAGGTAAGGATGTTGGCGCAGGACGGCAAAAGTTTGTTGTAGATACATTTTAAGTGACATAGTTTATCTCCGCCGGGATTTGTGCGGCGAGAGGTTGGGTAGTCCGGTCAATATCTCATTGTGAAAAAGAAGTTGCTATTATAGTATACGCACGATAGCACAATTTTGTTTTAGAGGCCCGTTGTTACGCTGACACCGCTGATCTTTGAGATGAGTACGGCCGTAATCCCGATGGTCAAAATAAATAACCACCTCGCCATCTGTTGCGTAACAGTCCACTAATATAGTCCAGTCCGTATTGGCTGGTATCTCGGGAATGGCTCTCATAAGCCTAATTTAACATTGTCAAAGTAGTTACGTTAAAAGAATCATAGCAGCCAGCACAGTCCGGCAAAATGTGTCACAATACAAAGCATCATAGGCAATCATTCGGAGATTCAGCATGAAACGCATACCTGTTTTGTTTACGGCCGTATTCTTCATCACCCTCATCCTGGGCATTGCCGCCTACGCTAACGCCGCTCAGGACAACAGCACCTATCTCCCTCTCGTCGTCCGCCCCGAATCCACGCCAGCACCCCCTGGTGTAGAACTGCGCGGCCTGTGGGTTTCCCGCTTCGATTGGACCAGCTATGGTCAGCCCGCCGATCCCGCCAAAATTGATGAAATCGTGCAAAACGCCGCCGACGCCGGTTTCAACGCCATTTTTTTCCAGGTGCGGGGCACAGCTGACACCTTCTACCAATCCGACCTGGAGCCGTGGGCGCAGCGGGTCAGCGGAGTCACCCTGGGTCAGGCACCTGACCCGTTCTGGGACCCGCTGGCCTACATGGTGGAGCGAGCACACGCCGCCGGATTGCAAGTTCACGCCTACCTCAACGTCTACCCCGTCTGGGGCTGCGGCGACCCGCCCGCCGCCAGCGTAACGCCGACTCCCCTCTACCATCAACTCATCGCTGCGCATGGCGAAACAGGCGGCGTCCCCAATGGCTTGCAGCAGCTTAGTGACAGTACTAACTGTCTGGGGGGCTACCGCCGGGCTACTCCTGCTTCCATCTTTGTAGACAACCATCTCATCACTGTCGGGAAGGATTTGGTCACGCGCTACGACATTGACGGTATCCACCTGGATCACATCCGCTACGCCGGCAGCGCTACCTCCTGCGACCCGGTGAGCGCCGACCGCTACGACGCAGCCTGCTTCAGCGACGCCGGTTATGG
>JALUPA010000660.1 GCA_027054335.1 Ardenticatenaceae bacterium
GATACGAACAATTTTATTCATACGCGGTAAACTGAAAAACATAAAGCACTCCTTTTCCAAAGAACTTTTCTTTGGGTAATGGTTACGATTCTACAACATACGGATAGGCGATAAAACCTACGGTCAGGATAAGTAAATCATATGCTAATACTAAGGACACAGTGCTACGAATGCGGGTCATTTCCGGCTGCCCTGTCATATATTCGGCTACGGCAATGGCTGCCGGTAAAATCAGGGGCAGGACAATGGGGAATAGGAGAATGGGCAGCAAGACCTCTCTGGCGCGGGTTTGAATAGCCATAGAAGTAATGACGACGCCGGCCGCTACGTAACCAATGGTTCCCAGGGCCAGAATGAAGAGGACGGGAGGTTGCCAGAACGGTTTGTTGAAAAAGACGACAAACATGAAGACGAGGATAATTTCCAGGAGAAAGGTAAAAAGAGTAACGCTAATGACTTTGGCTACATAAATGACCCGCCGGTCAACAGGGGCGATAAGAATGGCATCAATCGCCTGATTGTCCTGTTCCAAAGCCAGAGAACGGTGCAGGCCCAAGGTCCCGGCCAACAAAATGGTAGCCCACAACAGACCATTAGCCACTTCCCGCGCTGCGGCCAGATTGGCTTCCAGCGCAAAGTTGAACATGACCACGGTGACGAGAGAGTACATGACCATAAGGCTCAGGGTTTGCCGGGTGTGCTGCTCGATTCGTAAATCTTTCCAGACGATGGCTTTTACGGCCGTAAAAAAAGAAGGCGCGTTGGGCAAGGGGGGCGGAACGGATTGATCGCTCATGTTGTTTTCTTCTTTTTCCTTTGGTGCCGGGTATGTTCGGCATAAAGTTCCAGGAAATCGGGGCTGGAAATCTCGTGGCTGTTAACTTCGCACACAATTTTGCCCCGATTGAGGATAGCGGTACGGTCGCACAAATTCAGGCCGTGCGCCAGGTCGTGGGTGATCATAAGGATGGTACGGCCGTTTTCCACTTCCCGGCGCAATAAATCATCCAATAATTGACTAGCTGCCTGATCCAGACCTGTATATGGTTCATCCAGCAGCAGCACATCCGGTTCGTGCAGCGTGGCGCGGGCAATCGTCAGGCGCTGCATCATGCCCCGCGAGAAAGTGCGCACCGGATCACGCTGGCGGGCTGCCAGGCCCACATATTTAATGGCTTGGGCCACCCGGTCGTCAGCGTTGTCCAATTGATAGAGGCGGGCAAAAAACATCAGATTCTCTTGCGCAGTCAAATCCCCATAGAGCATCGTCTGGTGCGAAACCAGACCAATATAACGACGAACGCGATCACTGTGACCGGGCAATGCCCAGCCGCCAATCTGCACCAGACCTGACGTGGGCTTTAGTAGTGTAGAGACAATCCGCATCAAAGTAGATTTTCCGGCGCCATTTGGCCCGACCAGAGTGACAAATTCACCAGGATGGACGTGCAAATTAACACCGCGTAACACGGGATTCAGACTATAATTTTTGACCAATGCCTTGATTTCGATCATAAGCCAATTGTAAGTACTAATTTCTAAAGGGCAAATTGCGGGAATATGCTGCTTTTGGGCAAAAAAACGAAGAGACTTTCGTAAAACATTTATGATAGATGAGTAATATATTGACATAATCTTGAAATAAAATAATTATTTGACCAAAGTTCAGTTTTTTGCTCTCTTTTTGAAATGCCGGTCGTTTTGAACGAGGAGAAAAGGGGAGCAGTAGTACTCTGGTAAGGGGTCTCGCAGGCGGCAAATCGGTGACATACGTAATTCTAACACTCTTATGTCAAACTAGCACTTGCCTGTAACGGTAACAGGTTTTATAATGGCGAAGGTTAATCTTATGGGAAGAGGAACTAATTAATTTGCTAAATAGCATCGCTGGTACAATAACCCCCTGGATTTTGGGGATACTATTTTTACTTGTTTTCCTGTCTACGGCCGTCGTGGTCAAGTCATGGCGGGAGATGAAGAGTTCTCCTTACTACTTCATGCGTCGTCAGGCGGAGAAGCGTTTGCAGACGTATTCTGTATTCAGCCTGGTCTTGATGGTGCTTACGGCCGTATTCGTGGCCAGTACCGTTCAGGCTCCGCAGAATGACGTCCAGCTAACGGCCGTGCTGACCAATACCAAACCGGCCAACGAAGATGTCCAGGAACTCGTCAAACAAGCTGTCCCCCCCACCATTGAATTTGTTTCTCAAGCCAACTTAAATGCCGATCTGACTACTACAACTGATCCTTATAACACTGGCGCCAGTGATTTGATCTCGGCCGTTCTGGAACTGCCGGAAGAATATGATCGCTTTGAGCCAACCGCCGAATTAAACGAAAATACTGAATTGGGCCGAATCCTTTTCTCTCAGGAAATTACCGAAGATTATGAAGCTATAGACCCCGCCCGTATCTTTGCGGTAGGGTCTTACACTTTGTACGCTACATTTTCTTATGATGGCATGGCAGACGGTATGGAGTGGGCCTGGGTCTGGCGTCGTGACGGTGAAGTTGTGGAAGGCGGCAACGAGTTATGGAAATATGGTTCTGATGGCCCCGGTTATGTCTACT
>JALUPA010000661.1 GCA_027054335.1 Ardenticatenaceae bacterium
CTCGCGGAAGCGACCAACGACATCCCTCGTATTCATGTCCTGCATTTTTATCTCCGGATAATGGGGGTTGTTTTTAAGTACTACCGCTACACTATACAATATTTCTATCAGGAAACAAGATAGGGCGCTGGTACTGAATGCTAAGTAATTGTCCAGAAATTAGTTCGTAGTAACGACTTTAGTCGTCCAGACCACTAAAGCGGTTACTACAAACCAAAACGGGAAGTTAACTATGGGTGATTACTAATCAGTTGCCGCAGCTAACATCTCCTCATCCTTTTCCTTGGCTACCCGTTTGCCTTCATCCACGTTGACCGTATAGAGAATGATCATGCCCACGATGAAAAAGACGACGATGCTGAGGATACCGGGGCGGCTGCTGTTGAAGATGGCTACGGCGGCAGCAAAGACCAGCGGGCTGAGGAAGGAGGCGAATTTGGACATGATGCTGAACAGGCCAAAGAATTCACCGCTCATGGAGGTGGGTGACATAGCCGCGTACAAACTGCGGCTCAACGCCTGACTGCCACCCTGCACAATAGCCACCATCCAGGCCAGGAACCAAAATTCGATGACAGAATCGAGGAAGAAGCCCCACACAGCAATAAGGCTATAGGCCACCAGGGCGAGCATGATGGCTCGTTTGGTACTCATGCGGGAGGCCGGCCCTTTGAAAAGAGTGGGGCCAAGCAGGAAGGCCAAAACCAGGCAGACCAGTTCGGTGAGGATCAGGATGCCTAATACAAAGCCCAGATTACTGGTTCGTAATGGCGGCAGGACGGTGATCTGGCTGATAGCCATGCGGGTTCCACTGCTTGCGACGGATTTTTCGCCGGTGTTTACCAGGGTGAGGGTGTGTTCCCCTTCGCTGTCGGCGGTGATTTCGGTGGTTTCGTCGTAGCGCAGGACGAGGTTGTAGCCGTCTATGGTGACGGGTTCGCCGTCTTTCAGGTAGGGCTGCCCATCCAACTGCACAGCCCAAATGCCAAAGTCGGGACCGGTGGCGTAGGTGATTTCTACTTTTTGGCCGTTGTAGACAAAGCTGATCTGGTCGCCGGCGACGGCCGTACCCGCATACACCGCATCTTCACCCGCTCCTCGTATGTCAGCCGGGACGGTTTCCGTTTCCCAGCCGCCATCCAGCGTGACGGCCTCGGAATTGACGGAATAGCGGCCTTCGCCTACGGCCGTCGCCGTAGCCGTAAACGGTTCTGAAGGCGTACCCGTCAATTCGTGGCTCAAAAACTGCTTGCTGCCAATGCCCACCAGAGGCACGACAATAATGCTCAGAACCACAAACGCCAATATCGTAGACTGCCGCTTGTAGTTCTTGTTGGGCAAATTGCCAAATACCAGGCTGAAGGGAATTCCCACAAACTGCACCAGTAGAATCGCCAGCACCGATTCGATGAGGCCGAAGCCCAGTTCGGCCGTATAAATAACAGCAATGGAAATAATAATACCGATGCCGTCATTGTAAATTAGAAAAGCGATGAGAAATTTGAACAACTCCCGGTATTGGCGCACTTCTTTGAGCGTCTCCCAGATGCGGGCAAAGCTGACTCTGATAAGTGATTCCCCTTTCTTTAACTTTTCCGTAGCAGACGGCGGTTCCGGTACAACTTTGAAGAGGGGGATGGAAAAGACTGCCCACCAGACGGCCACACTGAGCAGGGAAATCCGCACGCCCCAGTTGCCGGGAAATAGCTGAATCATCACTACGTTGATAGCCAGCAACAGACCGCCACCCAGGTAGCCCAGAGCGTAACCGCGGGTAGACACCCGGTCTATATCTTCTTCTCTGGCTACGTGGGGCAGCAGGGCATCGTAAAAGACGTTGGCTCCGGCAAAACCGACGCGCCCCAGGACGAAGAAGATGGACGCCATCAGCCAATCGCCCGTATCTACCAGCACCAACAGGCCGGTACCAATGACGCCGATGGCGATGAAAACGGAGAGAAATTTCTTTTTGCCCCGTTTAATGTCGGAGATGGTGCCCAGGATGGGAGAGAGGATAGCGCCGATAAAGATGGTGAGGCTAAGTGTGAGGCTCCAGTATTGGGTGGCTACGGCCGCACTGGGCAGCGTGGCTCCGGCAACGGCGCTGTAGTAAAAGGGCAGGACGGCCGCCAAAATGGTGGTGGCAAAGGCAGAATTGGCCCAGTCATACATTGTCCAGGCGCGGATGCGGCGTTTGTATTCCTTTTCGCTTAGTTTATCTGCGGGGATATAAGTGGATTGGGCGGCCATTTCATCTCTCCTTAGGTGCGCTTAGGGCGATCAGTTGGTACCAGAATGGAGAGTATTATGCCTGTTACGGCCGTATTCCGCAAAAGTTTTTCTGGATTGGGTTAATCTGTGAGATTACCTCAATCGGAATCAAGAAATTCTTGCGGTTGGTTCAGCTTGTTCAGGCAGGGGTTATAATCTTCGCCCAGGATAACGCGGTAATCATATTCAAAATCGTCATCCTCCACCAGTTCGATTGCCGAGCGGCGCCGGCCGAAAATCCAGCTGATGAGCCAATCGTAAGATTCTTTGAAATTGGGGCGGAAGTATTGCAACTGGGTAACGGAATCAGGCTGCGGGTCATCTTCGGCGATAACGGGGATGAAGCCGTACCAGGCCAGATTGTCGGCAGCCAGCAGGGCCAGGTCGGGATTATCGGTAGCGTTAACGATTTCCACGTAAACGGGGCGGCGCGTGGCCTTGTTCAGCGTAGGCACGCGGAAGAGGCGGCTGAACGTTTCCTGCATGTTGTCTTTGCCTTCCCAAACGGGCAACTGTACCTGAGCGCCTTCCGGCGTGGTCCAGGGCTGCGTACCGCGAGCCAGGTAAAGGTGCTGCACGCCATTTTCCCGGATGGTGGGGGCCAGGGCGGCCAGTTGCAAGGCGCGGCCAATATCCATATCGGTGTCTACATTGTCGCGGTAGGTGTTCCACAGGGCCGGGAATTGGGAAATCAGGCCCAGGTCTACGCCTTCGTTGAGCATGGCCTGGAGAATTTGCTGCTGGCGACGGCCGCGATCAAAGTCGCTGGTGGTGCGCCGGGAGCGAGCGTACCAGAGAGCCGTATCGCCGTCCATGTGATAGACGCCCGGTTCCATGGTGTAGATTTCCCAGTTGTCTTCGTCTTCGATGTCAAGTTCCGGGGATTTGAGCCGCCAGTCGCGCAGTTGACAGCTTACGGCTACGTCTACGCCGTCCATAGCGTCTACGGCCGTCTTAAAACCGTCAAAATCTACGCGGGCATAGTAATGAATGGGGATGCCGAAATTGTAGAGGATGGTTTGTTTGAGCAGGTCTACGCCATCGCCAAAGGAGAGAGCGGTGTTCAGGCGACTCATTGTTTTACCGGGGTGGTACACGTACAGGTCACGGGGCAGGGAAATAACGGAGGCGGTACCTTTGTCGTTGTTGATAGAGACAATGATCATCGTGTCGGTGCGGGTACCGCCTTCATCCAGCGGCGTATCACTGCCCAGGAGAAGGATATTGGTGAAGTCGTCACTGACGGCAAAGGTGGGTACGGCCGTGGGTACGGCAGTGGGTGGCGTAGGAATCCCTTCCAGGAAGGGCGGTGCGGCTGTAGCCGTAAGGATGGGCACAGAGGTTGGCTTGCTGGTAGGCGTCACCGAGGGCGTGGCGGTATTGGTGGGCGTGGGGACGGTGGCGGTGGGTGTGGGCGAAGGGCCGAGGGTAGGTGAACCGGCTGGCGTGGGTGTATCGGTAGGCGGCGGGGTAGGCGTTTCGGTAGGTTCGGCGGTAGGGGTATTGGTGGGTTGGCTGATACGTTTCATGCCAACGGCCGTGGGGGCCAAAGTAGGTAACGTTTGCGCGTTAGCCGTGCAGCCTATCAGGCTAAAGATTGAGACCAGAAAGAGACTGGTTGTTACAGTTCGCAGTAAGTATTTTGCCGGTACCATAGTTAGTTACAATCTTCTCCATTTTTCAGCGGCGCATTATACCACTCTCGGATAAAAGGCGGGGGTGATCTTATCAGTTTTCAGGAAAAGTTCACGAAGGGGACAGATTATAATTTTTCACCGAAGAGATGTTCGGTTTTGAGAAAAAAGGCGTAGCCGAGAAGCAGGACGAGGATGGAGGTGGCAAAAATACGCAGCATGGCTAAGAGGTCCATCGGCGCCGGCCCGGCATTAGGCACATTCCCCCACAACACAGTACGATACCCATCCACAATAGAGGCCATAGGGTTAACCCAGCGCATCACCCGCGCCGGACTAAAGCCAACTCCCCATATTTCGGCATACGTCCCCAACTCTTCAAAGGGGTAAAACACCGGCGTCAGGAAGAACCAGGCTAAAATAACGACGCTCAAAATCATGGAAATGTCGCGGTAAAAAGTATTCAGGCTGCTTAAAATCAGGATCAGCCCCAACATGAAAATGACTTGGGTGATTAGCAGAGGAATAACCCAGAAGGCGTGGATGGTCAGGCCAATGCGGGCAATAAAGAGGATGACGATGAGCAGGCCGAAAGCAAAAAGAAAGTTCACGAAATTAGACAGAATAGTGGACACGGGCAGGATGATGCGCGGGAAATACACTTTTTTGATGAGTGGAGCATTCCCCGTGATACATTCGACGCCGCTGGTGAGGGAACCGGATAGAAATTGCCAGGGGACGAGAGCCACCAGAATGAAGACGGGATAAGAGGGAATATCCTGGCTGGCTGGCCGCAGCTTGGTGAACAACAGCGTATAGACGAGCATCATCAACAGCGGATTTAACAGGCTCCAGACGATGCCCAGAGCTGAATTTTTATAGCGCACCTTGAGATCGCGCACGACGAGATTGCGCAGTAAATGGCGGGAGGTATAGATTTCCTTTATTTTGCCCCAGTGGGACTGTGACTTTTCGGTATCGAACTGTTCGTGCGCCATGCTTTGCCGAGTCTCTACGGACATGAATGAATGCCTTGTTTGACAGAATTTTGCTTCGACCAGGAATTATAACGGCCGTAACCCCATTTGGGTATGCGGCGTCAAAATTACTCAAAGACTGCTCACCCGCCGGTAAATGGCTTCAATCTGGTCTGTGTGTTGGGCGACGGTAAGGCCGGGCCGGATATTGGCGCGCAAATCGGGTATCAGGTCTGGTTCGGTCTGGCAGCGGTGCAAAAGGGCCGCCAGTGCCGCCTCATCGCCAGGGGGGAAAAGAAAGCCGTCCACGCCATCCCGTACCCGGTCGGCCAGCACGCCCAAATCGGAAGCAATGACAGGTACGCCCAGGGCAAACGCCTCGGAAACCACAAAGCAGAATGTCTCATACCAGAGCGAAGGCACGACGACGACATCCACTTGTGTGAGCATTTGCCAGACGCCGTTTCTCTCCAGTTTGCCCAAAAAGCGCACATCTCCCTTTGCCAGTTGGCGCAGTTGGGTAACGTAGCCGGGGTCAAAGTTCGGCTCGCCGGCGATCCACAACTCGGCGGGAACCGACAGGCGGTTGAAGGCGTTGACGAGAACGTGTACCCCTTTTTGCCAGGAGAGTCCGCCAATGTAACCGATGCGGAACGGCCGTGAGGCGTGATACGTGAGGTGCGAGGCAGGAGACGGGTAATCCAGGCCAGGCGGCACGACGGTCATTTGTGCGGCGGGGATGCCGTGATGAACGTACCAATTTTGCACAAAGGGGGCCGGGGCGATGAGGGCGGCAGCCTGGGACAGGCTGTTTTTCAGGATGCGGTTGCGTTGGGCCAGCGGCAGAGGCAGGAGAGGTTGGGCCAGCTTCAGGGCGGATAAGCCGCTGCGGGCCAGGACGCAGCGGGCGCAGTTGGTAAATTTGTCGGGGCCGGCGCAAATTTCCTGGGTGTCGTTGGTCAGTAGTTGAGCGTTGGCGCAGACCCACCAAAAATCCCACAGGGTCACGACGTAAGGAATGCGCCGTTTTTGCAGAATTGTCAGGATGGCGGCGGGTAAGCCCATCAGATGTTCCACGTGGACGAGGGCCGGTTGTATTTGGTCTAATGCCTGGGAAAAGGCGTCCCGCAGAAATGGCTGGTGGAAGGTGGAGAGGAAGCGGTCGGTGGGTTGGAAACGGCCGTGCCAGGCAGCCCAAATCTCGCTGCCGTCTTCTCTGCGCTGCACCAGCCCGGAGCCAGCTGCGCTGCGCCGGTGAAAAATGGCGACCTCGTGGCCGCGCCGGGTCAATTCCCGCGTTAGCCAGCGGGTGTATAATTCTGTGCCGCCGACGTGATCCGGCAGATATTGGTGGATGAGGTGCAGAATGCGCATGGTGAACGGTAATTAGTAAATGGTAAATGGTAAATTGACCGAGGCTGGATGGTATGTTAACATGCCGCGCCTGTCAATTAGTCGGGTAGTCAAGTAGTCAGGTGGTCCAACTGCCAAACTACGAGACTACAAGACTACTCGACTATTCGACTACAGGACTACCTGACTACTCAACTACCATGAACGTTGTGATTTTGAACTGGAATGCGGCTGAGGATACGATGCGCTGTGCGCGGGAGGTGGCTGGCTGGGAAGCGGTACGGCCGTCCATCTTCGTGGTGGATAACGCTTCGGCTGACGACAGCGCGGAGCGAATTGCCCGCGCCTGCCCGGAGGTGCATCTCATCCGCAGCCAGGAGAATCTGGGCTTTGCCGGGGGGACAAATCTGGGCATCCGGGCAGCCTTGGCGGAGAGTGACGCGCCCGTTTTGCTGCTGAATAATGACGCGGCCATGGGCGGCGCGGCTGCGGCGCGGCTGGCACAAACGCTGGCGGAAAACCGGCAGATGGGACTTGTTGTACCGCTTTTGTATGAGGAGCGGGGCGATTTGATTGCCGCCGGGGGCAAGAATCCGGTGAAACATATGCAAACACGGGTGCGGGAACTGCCGGGCGCACCGGTGGCCGAAGTGTCTGTAGTGTCGGGTACGGCCGTACTCATCCGCCCGGAGGTTTTTCATCAGGTTGGTTTGCTGGATGAGCGGTTCTTTTTCAGCACGGAAGTGGCAGATTTGTGCTTGCGGGCCAAAAAAGCGGGCTTTATTTGCGCAGTGGACAGGCGGGCAAAGGCCAGCCACACGGTCAGCCGTTCTTCTCATTGGCGCGATACACTTTATGTCTACTACATTGTACGAAACCGCTTTTTGATTTTACGGAATCATTACCGGTACAATGCGCCGTTGTTTTTGTTTTGGGCGGCGTATTCGCTGGCGCTGGCGGGGAAATTGCGGCTGGGGGGTCAACGGCCGTCTGCCCGCGCCGTCTGGCTGGCGCTGCAAGATGGCCTTCGGGGCCGGTTTGGCGGGCAGAATGAGCGGGTTTTATCGGAGATTGGAGATTAGTGATTGGAGATTGCCCAATCGCTAATCTCCAATTACCAATTACCATGAACGTTTTGTACCACCTCCCCATTTTGCCGCCAAAAATGCCGGAAGCGGAGGCGTTGTCGCAGGAGATTGCCGCTTTGCGGACGGCGTTTGGCGGGGAGATTGTTTATCTGAACCCCAACGAGGCCAGCCCGATTTACTTGCCCCGGCTGGCGTTTGGCTGGCCTAAGCTGCGCCGGGTGCGGCAGATGGAGACGGGGTACGATCTGCACCACTTTTTTAATCCTGACCCGTTTCCTTACCCGGTTTTGCTGGCGCTGCGGCAGCCGGTGGTATATTCGTTGAGCAGCGGGGTGGCGAAACGGCCGTATCTGCCCTACTTCTCCCGGCTGGCAGCGGTGACGGTTTATGATGAACGCAGTTACGAAAAGCTGCGCGGCTGGGGGCTGACCAATGCGCATCTGGTGCAGTCGGGGATTGACGTGGCGAAGTTTACCCATACGGCCGTGCCCTTGACCGGCGAAATCCGGCTGCTGTCCGCTTCCGCCCCCTGGACAAAAGCTCAGTTTGCCAGCAAGGGCGTGGCTGCGCTGCTGGCGGCGGCGCGGCAGATGCCCCGGCTGCACCTCACCTTCCTTTGGCGCGGCGTGCTGTACCAGGAGATGCTGGCGTGGGTGGCGCAGGCGGGCGTGGCAGATCGGGTGCAGGTCATCAATGAGCAGGTAGAGGTGAACGAAATTTTGGCGGGCGTGCATGGCGCCATCAATTTAGCCAGCGACGGGGCGATCATCAAAGCGTACCCGCATTCGCTGCTGGATTCGCTGGCAGCGGGGAAGCCGGTATTGGTGAGCCGGGCAATTGCCATGTCAGATTATGTCAAGAGTGCTGGCTGCGGGGTGGTGGTTGATGA
>JALUPA010000662.1 GCA_027054335.1 Ardenticatenaceae bacterium
CTGGAAGGCACAACGCCGGTCTGGACGTATGCCATTGGCAACGCCCTGCTGGAAAAGCGCATCTGGATGCAGCCCGGCCACAACACCACCTACATTCAATACAGCCTGGTTCGCGCCACCGGCCCCCTTACTCTGGAAGGCAAGGCGCTGGTCAATTACCGGGATTACCACAGCACTACCATGATGACCGATTGGCAGCCGGAGATTACGCCGGTTGATCACGGTTTACGGGTGCAGATGTTTGCCGGGGCGACGCCTTTGTATTTGTTGAGCGAGACGGCCGTATTCACTCCCCGCTCTGATTGGTATGAGGACTTTCTGCTGTCCGTAGAAGAATATCGCGGCCAGAACGACGTGGAGGAAGACCATTTTTGCGCGGCCTGGATGCGGGTCATGTTGCGTCCGGGGGAAGATGTCACCATCGCCGCCAGCACAGAGGCGGCCCCCAAGCTGGACGGCGGGATTGCTTTTTTGGAGCGGCAGGCGTATGAAGCAGCTTTGCTGGCCCAGGCCCGCACCGTCCATCGGGCCGCCATGCCCCCGGCAATTGAGCAGCTTGTTCTGGCAGCGGATCAATTTGTAGTGCGGCGGCCGACAGCTTCTGACCCTGACGGCCGTTCCCTCATTGCCGGGTATCACTGGTTCAGCGATTGGGGCCGGGACACCATGATTGCCCTGCCCGGCCTGACGCTGACAACGGGGCGGCCGGACGTGGCGGCCGGCATCCTGCGCACCTACGCCCAATTTGTAGACCAGGGCATGATCCCCAACCGTTTCCCCGATGCGGGCGAGCGGCCCGAATACAATACCGTAGACGCCACCCTCTGGTATTTCCAGGCGTTACGCGCTTACCACGCTGTTACCGGCGATGACGCCCTGCTGCGCGATTTGTTCCCCATCTTGCAGGATATTGTTAAATGGCACGTGCGCGGCACACGCTACAACATTCACATGGATGAGACGGACGGTCTGCTGTTTGCCGGAGAACCGGGCGTGCAGCTTACCTGGATGGATGCCAAAGTGGATGATTGGGTGGTCACGTCCCGCATCGGCAAGCCGGTGGAGATTAACGCCCTCTGGTATAATGCGCTGCGCATCATGGCGGACTTTGCCGCGCATTTGGGGGAAGACGGGGCGGACTTTGCGGCGTTGGCGGAGATGGCGCGGGCGGGCTACGGCCGTTTCTGGTACGAGGAGATGGGCTACTGTTACGACGTGCTGGACGGCCTCGACGGGCCTGACGGCAGCCTGCGCCCCAACCAGCTATTGGCCGTCTCCCTGCCCTACAGTCCTCTGACGGCCGTCCAGCAGCGTTCCGTGGTGGATGCGTGCAGCCGCCACCTGCTCACGCCGCACGGCCTGCGCAGCCTGTCCCCGGATGATGCCGCCTACGTCGGCCATTACGGCGGTGACCGGTACCAGCGGGATGGGGCGTATCACCAGGGCACAGTTTGGGGCTGGCTGATTGGCCCCTTTGTCAGCGCCCATCTGCGGGTGTACAATGACCCGGAACAGGCTTTGACTTATATACGGCCGTTGCTGCAACATCTGGCCGGGCACGGCATGGGCAGCATCAGCGAGATTTTTGACGGCGATCCCCCCTTCACCCCGCGCGGCTGCATAGCCCAGGCGTGGAGTGTGGCGGAATTATTGCGGGTGTGGCAGGAGATTAGTGAATTATTGAGTAACTGAGCAATTGGGTGATTATCCAGTTGCCCAGTTACCCAATTACAAATTACCCAATTACCATGTACAAAGACAAACCAAAATTTGGCCCGGAGCAGTTTACGGCAGGCACAGACATTATTCAGCAGGGGGATACCCCGGATAAATTCTATATCATCTTGAGTGGGGAAGTGGAGGTGGTAGACCAGCCGCCCGGCCGATTGGAGAAAGTGTTGAATGTGCTTGGTCCCGGTGACTATTTTGGTGAGGTGGGTTTGTCGCTGGGCAGCCGCCGCATGGCTACGGTGCGGGCCATCACTAATGTGTCGTTGATGGCTATGGATTACTGGACGTTCCGCCATTGGGTAGACAGTTCTCCTTTGGTGGCGGATGAGATTAACACGCTGGTGGCGCAGCGGCTGCCGCCGGATGATGCGCTGGAGTTGATTGAGGAAGCTTTGCCCTGGGAACTGACGGAAGAGGAGGGCGTGACGGCCGTACAAACAGCCGAACAATACGCTCCCCAGGAAATCATTATCTACCAGGGAGATGAGGCCGATAAATTTTACATTATCCTGGAAGGGTTTGTCACCGTCAGCCATACGGGAGATGACGGCTGTGAGTACATCCTGGCCCATCTGACCAGCGGCGACTATTTTGGCGAGATTGGCCTGTTAGATGGCAGTACTCGTATCGCTACTGTCAGAGCCTTGACGCCGGTCAAAGTGGTTTCCTTCGACCGGGACACTTTCCGCCGCTGGATGGCTGAATCGCCCGCCAGCCACGAGGAAATTCGGCAAACTGCCAACCGCCGCTCACGGGATACAGGTATGCTCTCCCTCCCGGATGAGCCAGCCTGACTACCGAGTAAACTGAAAACTGAAAACTGAAAACTGTCAAAGG
>JALUPA010000663.1 GCA_027054335.1 Ardenticatenaceae bacterium
GGAATTGGTTGAATTGGCTGCCAGCGGTGAAGAAGTGGTTATTTCTAAAAACAAACGCCCATTTGTCAAACTTTCGCCTGCTTTCAGTTCTAAACGCCAGCGCCAGTTTGGCAGCGCAAAAGGGCTAATCCACATGGCAGACGATTTTGACGAGCCGCTTGAAGATTTTCTGGAGTATATGTAAGTGCAGTTTTTGCTGGATACGCACGCTTTTCTGTGGTTTATTGGCGGTGACAGACGTTTATCCCCTGTGGCGCGTCAGTTGATTGCTGACATGGATAATGAATTATTCTTGAGTACGGTCAGCTTGTGGGAAATAGCTCTTAAGGTAAGCCTCAAGAAACTGACTTTAGGAAAACCGTTTGAGGAACTGATTCCAGCGCAATTGGTTCTGAATGAGATCGAAATTGTGCCAATCGATTTGGAAGCATTGAATTATCTGATCGATTTACCTTTTCATCATCGAGACCCGTTCGATCGATTGTTGATTGCTCAGGCAATAACGAAAGAGTTACCTCTCATTAGCAAAGATGCCGCATTTGTTAATTATTCTGTTGATCTGATTTGGTAGAGCCAACAAGGTAAAGTTTCCCCCGCACAAAACATCTATAAGGTGGCAATGCAGTAAAACCTGCCGCCTGCCGCTTGCAGCTTGCAACCTGAACCAAAAGGAGTGAACATGACGGAAGAAACCCCTGAAGCAGACATTGGCCTGATTGGTCTGGCGGTGATGGGCCAGAATCTAGTCTTGAACATGAGCGATCACGGCTACACGGTGGCTGTTTACAATCGCACGACCTCGGTAACGGATGAATTTATGGCGGGGCCGGCGCACGGCCGTAGCAACATCATCCCCGCGCACACCCTGCCCGACCTGGTGAAAAACCTGAAACGGCCGCGCCGCGTCATGCTGATGATCAAAGCCGGTAAGCCAGTAGATATGGTCATTGATTCCTTGTTACCCTTGCTGGAGCCGGGCGACATCATCATTGACGGCGGTAATTCTCATTATCCTGACACCATCCGCCGCACCGAGTACGTGGAGTCCAAAGGGCTGCTCTACGTCGGTATGGGCGTTTCCGGTGGGGAAGAGGGAGCGCGGTACGGCCCCTCCCTCATGCCCGGTGGGTCGCCGGCAGCGTGGCCCCACGTCAAGGAAATTTTCCAGGCCATCGCCGCTAAAGTGGCTGACGGGACGCCCTGTGCCGATTGGGTGGGGGAAGACGGAGCCGGGCATTTCGTCAAGATGGTGCATAACGGCATCGAGTACGGTGACATGGAACTGATTGCCGAGGCGTACAACCTGATGCAAACGGCTTTGGGGCTGACGCCGGACGAGATGAGCCAGGTGTTTGCCCGCTGGAATGAGGGTAAGCTGGACTCTTACCTGATTGAGATCACCAGTGGTATTTTAGCGTATAAAGATGAAGACGGCCGTCCCCTGGTCAACAAAATTCTGGACAAAGCGGGCCAGAAAGGGACGGGTAAATGGACTGTCCAGGCGGCGCTCGATTTTGGCACGCCGCTCACCCTCATCGCCGAGGCCGTGTTTGCCCGCGCCTTGTCCGCTCTGAAGGATGAGCGGGTGGCGGCGGAAGCGATCCTGCCCGGCCCGGAGGCCCGGTTTACCGGCGACCGGGACGCCTTTATTGCTGATCTGGAAGACGCCCTCTATGCGGCCAAGATTATTTCTTACACGCAAGGCTACATGTTGTTCCGAGCGGCGGCCGAGGAACAGGGCTGGAACCTGAATTACGGCGGTATTGCCCTGATCTGGCGGGAAGGCTGCATTATTCGCGCCGCTTTCCTAGAAAATATCAAGGCCGCTTATGACCAGAACCCCGATTTGACCAATTTGCTGTTTGACCCCTATTTCCGGGAGGCAGTGGTGCAGGGGCAGGCGGCCTGGCGGCGTATCGTGGCGCGGGCGGCCGAATGGGGCGTGCCTTTACCGGCGATGTCCAGCGCGTTGGCCTTTTTTGATGGGTATCGTCACGGCCGTCTCCCGGCCAATCTCATCCAGGCCCAGCGCGACTACTTCGGCGCGCACACTTACGAGCGCACCGACCGCCCCCGCGGCCAATTCTTCCACACCGACTGGACAGGCGAAGGTGGAGATGTGACGTCGGGGACGTATAACGTTTAATTTGGTAAGGCGATTTGCCAAATCGCCCTACGCGAAGGAGCAGGAAGATGGCAAAACCAACCACCATCGTTATTTTCGGCGCATCAGGAGATTTGACGCGGCGGAAGTTGATTCCGGCGTTGTTTAATTCGTACATTAAAGGGCGGATGCCGGAGTCGTTTATCATTGTGGGGTTTGCTCGACGGCCGTGGGATGATGACCATTTTCGCCAGGTGTTGTATGAGGGGATGATGGCCTATGCCCCCGACGCCTACGATGAGGCGAAATGGGGCACATTTTGTGACAACATTCATTATTTTCAGGGCAATCTGGATGTGCCGGCGGATTTTGCCAACTTGGGGCCGTATTTGACCCAACTGGAACAGGGGCCGGCTAACCGGGTTTATTACATGGCCGTCGCACCCCGTTTCTTCATCC
>JALUPA010000664.1 GCA_027054335.1 Ardenticatenaceae bacterium
CTGGGCATCAAGGCGATTGGCGTCGAAGGCATCCGCTGGCTGCAAGACCCGCAGCTTATTTACTACACCTACACCCTGATGGGCTTGTGGAGCGTGGGCAACGCCATGATCATCATGTTGGCCGGGTTGCAAGGCGTGCCTACCGAACTGTATGAAGCGGCCGACATTGACGGCGCCAACTTCCTGCAAAAGCTGGTTCACATCACCCTGCCCATGATTTCTCCCGTCATTTTCTACAATCTCATCATCGGCGTTATCGTTTTGATGCAATACTTTCTGGTACCGTTTGTTCTTAACGGGGGAGATGGGTCACCGCAAGGAGCGACCCGTTTCATTGCCGTCTGGTTTTACAAGCAATCCTTTTCCTTTTTCAACATGGGGTACGGGGCCACCATTGCCTGGCTCATCTTCTTGGTGGCGCTGGGCCTCACCATCATTTTGTTCGGCACAGCCCGCTACTGGGTCCACTACGCGGCAGAGGAGTCATAATGGCCGTCCGGCAAAACGTTGCGCGCCCGCGCCTTTCCCAAAAAGCCCGCGAGGCCATCAATACCGTCCTGCTCACCGGCCTGACGCTAATTGTTTTGTTTTTCTTCCTGATGCCCCTGGTTTACGGCATTGTCACCTCGTTGAAAACGGATAATCAGATCACCAATTCGGGTGCGCCCTGGTGGCCGGCCTCAGAAGAAACTTTTACCTATGACGGTGAAGAATACAAAATTTACCGGGTAGTAGAATGTGATGCGGACGGCAATCCCATTCCCTGGGGGTATGATCCGGAAGCGTTAACCGTGCCTGACTGCCGGGATGGCGGCCGGGAATACAATTGGGGGCTGGCAGTTAAACGCCGGGAATACGCCGAGTTTATTGATCCCCAAAACCCGGAAGCGGGACTGATTCGCTGGGAAGGCCGCTGGCGCACATTGGAACGCAATTGGAAATTCGACGCTCAGTGGGGCAATTACCCGGAAGCGTGGCAAACGATTAATTTCGTCCGCTTGCTGGCTAATACCTTGATGTACGCCATCCTCAGCACGATTGGGGTGGTGGGGGCCGGCGCATTGGTCGCTTACGGCTTTGCCCGTTTCCCCATCCCCAAAAAGAACGCTCTTTTTATGATTGTGATGGCCACGATTATCCTGCCGGGCGCCGTGACGCTTATCCCCATGTATGCCATCTTCAATCGTATTGGCTGGGTGGGAACGTGGCTGCCTCTTATTGTGCCCGCTTTTTTCTCCAATGGCTACAATATTTTCCTGCTGCGCCAGTTTTTTATGAGCATTCCCCGCGAACTGGATGAAGCGGCCACGATTGACGGCGCCGGCCCGCTGCGAGTGTTTTTTCAGATTATTTTGCCCCAATCTGTCCCGGCGCTGACGGCCGCAGCCATGTTCCACTTCTTTTTTGCCTGGAATCATTTCTTTGAGCCGCTGATTTACCTGGCCGGCAACCCCGACAAGTTTCCGATCACCGTGGGCCTGACGGCGTTTAATAACCTGTATTCCCAGCAAACCAATCTAATCCAGGCGGCGTCTCTCATCTCGGCCGTGATTCCGCTGCTTGTTTTCTTTTTTGCCCAACGTGTTTTTCTGCAAGGGATTGTGTTCACCGGTGTTGATAAATAAACGCAGGTATCAGACAACAGTCACTTTGAAAAGCGACTGTCGCCTGAAAGGAAAATATATGACTGGTTATCAAAGCGCCTCTTTGTATAAACGCCACACGCCTCCCGCAGAGCGCGTGACAGCTCTGCTGTCGCAAATGACACTGGCCGAAAAAATCGGCCAGATGACGCAGGTAGAAAAAAACAGCATCACGCCGGAAGCGGTGGCTGCGTATGGCATCGGTTCTGTGTTGAGCGGCGGCGGCGGCAATCCCACGCCCAACACGCCGGAAACGTGGGCCAGGATGACGCGCCGCTATCAGGAAGCGGCTTTGCGCTCCCGATTGGGCATCCCGCTGCTTTACGGCACAGACGCGGTACACGGCCATAACAACGTGGTAGGGGCGACGATCTTCCCACACAATGCGGGGCTGGGGGCCACTCGTGACCCGGAATTGGTAGAGCGGATTGGCCGGATAACGGCCGTTGAACTGCTGGCCACCCACGTCCACTGGAATTTTGCCCCCTGCGTGGCCGTGCCGCAAGACATCCGCTGGGGACGCGCCTACGAAGGCTTTGGTGAACAAACCGGCTTGGTAGCGCAAATGGGCGCGGCGGCCATTCGCGGCTTGCAAGAGGCTGGCAATGGCCGCCGCCAAGCGGTGCTGGCTTGCGCCAAGCATTACGTGGGAGACGGAGGGACGGTGTGGGGCAGCGCCGGGCAATATGAGTGGATTCAGGATAACTGGCAGCGCGCCGGCAGCCAATACCAGATTGATCAGGGAGAAATGACCGGCGATGAAACGATGCTGCGGGCCATACACCTGCCGCCTTACCGGGCTGCAATTGAGGCCGGCGTGCGCAGCATCATGGTTTCTTTTAGCAGTTGGGGCGGTCTGAAATTGCACGCTCACAAATATTTGTTAACGGACGTTCTCAAGGGGGAGATGGGCTTTACCGGTTTTCTGATTTCGGATTGGATGGCTATTGACCAGCTTGATCCCGACTTTTACACCTGTGTGGTAACGGCCGTCAACGCCGGTCTGGACATGATCATGGTTCCTTTTGATTATCGCCGCTTTATTTCCACCCTGACTCAGGCAGTGGAAAAAGGAGACGTATCCCCAACCCGAATTGAAGACGCCGCGCGCCGTATTTTAACGGTCAAGCAGGAAATGGGATTGTTTGAACACCCATTTGGGGACGAATCCCTTTTGCCGCAGGTTGGCAGCCAGGCGCACCGCCAGGCGGCCCGCGAAGCGGTGCGCCGGTCCCTCGTTCTGCTGAAAAATGAGGGCGCGCTGCCGCTGTCCCGGCAGACGCCGCGTCTCCTGGTGTCCGGGGCGGCAGCCGACGACGTGGGTTTGCAATGCGGCGGCTGGACAATTGAGTGGCAGGGCCAGAGCGGGCCAGTTACGCCGGGTACCACGTTCCTGGCCGGGGTCAGGGATATGGTGGCGGCGGAAACGGCCGTATATTACCAACCAGACGGCCGTTTCCCCGCCCACCTGACTGCCGACGCGGGTATCGTCGTCCTGAGCGAGCCACCCTACGCCGAAGGCGCCGGCGACCGGGCCGACCTGACCCTGCCCGCCAGTGACATTGCTCTTATCGAGCGGGTGCGTTCTCACTGCCAACAGCTTATCGTCATTCTCTATTCAGGACGGCCGCTCATCATCACCGATTGTCTGCCTCATTGCGACGCTTTCATTGCCGCCTGGCTGCCGGGCAGCGAGGGGCAGGGCATCAGCGACGTCCTTTTTGGCGATTACCCTTTTAGCGGCAAGCTGCCTTTCACCTGGCCCCGCAGCATGAACCAGATACCCGCCTGCCCCCCGGAAGACAGCCCGTTATTCCCGTACGGTTATGGGCTAACCACAAATGAAGGGGGTGAGGCCATATAAAAACAAAACAATCCCACAGCAACCCCGCGTTCCGGCACGTTTCCGGTTGATATATTAACGAGTCTTCCGAAAAAAGCCGCGGATTACGCGGATTTATCAGGATTTTCTCTGATAATTCTCTGCGCTCTCCGCGTCCTCTGCGGTTTTTTCGGTAAAGTCATTAACGAAAAGGAGTATTTAATGATGGCGTTCACAATTTTTGGCAAGCGTTACTTGAAACTGGCCCTTTTTCTGATGGGAGCAACTACCGTGGGCCTGATACTATCGTTTCAACAGACCGCCGGGCAATCTGCCCCATCCCCGCAAGCCGCCAACGCTTTGACCCACTTGCAGCAGGTCATGGATCAATACACAACCTTTGGCATTTATGCCGATAAATACAGCGTCTCCAACCATTTTGATCCCACCGGTTGGATGGGCGACGTTGGCGATGTCAGCTTTGACGATGGGGAAACAGCCACCTTTTATCGGGGAGGCAACTCGATTCGTATAACCTATACGCCTCATGGCGGGCAAGGTTGGGCCGGTATTTACTGGCAGCATCCAGGCAACAATTGGGGGTACATCCCCAACGTGGGGTTCGACCTGACCGGCGTTACCCGTCTCACGTTTTGGGCGCGGGGCGCTAACGGTGGTGAAAAAGCGGAGTTCAAAGTAGGCGGTATTGGCGGCGCTTATGGCGACTCTCTCCAACCGGCCGTATCTACAGGGGAGATAACCCTCAGTTCAGACTGGCAGCAATACGCAATTGATCTCACAGGCAAAGATTTGTCCTACGTTATCGGCGGATTTGTCTGGGTAACCAGCCAGGCCCAGAATCCCAACGGGGCCGCCATCTATCTGGATGACATCCAATTTGAAGGGCATGAGAATAAATTGCGCTTTTTGGAAAGCTACGTCAATCTGACAGATTACACCCCGCCTCGCCCGATGGACAATTACAAATACCTGTACGTCTATCTGAATGATGGTTCGCTTTATAACTGTTTCTTCGCCTCGTCAGGCCGGAACGGTTATTACGATACCGGCTGGATGGGCGATTATGGAGACATTGCCGTCAACAGCGCCGACACGTCTAATCCGCGCAGTTGGCCGACAGCTTATCAAGTGACGTACTCAGCCGCCGCCAGCCAGGGGCAGGGCTGGTCCGGCGTTTATTGGCAGGCGCCGGCCTATAATTGGGGCGACCGGACCGGCGGGTATGATTTAAGCGGCGCCGCCCGGCTGACATTTTGGGCCAGAGGGGACGTGGGGGGCGAAAAGGTTGAATTTCTGGCCGGCGGCATCACCGGTAACTATAACGATTCACTGCAACCGGCTCAGAGAAGCGGCGTTTTGACGCTTGGTTCCGGCTGGCAAAAGTACACCATTGATCTGGCAGGGGCCGATATGTCGCTTATTAACGGCGGCTTTGCCTGGGTTGCCACTCAGGCTGATAACCCCAACGGGGCAACGTTCTACCTGGACGACATTCGCTACGAAAATGCGGCCAACCCGCCAGGGGGCAGTTTCCCCCAACCGGACTTCCCGGTAGATTCGCACGCCATGCTGATCGGCCATACTTATGATAACGCGCTGGCCTTGCTGGCTTTCCTCTCTTCTGGCGATCCGAATGATGCGGGCCGGGCTAAATTGCTGGCGGACAGTCTGGTTTGGGCTTCTGAGCAGGATGAGATTGTAGACGGCCGTATCCGCAACACCTATTACGCGGACAACCTGCAAACAGGCACAACCTACGGCAATACAGGCAATACCGCCCGGCACAATTATGATTTATATGGCAATGGGGCAGGGCCAGGGAACATGGGCTGGGCCATGCTGGCTCTGATGAACTATTACCAGCAATATGGCGGCAGCCAATACCTGGACGCGGCTTTGGCTATGGGGAACTGGATTTACGCCAATACCTACAGCACGACGGGGCCTGGCGGTTATACGGCCGGTATCCAGGGCTGGGAACCGAATCCCACCATTCTCACTTATAAATCCACAGAGCATAACATTGACGTGTACGTTGCCTTTATGAAACTGTACGAGGCGACCGGTGATACCACCTGGCGGCAGCGGGCCATGCACGCCAAGAATTTCGTGGCCGCTATGTGGGACGACACAGAAGGGGTTTTCTACACCGGTACCAAAGCAGATGGCGTAACGATTAACACAGACGAATTACCTTTGGACGTGAATACCTGGGGATTTCTGGCTTTAGGCGAAGTGAGCAAGTACGGCCGTGGCCTGACCTACGCGCGCAACAATCATTACGCCACCGACTCCAGCAGCGGCGTTCTGTTTGAAGGTTTCGACTTCAACACCGATCAGGATGGCGTTTGGTGGGAAGGTACCGCCCAGATGGTCACGGCGCTTTGGGCGCAATACTATTTGAGTTCCGGCGCTACACAAACCTGGTCTTATAACAACGCCATCAAATTCCGGGATGAATTGCGTCAGGCGCAAACCTCGGCTACGCGCAATAATGGGCTGGGCATTGTGGCGACCAGCCCGGAGCAGGTCTCAACTGGTTTCAACTTACCTACCGGCGACCCCTGGTATTACTTCAATCGTCTCCACGTAGGCGCTACGTCGTGGTTCGTTTTTTCCGAATTGCAATACAATCCCTATTGGGGCATCCCTTTGAGCCAACCCATCCCTTATGAGGGAGAGTACAATTAATTAAAACGGCCGGAAACGCCCCGTTATTCTAAAATAGCGTTCACAGATAGCCCTGTCTGTGAACGTTATTTTGCTTCCCTCATTGACTTTTTCCCCAATCTCAATTATCCTATCAGCAAGATAGTTGACGCATCAAGTATTTTGGGAAAAAGTTCATGTGGGAAAGCTACGAGCGTATTAAAACAGCTTATCTACTCCTCGACGATGGCGACAATACCTTCCTGAGTCAATACGATTTAACCCAGGCGCAATTTTACGCTCTTTTTTGGCTGCACGAATCCTCCCAGAACATGACCCAACTGAGCGGCAACATGCTTTGCGACCCCAGCAATATCACCCGCGTTGCCGCTATCCTGGAACGCAAGGGGCTAATCTCCCGGCAGCGCAATGAGCAAGACCGCCGCGTTATTGACTTAAAACTGACGCCCGCCGGACAGCAATTGTACCGGGAAGTAGCCCAGGCCCACGCCGCGTATACGCAACAGCGCATGGACACGTTAACGCCGGCGGAACAGGAACACCTCACAACGCTGCTGACCAAATTGATTGACGGCCTGCGTCAGGAACTGCAAAACCAGACAGCCGGAGCGTGATCCCGCGCTCCTTTTTTCTATAAGATGTTTTCCAAATATATAGCGTCGCGTCAAGCGCATTGTCTCACGCTCATTCCGGGCGCTGCGCCTTGATGAGACAACGGAGGTTTTGATGAAACTCAAAGCAAGCCTTGTATTAGCCATTCTGTTCCTGAGCGTCGGGATAATTTTTGCCGGGACGCCGACCGCCACGACGGCCGCATCCGTAGATAGCGATGCTTCCTACAAGGGAGACGTTTGCTACCAGATTGTCACCGACCGTTTTTATGACGGCGACACGACAAACAACAATCCCGTGCAAAGCGCCGGGCTGTACGACAGCAGTCAGTCTAACTGGAAGTTGTACTGGGGTGGGGATTGGGCCGGCATTCAGGCCAAAATGAGTTATTTACGCGATATGGGGGTGACGGCCGTTTGGATTTCTCCGCCGGTGGACAACATCAATACGGCCGCCGTCTACAATGGCGTACCCAATGCCGGGTATCACGGTTATTGGGCGCGGGATTTCAAAACGCCGGAAGAACATTTTGGCTCCTGGACCGATTTCAACAACCTGATCAGCGCCGCTCACGCCAACGGCATCAAGGTGGTCATTGACTGGGCGCCTAACCACACCAGCCCGGCCGACGTGAACAACGCCAGCTTTGCCGAAGATGGCGCCCTGTACGACGCCGGTAATTTTGTCGCCAGTTACAGCAACGACCCGAACGGCTATTTCCATCACAATGGGGGCATTACCAATTGGGATGACCGGTACGAAACGCAGTACAAAAATCTGGCAGACCTGGCCGATTTTGAGCAGACTAATCCCTTTGTTAACCAATATCTGGGAGACGCGCTGGATTTGTGGCTGGCCAAAGACGTGGACGGCATTCGCATGGATGCGGTGAAGCATATGACGTTTGGCTGGCAGCGCGCCTACAATGACAACATCCTGCAAGGGAAGGGGATGTACATTTTTGGCGAATGGTACCTGGGCGGTTACAACGACCCCCTTTACGATGATAATGTCCGTTTTGCCGATGAGAGCGGCACGGCCGTCCTGGACTTCTATCTAAACCGCGCCATCCGGGATTCTTTCGGCTACGGTCAATCCATGCAAACGCTCGATGACGCTATCACCAAGACCGGCGCTGATTACAAATACAAGGAAAACCTGGTCACGTTCATTGACAACCACGACATGCCTCGCTTCCTGAGTATCAACAACGATGCAGGGCAGCTTCACCTGGCCCTGGCATTCTTGATGACGGTTCGGGGCACACCCTGTGTTTATTACGGTACAGAGCAATATCTGCACGACGACACCAACGGCGGCGGCGACCCGTACAATCGCCCCATGATGGCTAATTGGAACCAGTCCACCACCGCTTACCAACTGGTCAACAAATTGTCCGCGCTCAAACAAAACCAGCCGGC
>JALUPA010000665.1 GCA_027054335.1 Ardenticatenaceae bacterium
ACAGTGAAGCGTGTTACTTCGGCTGGGTAGATGGCGAACTGGCGCCGCTGGCCGGATTTTATGAACTGACTGATCAGCAGGCCCAATCGGTGATTCCCTGGCGTGTGGTCAAGACGGAAGTATGGCGCGAAGCGGAAACGGAAGCGTTTTACGCGGCCCAGGCGGCCGATGGACACGTTCATCCCGCCTTCCGCGAGCCGGCAGACTGGCAGGATTATCTGCCGACCAAAATGCAGGCGGCGCTGGCGGCCGGGGTGATTGGCCTTCTGTTGAGTCTGATTCTGTTGTTTGGCTGGGCTATTCCCCAGACACGGCGAGCGAACCAGATGGAAAGTGTGCTGCTCACCCTGGCACAAGAGACGGATTTGAATGCCGCTGCCTGCCCGGACCCGCGTTTACGCATTCTGACGCCGGTATCCGGCTATCGTTTTCCGGTGGGGAGCGAGGTAGCTTTCGTGGGCACGGCCGTATTCCCGGACGCTGCTCGTTATCTGCTGGAAACCCGCTTTTTGGGCCAGACAGAATGGCAGTTAAGTGATACGCAACGCCGCGACACGAAACTGGGCCAACTGGGCGCCTGGGACACACGGGAAGCCCCGCCCGGACAATATGAAGTGCGACTTACGGCCGTAGACCGCAACAACATTCGGCTGCAAAATTCAGCACCCTGCCAGATCACCCTGGAATTGACGAAATAGTAATTAGTAATTGGGTAATTACCAGTTACCAATTACCCAATTACTCTGACAAAATGAACAAAACCGACACCCCTCAATTCATCGCTGTCGTCAGCCTGTCTTTGCCGGATATGGAACAGGCTGTGACCGCTCATGTGGCCTTGACGCCGAAAGACGCTATTCCGGTGGACGGGGAGGTTAAACCGCTGCCGGAATGTACGCTGGCAGACTTACAGCAATACGCCGCTGAGTTGGAAGCGGAAGTTTGGCAAACTTACCAACAAATCAGGTTGACAGAACTGGTGGCCGATGAATCTGTCGCCGTCAAACTGGACGTGATAGATGGTGACGGCGATCCCATCCCGCCCAACCAGGATTGGGATTGGGGAGCGCAAGTTGTCCTGATAGCCGTCGAAGATGAGGACGCGGCCGAGGATACGGATACGGCCGTTGCCGGTTCAGACACGCCGGAAGCAGTTGCAGATACGGCCGTATCCGGCGCAGAATCCGATCCGGTCAACATCATCGTGGCCGAGGCGCAGCCGGTGCATGAAGAACGGGAAGCACCGGAAGAGGGCGCAGAGGAAACGGAAACGGTCATTGCTCCCAGTCAGGCGCGGGTGCGGGTGGCGGGCGAAAAGCAGCCCATCGGCGCGCCGGCCTGGTCGGCGGTGGATATTTTGATTGACGAACCGGCTTTGCGCGCCGCCCAGGCCCACGCCCTGAGCAGCCTCAACCGGGAAGTAGCCGGCGTCCTCATTGGGGAACGGCCGGAAAAGCAGCCGGACGGCCGTTACGTCGTCCACATTTTCGACACGCTCATCGCCAAATACACGGTGATGAACGGGGCCAGCGTGACCTACACGCCGGAAAGCTGGCGTTATATGAATGATCGCCTGCGGGAAAAATATCCGGATGATACGGCCGTCATCGTGGGCTGGTATCATACCCATCCCGGTTTTGGCATTTTTCTGTCCGGTATGGATTTATTCATCCATCAGAACTTTTTCACCCAAATCTGGCACGTGGCCTACGTCCTCGATCCCCGTGCCCGCACCAGCGGCTTTTTCACCTGGGACCGGCAGAAATCCCACGTCAGCCGGTATGATTTTCCCTGGCCGTCCTGGGCGGCGGGGTCATGGTAATTTGGTAATTGGGTAACTGGGTAATTGGGTAATTTACTCAGTTACCCAATTACCCAATTACTTTTGTTGTATAATTGAGCCAGTTATGACCGACGAGCAGGAATTACCGCCCATCTCCATTACGGAGGACGACATCAAGGAAGCTAATCAACTTAGCTTGCATTGTCCGATCTGCGCCAATCCGGTAGAAAAGTTTGCCACGGAACCAGATTTGCAGCCGGTTGTCTGCACCGATTGCGGCACTCTGTATCATAAGGTGTGCTGGGTGCAGGGCGGTGGTAAATGCGCTGTATTGGGCTGCGCCAGCGAGTCGTTTTACGTGTACGGGATGCGCACGGACCCGATCATTACGATTAAGCATTCCGACCTGAAGCCGGGGGCTAACGGCCGTTCTCCCCGCCGCCAGCGCACTACCAAACGTCTTAAGCATGAACAACGCCGCCAGGTAGAACAGATGCGTCGGCCCGGCTTACTGCAACGGCTGTTCCAATGGCTGCTGGATCAAATCAAAATCGGATGAGGGTCATCGTTATTGATAAGTATTCCCCTTTTCTGGGGGAAGAGTGCCCTTTTTGCGAACACCCCTTTGCCCCCAATGATGAAATTGTTATCTGCCTGGAATGCGGGGAGAGACATCACGCCCACTGCTGGCAGGCGAATGGGAACCAGTGCGCTGTTTCTGGCTGCACGGGCCGGGGAATCGTCGGGGAAGAAGAGGCAGATGTTGCGAAGGA
>JALUPA010000666.1 GCA_027054335.1 Ardenticatenaceae bacterium
TCAAACTCAAGGCCGGTTTTGGCGGCGCGGCCAGCCCGGCGCAGCACCAGCGCGTCGAGCAGCTTCTGGAGCGCAATCTGGCGCGGGCGCACGGCCCCAACCTGATGGATTTTCAGGAAGCGGTGCGACAGGATCGCATCCACAAATTTGATCCGTCCTGGGCCTACTACGAACATCTCAGCACCCTGGTTGATCTGGACTGTATTTCGGCCGGGGAGCTGCGACTGGTGGCGGATGGCATGTATGGCTCCGGCCGGGGCGTGTTTGGCGAGATGCTGGCGCGGGGGCGCAGCCACGTCCTCAACATCCGGCACGAGATGAATCCCGGTTTTGGCGGCATCCATCCCGAACCGATTGCCCAACATTTGGGGCTGCTCATCTCCACCATCCAGGCGGGGCATTGGGATGTGGGGCTGGCAACGGACGGGGACGCTGACCGCATCGGCGCGGTGGACGCGCAGGGAAATTTTGTAGACCCGCACCGCATTTTTGCCCTGGTGCTGCGCTACCTGCTGGAAAAGCGGGAACTGCGGGGCAAGGTGGTGCGTACGGTATCTACCACGCGCATGGTGGACCGCATCGCGGCACGGCACGGCCTGGAACTGGTGGAAACGCCGGTGGGCTTTAACCACATTGCCGATTTGATGATTGCCAATGGGGTGGTGATGGGGGGCGAGGAGTCAGGCGGCATGAGCATCCAGGGGCACATCCCGGAGGGGGACGGCATCCTGATGGGGCTGCTGCTGCTGGAGGTGATGGCGGAGGCGAAAGCGCCGCTGCATGAACTGGTGACGGATTTGCTGGCGCAGTACGGCCCGGCCCAATACGCCCGCACGGATATGCCGCTGGCCCGCCCGGTGGAAAAGCGGGAAATGGTGCGGCAGTTATTGGAGAATGCGCCGGCGGAGATTGCCGGGGTGTCTGTGGAGGATGTGCAGACGGTGGACGGGGTGAAGTATTATCTGGCGGATGGGAGCTGGCTGTTGATACGGCCGTCTGGCACGGAACCGGTCTTGCGCGTCTACGCCGAGGCGCCGGATGACGGACGGGTGCAGGCGCTGCTGGGCTTTGGGGAGGAGGTGAGCGGCAGGGGGTAGCTGGTGGCCAGGGGCTGGTGGCTAGGGGCTGGTGGATTGTGTTAATCCGCATTTCATTTCCAGATGGAGCGCCGGCTGCCAGCCGGCCCGCTGCCAGTAAGCTGCTGGCGCTCTATTTTTGAAGGAGAGGTTTTGTTTATGAAGGCGCGTTGCGTTGTTTTTTTGTCAGGAATACTTTTGTTTGTTTTGGCAGCTTGCGGCGGCCAACGGGAGAACGTCCGGGTGGTGGAGGTAAGAACGGTGGGAGGAATTCCGGTAGCTTGTGATCTGGTGCAGCCGGAGGAGTTTGGCGTGGTGCTGGGGCTGGACACGGCCGTAACTGTCGGTTCGGAATATCTGGACGAAACGGGCAGCGGCTGCGGCTGGTTGGACGAGGACGGCAGCACGGCTCTTTCCATCGGCATCTGGGCGCACGATGGCACAGCCAGCAAGCAGTTAAGCACAATGGCTAATCCGGTGGATGCGGCCGTGATTACAGAAGCGGTGCCAAACCTGGGGGATGAGGCTTACGTGATTGATGACGGCGCAGGGCAGGCGGTGATGTGGCGGAAGGGGGAACGCTTTTTTGTGATGATGTCGTTTATGCGCGCGGCGGACCGGGAGATGGCGCTGGAAATGGCGCGGTTGGTAGACGGCCGTATTGCGCCGTGAGTTTTTAAGCGATTACCGCCAGCCATTTGCAGTTTATCCCGCTATGACGCAGCGCTAAATAACGAATTGGGTGGGTCGTTTTCTGAGAAACGGCGCCGGTTTGGGCGGGACAGCCATTTCCTGATTTGGGTTACTCTGGAGTCGCCAATTTCCGTAAAAATGCCCAGCGCTTGCCGGGCGCGTTTTACCGCTTTTGCCTGGTCTGCCGGGAACAAAAGGCGGGCGCTGCGCCATAACGCTTCCCCCTGCCCCAGCTTATCCCCTGTTTCCCGCGCCAGGGACAATGATTCGTTGTAAAACTGCAAGGCGATTTCGTATTCCCCCAACTTTTCGTAAGCCTCTCCCAGGTTGTACCAGGTGACGAGTTCGCCCAGACGATTTTCCAGGGTCACATCTATGTCCAGCGCCTGACGGTACCAGGCAATTGCTTGCGCCGCGTCCCCTGTATCCATATTCACTACCGGACACTTTTAATGTGAACCGCTGGGCACATGAAAAGCCACCGGAATAGACAAGGATTCATTAAGAAAATGTTCCAACAAATCGAGACCCAGTTGAAACAGGCTCAAATCACAACGATCAGTTTGGTGAATGATAGCAACCCATCGGTCTTGCTTGGCTACCACCCCCAAATAAATTATCCAAATGTATTGCCACAAAGCCACAACATGAACCGGACCATATTCGTCTTGAGTGACCTTGACATCCGGCAAGGAAAGACAGTCACCTGGTTGCAAATGAATTTCATCAAGGGCAAATTGGTCGCCATCATCCTCTATCAAACGATTCTTGGCAGTGCGACAAAC
>JALUPA010000667.1 GCA_027054335.1 Ardenticatenaceae bacterium
CTCCTGATTGGCGGCAACGGCCCCAAACGCACCCTCCCCCTGGCTGCCCGCTACGCCGACGAGTGGAACGGCGTTTACATTCCCCCCGTTGTTTTTGCGGAGCGGTGTGAGATGTTGGATGAGTTGTTGGGGGAATACGGCCGTAACCCTCAAGACGTGCGCCGTTCCCTCATGGCCGGCTGCTGGTTCGGTCAAACCGACGCAGAAGTACAGACCAAACTGGACGCCCGCCATCTCACCCTGGAAGAAGCGCACCAACGCGGCCTTGCCGTAGGCACGGCCAGCCAGATTGTGGATCAGCTGGGCAGTTGGGCCGAAGCGGGGGTGCAGCGCATCATGCTGCAATGGCTGGATTTGGATAATTTGGACGGGCTGGAAGCGCTGGCTCAAGCTGTTTTATAGGGTCTTCGGGATTTCACGGAGTTTTGCCCGTGATACGTGATACGTAATTTTCTCCTGTCACGCATCACGCAGCACGTAAGGATACGTCAACAGCAAATTCTCAATCACCAGCCGGGTATTGGCATTCCGTTCTAACTGCCAGAGGGCCAAATCGGTTTGTTTGAGAGAAGTCAGAGCGGTTTCTTCATCCGTAGTGCGGGCAGTTTCTTCCAGGAGAGCGCGTTCGTCAATGTTGGTCAAGGCGTCAGAAACGCCGTTTTGCCGCGCCAGCAGATTCGCGTCCCGCCACCAACTGAGCCAGGTTTGCAGTATCTCTGGCAGATTTTCCGGTTTGCGGGCCAGTTCGTCGGCTAACTGGAAACGGCTGACGCGAGTTCCGGCCAGGGCGTCGTGCAGGTATTGCAGATTGGCGGCGCGGATTTGCAGAATGGTTTTGTCTTCCGCCGCCAATACCGCCCAGCCGATACGGCCGTCTGCCAAATACGCCAACAGATGAGCCTGGTCTTCAGCCACATGCCAACGGGTGGTCAAACTTTGTTCGATGAGGTCGGGGGGCAACGGCCGTAAATTCACTGTGCGGCAGCGGGAAGAAATGGTAGGCAGTAGTGTATCCGCGTCATTTGCCGTCAGGAGCAAGACTACATTTTCTGGCGGTTCCTCCAGCGTCTTCAAAAAAGCGTTCGCCGCCCCGGTGGTGGCCGCGTCAAACCGCTTGAGAATGGCAACCTTGTACCGGGCTTCGTGCGCCGACAAGTTCAAATGCCGCTGCAACTCCCGGATGGCGTCAATCTTGAGCGTCAGTTTGCCCCGTCCACTCACGTCCGGTCCCAGCAGTTGCACGTCCGGGTGGCGGTCAGCGGCAATCAACAGGCAAGGGCGGCAACGGCCGCACGGCCGTTCTCCCTCCGATTCACAATTTAATGCCTGGGCAAAAGTGCGGGCCAACGTCGTCTTGCCCAGATGATCCGGCCCGGTGATGAGATAGGCGTGCCCGATGCGGCCGTGCGCGATTCCCCCCGCCAGCATTTCCACAGCCCAATCGTGCCCGATTACGTTTTGCCATTCGCTCATGCCCGCATTTTAGCAACGAATTTGGGAAGGAGCGAATTGGTTTTTTCTGTAGAACGATTGGCTCATTTACCAATTCGCCCTACAGCCATAAATGGCCTGGTTCAAAAACCCGGAAAACCAGCTTAACACTTTGTAGGGCGATTTTGCAAAATCGCCCAGAGAACGATTTGCAAAATCGTTCTACAATTTGTAAAGATACTTTTGCCCAAAATGAACCATGCCCCATAAATAAGCTGTGTGAATGTCAGTTTTCTAAAATGTCAGCCCGGCGAAGAATATCCAATAATAAATCAAATAGGCCCCGGCGGCGACGAGGAACAAGGCGCTGATGCGATGCACGTAAGGCATAAGCTGGCGCAAAGATTTGGCAACCGATCCCTGAAACATGGCGCTGCCGATGGTCACGGCGACCAGAATCGCACCCATCCCCAAAGCATAGCTGACAAACTGGCTAAAGGAGGCCACCAGTCCCTGACTGGCCAGCGAACCGCCAACCACAACCAGAAAAATAGGCAAGGTACAGCTTAAGGAACCGATGGCGTAAGCAATACCAAACATAAAGATATTGCGCAAATTACGTTCCCGGCTGACTGTGACCCGGCTGGCAGCCATGATACCCAAGGTGCGTCGAGTAATGAGCAGGTATAACCCCAACAATACCATCACACCGCCAATAGCGACGCCGGCGTAAGGGAATACCCGCACCAGCCACTGCCCCCCAGCCGAAATGAGACTACCGGCCACAGCAAAAACGACGATAAATCCGGCTGTAGCGATGGCCCCCAGCATCAGGGCTTTCATCAAACGACTTACCGGAGAAGCATCGTAAAAGCCTTCTTCTTCCGTACCCAGATTATAGGAAATGTAGGAAGGCAGGAGAAAGAAGCCGCAGGGATTGACGCTGGCGACCATCCCGGCCCCAAAGGCGTACCCGACAGGGAGCAAGGTTGCCAAATTAGCCATAGCCGTCTCTGCGCCATCCCGCACGCCCAGAAGCAAAGCCAGGATGACTACCACGATTACCACGGGAATGACAAAGGAAGCAGCCAGTTTCCATTGGCTGCCCCGGCCCATTTGGTAACGGGAAGCCTTGTCTCCGGCGTTGCTTTGGGAAGTTGTTTTGTTCATCATATTCTCCGTTTACACGTCGCGCTTAACTGCTCGTTAGACAGGCCGCAAATGCATTATCTTACGAATTAGACGCCGCCAGCAATTCTTCTACCAGTTCGGTTAATTTTTCTTCGGTCAGCAAGCCCGTCCAGGTATCGTGGATTTGGCCGTCAGGGGTGATGAAGTAGGTGGTGGGCATTCCCAGAATACCGTATTCACGCACGACGTTGGGGTCAGCGGTGGTTCCGGCGGGGTAGGTGATAGCCAAGTCTTGGAGGAGTTTACGGCCGTCTTCATTAGACCCCAATCCGGTAAAAGGCCCCACATCCAGGCCAAACAGCAATATCTCATCCTGGTAAGCGTCATTCACCGCTTGTAAATCGGGCATCTCTACCCGGCACGGCGGGCATAACCCGGCCCAAAAGTTGAGGACAACCGGCTTACCGTCGGCCAATAATTCGGAGAACATAACTTCGTCTCCTTCCTGTAAACCAACGCCCTGGTAAATAATGATGGGAAAATCAGCAGGCAAGTTACCGGCGGCCTGGCTGACGTTGGCCTGAAGGTCGGCAATATTTTCATTTTGTTCGGCGGCGGGTATTTGGGGGAGGTCGGCCGTATCCTCTCTCCCCGCATTTCCACAAGCCGTCAATAAAAAAACGGCCGTCAACACCACACCAACAAATCCCAATAATCGTCTTTTTTGCCGCATACACTCTCTCCTGTCGTTAACAATTTTTAGCAATCGCTCCACTTTCCGGGAGGCTAACACCATTTTACGGGAAATTTACTCACCTTGATGGTAAGCAGGATTACGGGAGACGCCTTTAACTGATTTCCCTCTCATATTTGTCACCTCTGCCCCTACAAGGAACAGAAATGACGCCGGCAGGAACAATAAAAAGCCTCTGACTCTGCCAGAAAACATCCGGCAGACCAATCAGAGGCTTATTCCCACCAAGCGGCGAGTTGTTGAAATTCAAGTGTAAGCAAAAGTTCCACGCAAAACATGCGCTAAATGGCCTGTCTCCCTTACCACCACAGATATGATCTTATCTTTTTCGCGTTGTCAAATCAATCGCCACTTCCGATTCTGTACCTGTCAGATGGCGGGTCAGGGGGTAAGGGATGCGGTCAAAGACAATCCACATCGCCTTGTTGTTGTTTTGTACTGTGCCCACCAGCTTGCGCATACCATTTTCCCGCGCTTCTTCCACCAGCAGGCGGAACAGGTACGAGCCTACGCCCTGCCCCTGCATGTCATCCCGCACAGACATAGCCACTTCAGCCACACCCGGTTCCACCTGCATGTAACGGGCCACGGCTACCGGGGCGTTGGGTTCCCCCGGTAAATCGGCAAAAGCAATCAGCCCGGCGTTATACGGCCGTGCTGCCTGAGCAATTCGTTCCGCCTCCTGCCACACCCGTGCGGGGCTGGGATTATCCAGCGATTGCAAAAAGCGCTGGTAGCGGCTGTCCGGCCCCATATGTTCAAACAAATCCACCAGATATGGCGCATCATCATATGCCAAATGTCGCACCCGCAGGGGGGCGCCATTTCTTGCCTGAAATGTTGTGAGCCATCTATCTTGAACCATAACTCACCTCCTGACGCGCTGCGTCATAATATGGGCATAGTAACATAGAGTTTCTCTTAAATCAACCCCTTATTTGACATAATCGCCACAAAATAAGCTGCGCCTCAGATTTGCAACCTTTACCCACCCATCCCGTATAGAATAGCGACACGCAACTCAGGCGGGTTGCCTCATGGTGTAAAATGATAAAAAAGCAAAACCGCAAAGACGCCAAGAACGCAAAGAGAAAATAAGCAAAAACTCCGCATCCTCTGCGTCTCCGCGGTTAAATAAGGAAGCCAAGGAAGGAAAGCAAATTATGAGTTCCAAGAAGAAAACTGACAAATATGCAGAAATGCGCCAATCATTAGAAATTCTGCCCCACATCAACCCGGAACAGTTAGAACAATGGGTTGAACTGCAAAAAACAATTGACCAGACCCGCGATTACCTCATCCGCGCCGTGCCCCAGGCGCAGCAAAGTATTGACATCGCTCAGAAGATTCTGGAGCAGCGCACCTATACGCTGGTCTTTTTTGGCGGCACAGGCGTGGGTAAAAGCACGCTTATCAATGCCTTGTTGGGGCGTAATTTGCTGCCGACGGGGGCGGTGACGGCCGTCACCGGCACCATCGTCTACATTGAACAGGCTGACGAAGGCGAAGCCGAATCCCTCGTCCTCACCTACTGGACCAAAGAAGAGTTTGCCCAACGGGTGCGCCGCCTCTGCCAACTGGCCCAGATTGAAGGGTTTGACATCACCAACGACGCCGAGCGGGAACAAGCCCGCGAAACCATCGCCGCCATCATGGAAGAAAACAAAGGGGCGGCCAAAACCGAGCGGGACGAATACCTGGAAATCCTGATTGACTGCGCCAATTCCTACGAACACAACCAGGATTTATACAAAGACGGCCCCCCGGCCCCGCAAAGTCTCATCCTGGACAACGAGGATTCTCTGCGCCATCTGCGGGAAGACGGCTTCAAGGGCAGTGAACAACGGCAAATCCGCCTTATCAAATCGGCTACCTTCCGCATTCATCCCCGGCCGGACATGCCCAATCTGCTCATGAACGGCTACCTGCGCATTGTGGACGTGCCCGGTTTGGGCGCGGGCATGAAGCTGCACGAGGCCATCACCCTGGAAGAGATGAAAAAAGAAGACGCCATGATCGTCCTGGTGACAGACGCCGGGCGGCAGCGCGTGGACGAGATGAAATCTCTCTCGGCCGTCAACTGGATCAAGGAAAACCGGCTGACCGGGCTGACCGGGGCCGACCTGGACGAAGCCGCTTCCAAAATTTTCCTGGCAGTCAACGGCGGCAACGTGCGCCAGGCGTTTGACCGGCTCAACTCCGGCCTGCCGGAAGCGGAACTGGAAATCAAGGAAGTGACCCGCTACATCGCTCCCAATTATTGGGAACGATACCGCGACCGGGGCAATAACCGGCCGTATTTCCTGGTCATGTCCCCCTCCGCTCTGTACGTGGAAGACCCGGATGAAGCGCCGGCCGAATTTGCCAGCGAGACGGAACGCATTCTCAAAGTATTCGACGATCAACTGGGACCGGTTAACGCAGACGATCCGCTGGCCCCGGACACCAAAGAAGCGCTCCTCAAGTTGAGTGAGATTCCGCTGCTGCGCGACAGTCTCATTGAATTTATCCAGACGGAACGGGTACGCAGCCAGTTGCGGGAAGCGGCTACCCGCATCCGTAACGCTCTGCAATCACTCCGTTTTTACTATGAGAAGCAATTGGCTGCCCGCGGCGTCCATCCCCCTTTTGCCAATAGCTGGGAACAATTGCAGGAGCGACGGTATGAGAATCTGCTTATCCGGCTGCAAAAGGAACTACCCCGCGCTTACCACAACGCCCTGCTGGACATGAGCGCCCACACCAACAGCGACGCCCGCTTCCGCGGCATGCTGCGCCCCACACTTAACGGCATCAAAAGCATGGTGCAGGACGCGGTGCAGCGGGAAATTGACACGCTGCTGGAAAGCTATGGCACGGAATACTGGGATGACCGGGACGTGACCTATGACAATCTTATCTGGGGCAGCAGCGGTATCGAAATTCCCATCAAGCGCATCCTGTTCCAGGTAGAATTGACCATGCAGGATGCCGTTTCCCAATTTATGCCTCAGGCGGCGAACGTGGTGACGGATGAACTGCGGCGCACGCTGGAAGCGCACGAGATTTATACGCGGCTGGAACGGGCCAGTTACGGCCGTGACTACCGCTACAGCATCCCCGGTGAATCGCTGGAAAATGGGGATTTGCGCGAAGCGTTTGACGCCCTGACCAACCGGGTAGACCGCAACTACCGCTCGGTCTGCCGCCAGGCCACCATGTACGAGTTGATGAAACCGGAACGGTCGGTCAACTACCGGCTGGAGCAGGCGGAACGGGAACTGGCGCTGAACACGAATGAGCGGCTGCTGGACGCAGCCCTGTATGGTGTGGAAGCGGTGCGCGAGGAAATGGCCGCTGCCGCGCCCCAACCGGCCAATAACAGCCAAACGACCGTAGCCGAAACAGAAGCCGCGCCCGAAGCCGAAGTCCAGATCAACATTCTGGACGAACCCGCGCCCCAAACGGAGCCTGATTTCGACATCAGCTTCCTGGGCGAGGAAAAACAGGAAGCGGCCGAACTGGAAATGAGCTACGCCGACATGCTGGACAATCTCTCCGTCAAAGTCAACCGCGTCTTTGGTGACATCATCAACGACCTGTTCAGCGACGACGACTTGCTGCCCCGCCTGCGTCGCCTCTTCTGGCTGGAAGCCACCAAAGCAGAACGGGATTACAACAACCACATCGTCAAACCGATGCTCAAGCAGCACGACCGCAACCTGCAAGACCCGGAACTGCGGGAAGCGATGGAAGTTGACCTGGAATCGGTTTCCGACATGGAAGAGTTGATGCGGGTCTGGGAAGGGCTGCATAAATTGGAAGTGAGTGTAGCAATTTAGTGATTGGGTAACTGGTAATTAGGTAATTGAGGTAATTGGGAGGTGTAATATGGCATACGCAGGTGGCGCTGCAGCCAGCAGCGCAGCAATATCGGCTGAAATCACCCAAGCCATCAAAGCCTCCGGCGCGATTGTGAACATGGAGCCACCGGAGTTTTTGAGTTTGCTGGACAAAGTGGAAGCGCCTTTGGTGGTTACGGCTACCGGCGGTACGATCAATAAAAATTATCAATATCTGTTTGGGTATAAAGGGCTGGCTTTCTTTACCAAATCATCGGAAAAACTGCCTCTGCCGCCCCAGGCGGAAATAATCAAAGCCAAAAAAATCTGGATTCCTGGTTAGTAAAAAGGTGACAGGCACTTTGAAAGTGCCTGTCACCTGAAAGGAAGAGGTTCTTATGGGGGACCTGGCATTGGAAATGTTACAGACAAAATTAGATGATGCGCATCTGGCTGTTTTCGGCCAACGGCTGCGGGATTGGTTGGTAGCTGACTTAAATCAGAGTGAGGAACCGGCGCCGGATTTCACCGAATCGCGGGCAAAGGCTTTGCTGCGGGCCACCAAAACCATTGATGATCCGACGTTAAATGATTTCGCCCGGCTGATGGCAAATGATACGGCCGTGCGCCTGGCCCTCTACGACTTACTCAACAGCAGCGAACTGGCTAAAAATGAAGAAGTGCAAGGATTAGCCGCCGCAATCTCCAATCTCCAATCTCCCAATCTCCCAACTTCCATCCCCTGGCATTCTCTGTCTATTGCTGCCTATGCCTGGAAGAGCGGCTACCCGCTTTACCAACTAGACCCCGCATCCCCGCCCGGCGAGTACAGTCCGGCGGGACAGGTGGTGAAACGAGCGGCCAGCTTTATGCGTCAGCAGGTGCAGCGCACCGCCACGGAACGGGATAAACTGATTAAACAGGTGGCTTATGACCCTACGGCCGTATCCGATACCACCCACACCCTGGACGAATTACCGGAACAGCCCCCCATCGCCCCTGCCC
>JALUPA010000668.1 GCA_027054335.1 Ardenticatenaceae bacterium
CCACTGCCCGCGGCCAGCAGGCGCTTCATGGCATACTCGGGCGAAGTCTGCAGGTGCAGCATCACGCCATCGGCAAACCCCGGGCCGGTATAGCGCGTCGTCAGGCTGTCCAGGTGAGGCTCAGTGCTGGCATGCCGTGACAGCAGGGGCGTCTCCACCTCCAGCACACCGCGCTCATGAAAAAACTGCCGGATGCGCCCCAACACGTCGGCCCGCAGGCGCAGATGCTCCAATGGCGCCGCGGGGCGCCAGTCCTTTGCCTTCACACTTCGCGCCTCACAACCACGATCGCAGGCGGAAAATCCGGAACGCAACGGAGAATTTGACGTCTTTGTGCATGGCATTATTAACCCGGCGGCAATTGCCAGAAATTTATCGGGAAATTCTCCATCAATTTTCGTGTCATCAGAAATGAGGTTGCAAACCTTCTCCGCTAAGTTTGCCTTTCTGTATGTGATTCCGTTTCTTCTATTATGGTTCATCACGCGGATGTATGCACGATCTTCGACATAGGCAGGACAGCCATGCGGTGCTATCAACCCGCGGATTCAGGTTGTTATTCAGTCCTTCCACGGTATCGTGGTGGATGGACATGTAAAGGAACCTCTGATTTGCGAGAGGAAAACTTATTTGATTTATATATTAAAAATCCGTATATCTTGCCTCATGTGCAATGAATGCGGCTGAAAACCAGCCAATTCACCAGTAGAAAAAAGGAGGCCAAGCCATGATCACCCCGTTCCCCCTGATTGGCCACAAGGTGGGCTTGATCGTGCTTTCCTTGACTCTTGTCGCTTGTGGCGGCGGTGGTAACAGTGGTCCGGGAGATGCGCCGGTTGTGGCGATATTTGCGGACACTGGACAGCGGCTGGGATCGCTGCCCGGGGTGGAGGTAGTCCTGGGAGACGTGGACGGTGATGGTGATCTGGACCTGGTAACGGGGCAGCCCGGGCCGAATGGCGTGTGGTACAACGACGGCAGTGGCGGTTTCACTGACAGCGGCCAGGGGCTCGGACAGGGCAATACCCAAGTCATTATTTTAGGGGACGTGGATGGTGACGGTGATCTGGACCTGGTGGCGGGAAACATCGGCAGCAGCAGTGTGTGGATCAACGACGGCGACGGCAATTTCACTGACAGTGGCCAGGCACTGGGAGGGGGAAATCCCCAGGCCATGGCCCTGGGGGATGTGGACGGTGACGGCGATCTGGATCTGGTGATGGGCAACATTCAGGCCAATACCGTCTGGTTCAACGATGGCGCTGGCAATTTCTCCGACAGCGGTCAGACACTGGGAACGGGCGCAACCCAGACCATTGCCCTGGGGGACATGGACGGTGACGGTGATCTGGACCTGATGGCGGGTAATCTCAGTCAGCCCAGCACCATCTGGTTCAACGATGGCGCCGGCAGTTTCACCGACAGTGGCCAGACGCTGGACACGGGCGCTACGCGCTCCATCGCGCTGGGTGATGTGGACGGAGACAATGATCTGGACATGGTGGTAGGCAAGTATATCGGCAACACGGTATGGCTCAACGACGGCGCGGGCAATTTCTCCGACAGCGGCCAGGTCCTGGGCAGCGGCTTGACCCGGTTCATCGCTCTAGGCGATGTGGACGGCGATAATGATTTGGACATGGTGATTGGGAATTACTTCGACCAGGACAACCAGGTATGGCTCAACGACGGCGCGGGCCAATTTGGCGACAGTGGCCAGACTCTGGGCAACAATAATACTCTGACCATTGCCTTGGGGGACATAGACGGGGACAGCGATTTGGATTTGGTGACGGGCAACGAAGACCAACCCAACAGGGTGTGGCTCAACGATGGCGCGGGCAATTTCTCCGATAACGGCAAGTGGTTGGGTGAGGCAATCCAGACGGCTGGTTTGGGAGACGTGGACGGGGACGGTGATCTGGACTGGGTGACAGGTAATGCCGGCCCCAACACAGTGTGGCTCAATGATGGTGCTGGCGGTTTCACCGACAGCGGCCAATTGCTGGGAACGGCTAACGCCTATGCCATCGCATTGGGTGATGTGGACGGTGACGGTGATTTGGATCTGGTAGGCAACTCAGTGTGGCTCAACGACGGCAATGGCATCTTTGCCGATAATGGCCAAACCCTGGCCACAGACGTAACAGAGTCCATTGCCCTGGGCGATGTGGACGGTGACAGCGACCTGGACCTGGTAATGGGCAATTACAATCAGCCCAATACCGTTTGGTTCAACGATGGCGCCGGTAATTTCACCGACAGCGGTCAGGCCTTGGGCTCGACATTCACCCAGGCTGTCTCCCTCGGGGATGTAGATGGTGACGGCGACCTGGACCTGATAGAGGGCATTGAAGGCACCAACAGAGTGTGGTTGAACGATGGCATGGGTATCTTTGCCGACAGCGGCCAGCTGGTGGGAGCAAGCGTTACCCTGGCCGTTGCCCTTGGCGACGTGGATGGTGACGGTGACCTGGACCTGGTAACGGGCAATAAAGGCGCCAACAGTGTGCGGCTGAACGACGGCATGGGCACCTTCATCGATAGCGGTCAGGCCTTGGGCTCGGCATCCACCCAGGCCATTGCCCTGGGTGACGTGGATGGTGACGGTGACCTGGACCTGATAGAGGGCAATTTTTACACCAACAGTGTGTGGCTGAACGATGGCATGGGCAGTTTTACCGACAGCGGTCAAGCGGTGGGAGCAAGCGATACCCGGGCTGTTGTCCTAGGTGACGTGGACGGTGATGGCGATCTGGATCTTCTGGTGGGGAACGGCGACGACCGCGACCTGGCCTGGCTCAATCAGAGTTCGTAAACCTCTACCCTATGAAGTGCTTAAGCGGAGCGGGCGTGAATCTATCTCATGGGATTGGAAGATCGGCAATGTCAGCTCCAGAGCCGGATAAGGCGCGATTCAAGCTTGTTCAGGGTACGATGAAAGTGGAAAGGAGGGGGCAGATCGAGATATTCTATCTTCCCTCTTATTCCCCGGTGCTGAGCCCGGACGAATGTCTGAACTACGGCCTGAAGGCCGGGGTTCATTCCTGGAAGCCCGAGAGGAACATGGCTTGGATGAAGAAGAAAGCTATCCGGCATATTCGGCTGTTGCAGCGCGAACTGGGCGCGTCAGAAAATACTTTGAACATGAGCGCATTCGCCAGACCGTGGTAACGATCCTGATTCAAGGCCAGCTCTACCATAGCTGGGAAGAGGCGCGTAGCCATAGCGAAACATTCCAGTTCAGATCCAGGACATTCAGGGATCAGGTTTTCACCGAGGAAGGGCTGGACCGTTACGTACTGGTGGCGGGGAAAGGGGACCCCTGGAGCCACCGGGTTACAATGGCGCGCTCGCTGTTGGGCTTAGAACATACCCTGGAAATTTCATACGTTGATGAAGTGATTTCAAAAGACGGGTGGCGCTTAGTGTCGCCGCTTGACGGGCATGAATACGTCTATCAGATGTATCTTGCCAACGACGCTGAATTTACCGGGCGAATCAGTGTGCCTTTTATTTGGGATCGCATGGAACAATGCATTGCCAACAATGAATCCGCCGATATTCTACGCATGCTTAATGCATATAATATCGCATATTTGAATCATGATCGCGCGGTAGACCTTTATCCCCAAAAGCGCGCCAAGGAAATCGATGGCTTAAACGATTACATCCAGGATGAAATTAATAATGCCGTCTACAAAGTCGGTTTCTCCCCCACCCAGGAAATTTACGACAAAATGCTGAGCCAACTCTACGATGCCTTGGAAAATCTGGACCAGCACCTCTCCACTCAACGCTATTTGTCAGGCCCGGAACTCTGCGAGGCGGATCTACGCTTGTTCGCCACATTAGTGCGGTTTGATATTGTCTATTATCCTTGTTTACGTTGCTGCAAAAAACGATTACAGGATTTTCACCATTTATGGCCATACACCAAAGAGATTTATCAAACGCCACAGATAAGGCCCACAGTTAATTTTGACGCCATCAGGAAGATGTATTTCAGCCTGGGCTTCTTAAATCCGTCTTTGATTATCCCGGCGCCGGCCGATATCGACTTTGATTCCAAGGTCACCTCAACTGAATACATGCTTTACTCAGCGCCATTCCACAGCCCTTAACAACCGCCGCAAAATTCACAGTTCCATGCCAGGCCTTCCTCTATGATCGAATTGAAACAAAAAGAGTAATGATAAACCTTATTACATTGTTCACACTTATAAGAACCAAGCAGCATTTTCATCGGCAATGATTCGCAGCCACATGGCAGCTCCATCTCCTGTTCCAGTTCCTTTTTTGTCAGGCACTTGAACTTTTCAATATTATAAACCGCACATTGTGAAATCTGGTCAATATGGGCGTTATTGAGCGGATTATTGCAATCATGGCAGCCACAACCGTCATTGCAAGCCCGCCCGGCCTTAAGGCAGGGGCATTGCTTGGTGTCGCATCCAAATGAACAATGACATGAAATATTTTTTCTCATTACTCCACCATATTAACCCGGGTCGATTAACCCTGCTGATATAGCCTTGGAAACGCTGTGTTGTCGATTAGACGTATCGAGCTTTCGAGATACGTTCTGAAGATGGAATACAACAGTCCTCCGGCTAACCCCTAATATGGCAGCAATTTCCCAATTGGTTTTACCTGCCGCGACCCATTTTAGGCACTCCACCTCGCGAGGACTTAGCTGAGGCCTGCCTTCTGGCTTTCTGTTGCTGATGAGTTGAGATGCGGCATCATGAATTCTGCGCACCATGCTTTGAACATCCGAGATATCAGAGCGTGAAAGATCCGAGGCCCATTCAGCCGAGGAAAATAAGATGAGCAGGGAGTGCTTGTGGCCGCGCGTACTTACAGGAAAACTGACACAGCTTTGCACTGAGTTTATCGGAGATTGGGAAAGAATTAAATCATGAATTTCACGATCTATATCAACAGACATTCGCCCCAATGCATACCTTAAGAAATCGGGGATTTCGGGGCGCGTTTCATTAAACCGCAACATGCCATTGCTTGTTTTGACTACGCCCTCCTGTTCGGAGCCGCCATGAATCAGCATGATGCGGGGAATCGGGTGCTCATCGAGCTTTAACAAATAGAGGAAACGGGTAAAACCAAAGCGACGGCATAACTTTGAGCAAACTTTATGGATAGCCTCAGGCGAGGGCTTGCTAAGCGCGGCTTCCAGCTTGATGCTACGTTCCAGGCTCATGACTGACGTATTTCAAACGAGTGCGGGAATCCATGGGAAATAGAAAAAATCATTGTAAGTCAAAAAGCTATATTGAGCCAAGGAATATCAGAACGGCCGCGCCTGTAGAGTTGTACAGCTTCACAATAACCAGTCAGCGTGATTGACTGCCAGATAAAGCAAATCAGCCAACATACTGGAGGCCCGTGATGGCAATCATAAATCGAATAAAAACCGCGCGGATGGTTATTACATGCACGCTGCTGCCGCTAATACTAATGTCTACTCCTGCATTGTCAATGGACTCAAATTCCCGATGGCATAAGCATAGCGCCAAGAATCTTGTTTTAAATGCAAAAGGACTTGCACAAGCGTATGCCTGCGAGATCGCCCCGACGAATACCGGCACAACCGACGCGCTATGTTTTGATATACCTCTCTATAACTTAAAAAATGGCAAACGCATAGGAACACTGAAGGATGCATTGACCGACTTTCGCGCGAACCCTGATTTTCCCGACGGCATTATTGCCACCGTCCGCAGCCATTTCCAGTTTCACCGCGACCATGGAAAACACACTTTGACGACGGAGGTCATTGGCAGCGTTCAGCCGTTTCTTGAGGCCTCCACAAGCATGACGCATCTTACCGGCTTTATTCCTGGCAGAAGCGACAACAACATTGTATCTGGCACGGGTCGTTTTGAACATGCCAAGGGGCGGGTACGCGAATCTGGCGCGGTAAATCTGTCCCAATTTAATGGCGCGCCAGGCAGTTTCATAGAGTTCGACCTGATATGGATGATCGATTTCGATTGACCGCTTTCTGACATCCAACTCACAGCCAACGGAGGGATGCCATGCTGGTACTTACGCGCAAGGTGGGTGAATCATTAATCATCGACGACGACATTAAAATAACGATCTGCGCGCTAAACAATTCTCAGATCCGGCTGGGTATTCAGGCGCCTAAAGACATTATGGTTCATCGCGAAGAAGTCTATGAGAAGATCAAAGAGCACTCGCGCCTCAAGCATAGTGGAAAATTTATTTTTGAGCCCGCGGAATAAGAAACAGGGCATCGCTGCCACTGCGCGGCCCTTCCCCCCCTGTATAACTGAACAGTTGTGGCATATACAGGTGAAATGCTCTACTGATTATGCACCTGCGGCCCAAATCAATTGGAGATTAAAACGATGCAAATAAGAAATACATATTCATCTGCGGCTATCGCCACAACCTTTCTTGCCATAAGCTTTGTATTTCCTGTCAGCGTTGCGGCGTCTGACCGTTGGGACAGAGAATTTGTCCACGGCATCACGCTGAAAATAAACGGTGAAAAATACTACTTTGAAGGCGCCGCGGATGGGCCGAATGGCGAACAGGATATTCCCGGCCACGAGTGGGTACAGATCAAGCGTAATAAATATCTGGCCAAACACTACAATACCGGGCCGTTCGGCGCGCCACAGTGGTGGTCATCAGACGCTGGTGATGGTGAGTTGCTGTGGGTAATGGAGGCGATTATCGATACATGGACTGAGGCCAAGGCTGTGAAATACTACACCAACGGCTATGTGCACTACCATACCCTGGTTTCAGCAAAGCACGGATCGCGTCATCCTTCCAAAGTTGCATGGCTTAAACATGCCGCAGTAACCAATTTCACATTCGATGGCGTGCCCCCTCTGCCAGGACCTGAGTTCGCTTATGAGGTTAGCCCCGGCGTGGATTACAACATTGCCCCGAACTGGGACACGCCATACGCCCCTGGTTCTGCTCCATAGTGTTTGTCACATGAAGACATAGCGGTTATGCGGCAACATCGATACGCGCGAGTGACTGTATTAAGCCAGTCATTGCATAAATTGGGTACTGGGATTGTGAAAGGTACAAGACTCAAGGTACAAGATACAAGGGAAGCAGCCTTTTGTATCTTGTATCTTGCCCCTTCCTGTGGCCTGCTGCTAGATAAAACCTGGGGTGACGACAGCGCTTGGAGCCGCCACACGCGGCAAGCGCATGAAACAAGGCGTTATCCTCAGTTGGCACTCGCAATTTTATGCAACTGTCGGGTAAAAACTGATAAACGGGGGCGAAATTGATTCAGAGAAATATTATCTCATTTATCTTGGCGACAGGTCTGACGATGACCTTCTCTATTGGCTCCCACGCTGGCTCTCATGCAAGCGCGCCCGCCTTTCAGATAGGCCCCAACAGCACCGTAGGCACCGCCAATCCAGGCCGGATCGTACTCAACGACCTCAATGACCCCAACAACATCCCAACCGTGCCCTGCCCTGATCTGGACAGTCTCGGCAACGCAACCGCCTACACTTGCAGAGACATCGTCAGAGACGTCTCTGTCGGCGCATCTGTTCTGGTAAGGGAGGTTATCAGCCCCGACAACGAGGTTTTCTACCAGACCCTGGTGTCGGAAGATAACAACAGCTCTGTCATCGATGACAATGGAATCCTGGGGAATTCGGCGCGACTGGAAAGTTTTGTGCGCGGCAGCCAGGGCGGTGGCGGCCTCGGCCAAGGGTCGGGTATCAAGGCAGTCGAGGCCATGAGCAGCCCCACGTGGGACAGAAATTTCACGCTACCGACTACCCCGACCATGACCGGCTCACCTCAAGTCCAATCGATAAGGAGAGCCAGCGTTATTTTTACTGGTTTTGCCGACACCCGGATGAAAGCGCCTGCATCACAGGATATCGATCAGCAGATATTGGCGAAATCATTTGATGATCCCTTTGCACTGGTGAGCGTCCGCATCAATGCAAGCAGCAACATCGCCCTGGGCGGACCCGGCAGCGCGGATTTCGACTTTGCCGGCCTCAGTGACAGTAACGGGACCCCAATCTCATCTGAACTATCAATAGTGAGTAAGCAGGAAATCAACTCCCTGGATGGCAGAGTTGGTGTCT
>JALUPA010000669.1 GCA_027054335.1 Ardenticatenaceae bacterium
TGATGGTGACGATGATGATGACTGCGCCCAACAACTGCCAGAGGGAGGTGAGCCGCTCGCCCAGGAGCAGCGCGGCAAAGGCCAGGGCGCTGACCAGACGCAAGGCCATCAGGCTGCTGACGACAGGTGCGCCCAGCCGTTGGATGGCCCCAATCTGCCCCAGATTGGCTCCGGCCAATATCCCCAGGCTGAACAGGGCAAAGATCAACCAGTCGGTAAAGGTGAGGCCGCGCCACTGGCCCCAATCCTCGCCCACAACCAGGCTGGCGAGGCTGGTGAAGACGAACAGGGAGACCAAGTGGACGATAAGCAGGGCTTCGCCGGGGGCTTTGTCTTTGGCAGCGCGGCGGGTGATAATCATGTAGAGGGCCAGGAAAAAGCTGCTGGCGACGGCCAATCCCATCCCCAGGAAATCGTTGCGGGTGACGGAGGGGGTAACGGCCGTATCCCCCAAATTCACGCTGGTAATCAACACTGCGCCAAACAGGGCAATGGTCAACGCCTTCATCGTGTGGCGGGGCAGCCGCTCGTGCAGGACAATGCGGCTGAGGAAAGCGACGATGAACGGGGTCATCAGGTAAATCATCTGAGCGTAGATGGCCAGGGTAAAGCGGGTGGCCAGCATATTGCTCACGCCGCGCAGCACTACCATCAAGCCAAACAACCAGACAATACGCAGGCGGAAGATGGATTTGTCCACGCGAGGTAGAATGGCGACGGCGGCAATGAGCAAAACCACAAAATTCCCCGTTGCCAGCAGGGACAGACCGGGAATACCGCTAACCGTTTGCAGATAACGTAGCAGTACAGGATACGCGCCCCAGCCCATTTGGGCCAGAACAGCGACTGCCAGCCACTGCCAGACGGGGGCGAGGGGGCGGATGTCGGTTTTTTCGTTGACGTTCATGAGGGGATTTGACCACAGAGGCCCAGAGACACGGAGGAATCTGCGGTTTAGCCTATCTCCATCAGGCGGCTGCTGCCGATTTGGGTGACGTATTGGGCCATACGGCCGTACCGGGCCACCAGTTCGTCAAATTTTGGTTCGTCCAGTAGGAGCAGATGGGCGTCAGTGGCGGCGCGCAAACCGGCCGGGTAGGGCCTGTCGGCAAAGAGAGCGTATTCGCCAAAATGTTCGCCCGGCCCCAGTTGGCCGATGGTTTTTTGCCGCGGATGGCGCGGATTTTTCTGGATTTTTTCCTGGTTCTCTGCGCTCTCCGCGCCCTCTGCGGTTAAAGAAACGGGCGGCTGTTCCTCGACAAACACGTCCACCAACCCAGCGGCGACGATGAACAGGTGGGAGCGGGGTTGGCCGGGCCGGACGATGGTTTCTCCGGCGGGAACACGGCGGCGGGTCATTTGCCGGTCCAGGGCGGCCAATTCCTGGGGGCTGAGGCCGCTGAACAGGGGCATTTGTTTGAGCAGGGCGCGGGATTGCGCCCCGGTTTGCACCTGGGAAGCCAGCGTCGTGTCGGCCCGCAGCAGAGGGTCAAAATCTTCGCGGCGCAGGGTGAGGAGGGCTACGGCCGTTTGCGCCCGGTAATCAAACTGGTAATTACCTGCTGCGGCCAGGGCAGACACGCCAAAATAGCTGCCGGAAAGCAGTGTCGCCACCGGCTCGCCGTTATGGTAGACGGCCACTTTCCCGGCGTCAATCAGATAGAAAGTATGGGCGTTTTGCCCGGCGCGGGCGATGGTTTGGCCTTTGCGGTACGTTTTGTGGTGGAGTACGGCCGTCACCGACTCAATCCCCGCCTGATCCAGCCCGGCAAACACGTCCGCCTCCCGTACCAATTCGGTGCGACGGTCGCGGCCTTCGATGAAGCCCTGGGCCAACTGCGCTCCCCAGGCCATCTCCGCCAGAACGTAGCGGCCCAGCGTTTCCGCCTCTACCCAGGCCAGACTGTCATAAGCCGCCTGCCCCGCTTGCCGGGTGAAGGGGACGCCGGCCAGATCGTCCAGACGGTCTACGGCCAGGAGCAGGGCTTGCCGGGCGCGGTCAGCTACGGTCAGGATGGGGTCGTCGGGGCGGATGGGGGTGCGCCGGGCCAGCTCCCGCTGGATGGCGTCCAGACGACGACGGCCAAAAACGGCTTCGTAGCTGGCGAAAAAGGCGTCCATAAAGTGGTTGAAGGCGTTGACCAGCCGTTCCCTTTCGCTGAAAGCTGAGGCCAGAGCGGAGGCGGCAGCCTGACGGCGGAATTGGGTGAGCGCACCGGTGAGCAGGTAGAGCGTGACGGCGTAGAGCCAGAGGAGAATGACGGCCGTATCCCATCCCGGAAAAGTAAACAGCCAGGGAATAAAAGCAATGGCCGGGATGAGCATAGCCCAGGGCAGGGCAAAACGGGTGTGGCGGAAGTTCAGGAGCAGCGGGGTCATCAGCGCCAGGCCCAGATAAGTTGCCCAAATGACCAGGGTCAGGAGCAGGGGCCAGGCGGGCGCGGCTAAAATGACTTGCAGCAGGAACAGGATGATGCCTGTCCAGAGGAACACGCCGGCCAGCAGCCAGTCCCACCAGGTCAGGCGGGGGTGCAGGGTCAGCCAGGAGATGAGACCGGCGGCAAATGCGGCCGCAGCCGCCAGCAGCAAACCGAGGGCAAAGAAAAGGGCGTCTTCCCGGCCCAGCCAGGCCAGCAGCAGCCCGGCCGTCGCGGCGGCCAACGACCAGATGGCCCATTGGAAACGGGAACCGACCAGTTGGCGGGCGATGCCGCCGATGGCGACGATGACCAGCAAATAGACGATGAGGGTAATCATTGTCTGCCAGACGTCGCCGAGGGGCAGGCGGCCAACGCCCCACCAGAACAGGGGCAGAAGGATGAAGACGGGCAGGGCGACGAGAGCGGCCAGGACGGACGGCCGTTGCAGCAAATCGCGGCGGGCCAGCCATTCCAGCCCGGCCTGGAGGCGGTTCCAGCCATAGGCGGCGGTGAAGTAGAGGAGGGGGATGAGGCTGACGGCCGTGAGCGCCAACACCGCCAGCCGCCCCCAAAGCCCGCTCTGCCACAACCCATCTACAAAAGGCACAATGCGCGCCCGCCAGAAGGCCAAAGCCAGCCAGAGGGCGACGACAGAGTAGACAAAGGAGAGCAGGCTGTAAAAAGCGAAGATGCGTTCCGCGCGATCCAGGCTGCGCCAGAAGGTTTGGAGATTTTGGTTTTTTGCCGCGGATTTCGCGGATTTTGGGGGATTTTTAGAAGAATCTGCGTTAATCCGCGAAATCCGCGGCAGAGAATTTTGTAATTTGGTCTTGCCGAGTTTGACGATTTCTACGAAGGCCGGCCACACTTTCTGCCGCCAGAATTGGAAAGAGCGGGGGCGCAGGCCGGGCATTTCCAGCCAGTCCATCAGGATGAAGTAGCCATCCAGTTCCAACAGAGGGTTGAGGTTGATGAAGACGCTGAGGAAGGCGAGGAAGGCGATCTGGTAAAGGAAGCCGGCCCAGAGGGTATTGGTGGCGGCGGGGTTGAGGGCGTAGACGGCCGTGAGCAGAAAGCTGGTCAGACTGCCCACAATCAGGCCGGAGTGCGGCCCGGCCCAGGTGACGAAGATACGCTGCCAGCGAGGTGAGAGCCAGATGTCCCGCGTGTCCACGAAGAAGGCGGGCATCCCCATGTAGATGAGAAAGCCGCCCCGATCCAGTTCCCGGCCGATGTGTTTGGTCGCCAGCCCATGCGCCGTCTCGTGGATAGCCAGGACGACGGTGTTAGCCAGAATGAAGGTGACGATGCCCCAGCCGCCGCTGACAAGCGGGTATGCTCCCTGCTGAAACAGCCAAAGGAACAGCCCCCCGCCAATGAGGATGAGGGCCAGGAGGATGGTTTGGACGACGGGGTGGAATAACGGCCGTACCCCACGATACAATTTACCAAACGGTTTATCCAGTCCCGTAAAGGCGTATTCGGAGTAGAGGAAGCCTTTGAGCAGTTTTTGGCCGCGGCTGGCCGGTTGGCGGACGGCCAGTTGTTCTTCGATCTGGTCGTAAACGTTGACGGGGCTGTCCTGGAAGAACTGCCCGGCGCGCATTTCGGCGATGAGGGTGCTGAGGTGCTGGAAGGGCAGGGTGTTGTATCGTTTAAGATTGTAGTAGAGGAGGTCTTTGACTCGTTTACGGCCGTCCATCTGCCACCAGATGGCGTAGTCGGCCTCGCTGAGGCGCAGGTAGGTTTTGCTTTGGGGCTGTTTGAGGACGTAGTAGGGGGCTGCGGCCGTTTCCAGGCGGGCGGCAATCACGTCCGGGTGGCGCTGGGGCCGGTAAGCGGCGGGATCGGCGGCTTCCGCCAATGCCTGCCAGAATTTGGTGACGGTGGTCATGCGGCAAGTTTAGCACGGGTTGGGGATTGGATAAAAATTTGATGGTATACTTGGCGGTAACACTACACTCAAAAGGATTTGGACGCTGATTTTTTCCTGATCTGCGGGGATTGGTGTTCATCAGCGTTGAAAATCAGGGCAAATGGCGCATATTTTGCGGACAAACCTGGAAAATGGTCAAGAGGTGGAAGATGGGATTTTTGCAGAAATTGTTTGGCGGTGGGAAGCAGGAAAAAGAGTATGTGGACAAGACTGGGCTGTATTTTTACGTGCAGTGCGATAATTGCGGCGCGGCCGTGCGCGTGCGGGCGGACAAGCAGCATGATTTGTTGCACGCAGATGGCGGCTACGTCTGGCACAAGACCATTGTAGACAGCAAATGTTTTCGACGTATACCGGTTGTGGTGCAGCTGGATCGAAATTATCAGATGACGTCAGCGGAAATTGAGGGCGGACATTTTGTTACGGAAGAGGAATACAAGGCATTTTTGGCGGCTGTCAACCAGCCGGCTACAGGACCGGAAGCGGATGAGAGCGTAGATGAGCCTACAGACAGTTCAGGCCAAAGAGGCTTCAATTAGCTTACGCTTGTTTTCCCGGACGGCCGTCAGCTAACAGAACCCTCCATCAGCCAAGTACGAGCCGAACTCAATTTGGAGTCGCCCGGTTTAATTGATCGGGCATTGGGCCTTTTGGGCCGGTAAATATGATACTCCCCCTCGTCTTCATCTTCCTAGCCTTTATGGCTGACCGTTTAACCAAATTGTGGGCGGCGCAGTTTTTGGCGGCAAATGGTACAACGCAGGTTCACGCGCTGTTGACGATTCGGGAAATGTACAATCGGGGGATTGCTTTGGGGCTGTTTCAGGGTATTGGCCCCATTGTGGGTTGGTTGACGGTATTTGTGGTGTTGGGGATGGCAGTTTATATGGCGCGGCTGCCGCGGGAGCAATGGCTGGCCCGGCTGGGATTAGCGATTTTGATTGGCGGGGCGCTGGGCAATCTGGTGGATCGTGTTTTTGTGGGGCAGGTATTGGATTTCATCGAGACGCCGTTACGCCCCGGTATTTTTAATGTGGCGGACGTGATGATTTACCTGGGGTTGGGGTTGATGTTGGCCGGGAGTTTTTGGCAAAAGGAAAAACGTGAAGACGTGATGCGTGATACGTGATTTTTTCACGCATCACGTTCACGCCAGATGCAAACCGGGCAGGGCGTAGGGAATGTAGACCAGCCCCAACGGATTTCCCTCTTGCAGCATTTTCAGACGCGCGCCGCGAATGGCGTCTCCCAACGTTTCCTTCTCAAGCAGAAAGCGCCGGAAGCATTCTTCGGCAAAGGTGACGGCAATTGGCTCAAAGATGCTGATTTCTGTGCCCACGACGCCGGCCGCGTGGGACGTGGACACAAAGGCGGTGACCAAATCCAGGGCGCGTTCCGGGGTGAGTTGGGTAGTGTGGCAGCCGTTGATGAAGACTAACGGCCGTATCTTCCGCCAACGAATCCGCTTGTTAAACAAACTGGATGGGGTAAAACGCTCGCTGCCCGGTTTCCCCAGACTCAGATAAGGCAAATCATTTTGCAGGCCGCCGTGACAGTAAAAGTAGACCAGTTCCGGGTCGGTCTGCTTGAGCATTTCTAACGACCCATCCCGCGAATCGGCGTATTCCCATTCAAAGCCCATCGCCTGTAAATGCTGCTCGTGGCCGGGCCGCAGGGTCAGATCGGGGTCGGTGGAGACGCTGACAGCCAGGGTCACATCCCCTTCCACTGGAATTTCTGAAGGAGCATCGGGGGCTTCGTCAATGGAAACGGGCAGTCCCAGACTGTGGCGGAAACCCCAAAAGCCGCTGGGGCAGATGACGGTATCCTGATCGTAGGTAGGGCAATTGCCCTGAAAGCATTCCGTTTCGGCCAGCGGATCGCCGTTTTCCCAGGCATTCTGGAAGGTGGGGCATAGACTCAACTGCGAGTTAGAACGGCCGTCATCCAGCGGATAGTCGTACATCATGGCTGCGGGGATGACCAGCCGGGCGGACTGCTTGCTGGCGATCTGCACCTGCCCTGGTTTTAGCATCAGGTCGGCTAGTTCCCACGCTTTATCGGTATCACCGGCCAGCCGGCTGATGAGAGCAGTGTAAAAGCTGTAGCCACGCCGGGCAAAGGTGATCAAGTCGCTCCGCAGACGATCTATATTCGGCCTGTTGTTGTAGCGGTAGGTTTTACCGGGCTGGTAGGGTTGTTCGTCCCCCCAGGCGGCTTTGCGTAAAGCGCCGCGGGCCATTTTGATGAGATTGGTCAGTTCGCCCTCGCTCAGTTCGGCGTCGTTTTTGAATTGGTTTTCGCCGAAGAAGCGGAAGCCGTGTGTACCGTTGCCGTTGTCGTTGAGCATGATGCTGAGTTTGGTTGGCCCCATACCGGAGAGGGTACGGCCGTTAAACGTCCGCGACAGTACGTAATCCAGTTCAGAGATGAGGGCATTGGGCATCCGGCGCGGCCATTCCTGCACGTAAAAAGTGATGAGGCGGGATTGCAGGAGGGTTTGTTGGTAGTAGATGTTGCAGCGGAGTTGGTAACGGCCGTTTTGCGGCGAGGTACGCAAGGGGAAGAAAAGGCGGCACGCAACCAGTTCTGTGCCCGCCTGACCCTCCGGGATGGCGACAGGTTTGACGACCTTTACCGTCCCGTCTTCCTGAATTTCAATCTCGCCGATGGCATCGGGGCGGCTTTGCTCGATACCGGCCTGGAAATCGTACAGAACGACTTGCAGGCGTGCTTTTGGAGGTAGTTCGTCTGGCAGGGCAGTGGGGGTAACTTCGATGGAACCGGCTACCGGTTCACCCACTTCCAGCCAAAAGTAATAGGGTTTGTTGGGCAACAGCGGGGTGTCGCGGCTGAGAGATTGATCGGGTGTAGCCTCTTCGGTAAAGCCGGTACTGACGATACGCTGCGGCGGTTCTTCGTCTGCTTGCGGACCAACATCTTCCATTTTTATCTTGTCGCCTCGGTTGGGGACGAGACTTTCGTGAACATCTTTTGAAGAGATACCGCGGATAGGGACCTGGAAGCGGCGGGCCAGGTTTTCCAGGCTGGCGCGGTCTGTCACTTCTCGTTTGATGAGACGGCCGTCACGCGGGTCCAGATCGGGGTACTCAGCTAACGCGGCATCCGGGTCAGCCAGAAACCGAGCAAAATAAGCCTCATCTTCCAGCAACCGGGTAATCACTTCTATACGGATTTGTCGGGAATCGGCCATTAGTCACTCCTGATGCGTGAAGGCGTGATGTGTGATACGTTTTCACGTTTACTCAAAATCATCCTTGTTTTCGTCCCCCGCCCCCATGGCCGTGACGGTGCGGCGTGCGCCGGTAGCTATTTCGTCGTCGGCCAGTTTCTTGCGACGGCCGTCCAGGAACCAGTCTACGTTGAAATTTTTGGAGATGCGCACCCACAACAGGAGAAAGCCGAAGTAGCTGAAAAAGCCGGCGGCCAGGCCTACGCCATACGCGCCAAAAAGATCGGTTTTGGCGGGGAAGAGAGCCAGCACTGCCCCGCCGCCGAGAATGCCGATGACGGTACTCAAATCGCTGAACTGCACATCCCCTTTACGGTAACGGTTGATGTAGTAGACGTACCAGCCAATCAACATGCCAAAGCCAAAAGCTCCGGCTAATTGCAGGGGTGTGGCGGATATTGTTTCTGCTTCCTGGATGAACATGGGGTCTCCTTTTTCGGTAATCGGTGGCCGGTAATCAGTTAACCGTTCACCGTTCACTGATTACCGATCTAAGCCAGCTAAAATGAAT
>JALUPA010000670.1 GCA_027054335.1 Ardenticatenaceae bacterium
GAGATAGATTTGTTTGACATGCCGGATGACCCGGATGCGGCGGTGGCCTGGCTGGAAGCGATGGCGGCCAGTGATGAAGCATTTGACATTGAGATGGCCCCGCCTCCTATCAAACCCAGTGAGGACGCCGTCTTTGTTGTCGAAGATACGGCCGTGGCTGAGCCGGAAATTGAGGCTGAAGAAATGGTCGAAATGGAAGAGGCTGGGGCGGCTGAGGAACTGACGGCCGTTGCGCCTGAAGAAGAAATTGACATCTTTGACATGCCGGATGACCCGGATGCTGCCATTGCCTGGCTGGAAGCGATGGCTGCCAGTGATGAAGCGTTTGATATTGAGATGGAACCGGCCCCCATTAAGGCTAGTGAAGATGCCGTCTATGTGGTTGAGGGTACGGCCGTAGCTGAACCAGAGGTTGAGCCTGAAGAAGTGAAGACGGCCGTACCCGAAATAGAAGAGGTGGAAGAAAGAGGAGAGATTGAAGCCGATCTGGATGATTTGTTTGACATGCCGGAAGACCCGGATGAAGCGTTGGCCTGGTTTGAAGCAATGGCCGCCACTGATGAAGCCTTTGACATCGAGATGGAACCGGCTCCCATCAAACCCAGTGAAGACGCCGTTTACATTTATGAAGACACGTCTGCACCTGCGGTGGAAGCAGAGGTAAAACTGCCGGAAGCAGCTGAAGCGGTTGAAGAACCGGTTGAAACTGTGGCTGATGAGTCCGAGGAAGCCGCCGGTTGGTTAGACGCTTTGGCAGCTCAGCCAGACACTGATGTGGAAGCGGGAGACGTGTCCGATGTGCCGGATTGGATGGTAGCGGAAGCGGACGTGGCAGATGATTTGTTGGCTGAGGCAGAATTCCTGGCAAGGGATGCCGAGTTAGAAGTGGAGGATGAACTGCTTGACGAAGAGCCGTTTGAAGCTCCGTTGGAGCAAGACGTCAGTGATGCTATGCCTGCCTGGTTTGACCTGGATGCCGATGAGCCAACGGAATTGGGGCAGACTGGCTGGCTGCGGGCTTTGCCGGAGGTGGATGTGGATAGCTGGCTGGTAGCCGAAGAGGAAGCAACCGCCCAAGCTATTGAAGAACCGGAAATCCTGCCGGAAACGGATAATTTGGTCGCTCCCCGGGGGGATACAGGCGAACTTCGGTTGTCAGGAGATACCGGTTTGCTTTCTCCCCAAGATGATGAGTTTGCTGTGGTGGAACCGGATTTATCTATCTCGTATAGTATTGATGATAAGGCGCTGACTGCGGCCAAAGTGGCCCTGGCAGACGGCCGTTACGCTGAAGCGGCTGACAAATTCCAGGAATTGGTGGCGGCTGGCGGCGGTATGATGATTTTGATTGCGGAACTGGAAACGGCCGTGGCCGAACACCCCGCCCAACCTGCCTTCCAACGTGCCCTGGGTGACGCCTACATGCGCAACGGTCAATTGCAAAAAGCCCTGGAAACGTATCGTATGGCCTTAGACTCACTTTAGACTTTACTGAAAAACCGCAGAGGGTGCGGAGAACGTAGAGGATTGCCAGAGAAAATTCGTGCAATTCGTGGCTTTTTTCGGAAGACGCAGCCTTTTTGCCTGAATAGGTAAAACAGGCGACAATTACCCACCCGAAAAAAGGGTTGAAATTACCACAAAGGCAGCCCCACAAAAAGCTGCCTTTTTTACTGTCATTTTGTAGAACGATTTTGCAAATCGTTCCCATGAGCAATTTACAAAATTGCTCTACAACGAAAAAATAGTGGAGTGAAAAATAAAAATGGAACGAACATTGATTTTAGTAAAACCCGATGGTGTGCAGCGCAATTTGATGGGTGAAATTATTGGCCGTTTTGAACGGCGCGGCTTGAAGCTCAGGGGAATGAAATTTATGCAGATGAGTCAGGATTTGGCAGAGCGGCATTACGCGGTGCATAAGGAACGGCCGTTCTTCAACGACTTGGTTTCTTACATCACGTCCGGCCCTATCGTGGCGATGGTGTGGGAAGGCAACGACGCCATCAATGCGGCGCGGGCTACTATTGGCGCCACCAAACCGGTAGACGCCTCACCCGGCACGATTCGCGGCGATTTTGGTATGGAAATTGGCCGTAATCTGGTGCATGGTTCCGACAGCCCGGAAAATGGCGTCAAAGAAGCCGGCCTCTTTTTTAGTGAAGATGAACTGGTTTCCTGGAATCGTGATTTGGAACGTTGGATTGTGGAGTAAAGACGTGATACGTGAAGGCGTGAAAACGTAGCCCGCATCACGAAAAAAGCCGCCTCACGTGAGGCGGCTTTTTTATTGCATGTGCAGGACGACGTAAGCGTCGCTCCACAGTCCTTCCAAATCGTAATAATCCCGCTTTTCGGGGGCGAAAATGTGGACGATGAGATCGCCGAAATCTACCAGTACCCAGCCGCTTTCCGGGTCGCCTTCGATAGCGTTGGCCAGGATACGGCCGTTTTCCTTGGCGTCCTGGGTGATGCTGTTGGCTAAAGCCCGTAACTGCCGCGGATTTTCGCCGCTGCAAAGCAAAAAATAATCCGAAAAAACAGATTGTTCCCGCAAATCCAGTAAAGTGATGTCGCTCCCCTTCTTGTCTAAAATAGAGTCTACTAAGAGATGGGCTAATTCTAAGCTGTCCAGATGTTACCTCCGTATTGCGTATAAAGTCTCAAGCCGCAGATTACGCGGATTAGCGCGGAGTTTTATCCAATCAATCCTCTAAATCCGCGCAATCTGCGGCTAAAAGATGAAAATAGAAACTTCTGAATCTGAATTTTATCATGGAGCGCAACCCCATGACAAGTTGCGTATAAGCTAACTCCGAATACAATCATACACTATGGCTTTTTTCTCCAATGACAGCGCGAATTTATCAGCCTGGACTGTCTCGGAGTTGACCCGGTATATTCGGGAATTGTTTGAGATTGATTATCGGTTGCAGGATGTAGAGGTTTCCGGGGAAATCTCCAACTTTACGCGGGCGCGTTCCGGGCATTTGTACTTTACGCTCAAGGATGAGGCAGCGCAGTTGAAGTGTGTCATGTGGCGTTCGGCAGCGGAACGGCTGCCGTTTCGCCCGGAAGAAGGGGATGCGGTGCTGGCTTACGGCCGTATCTCCGTTTACGAGGCGAGCGGCGTTTACCAGCTTTACGCTGATCGGATGGAACCGGCCGGCCGGGGCGATCTGGCTCTGGCTTTTGCGCAGTTGAAGCAAAGATTGGCCGATGAAGGCTTGTTCGACGCCGCGTATAAGAAGCCCATTCCCGGTTTTCCCCGCAAAATTGGTATTGTCACCTCGGCGGATGCGGCCGCTTTGCGCGATATTTTGCACGTGCTGCGCCGCCGTTATCCGTTGGCTTCAGTATTGATTGCGCCTACGCTGGTACAGGGGAAGGACGCGCCGCCGCAAATTATCCGGGCGTTGCAATGGCTGGACGGCCGTAACGATATTGACTTGATCATCTTGTCCCGCGGTGGCGGTTCATTGGAAGATTTGTGGGCCTTCAACGATGAGCAACTGGCCCGCGCCATCTTTGCTGCCCGCCATCCCATTATCAGCGGCGTGGGGCATGAGGTGGACTTTACTATTGCCGATTTTGTGGCCGATTTGCGCGCCCCTACGCCCTCAGCCGCGGCGGAACTGGCTGTGCCGGACGTGTCGGAACTGGCCCCGGCGCTGGCGAGCCTTCAGGCGGAGTTGACGGCCGTCATGGAGGCCCGCATTGAGCAGGCGCGTTGGCAGGTGCAGGCGTTGCTGCGTAATTTGGCCCATCTCAGTCCGCGCAGCCGCCTGGATAATGACCGCCAGCGCACAGATAATCTTCTGGAACGGTTGGACGGGGCGATGCACCTGCGGTTGGAACGGGCGCGTAACCGGCTGGAACTGGCCCAGGCGCGGCTGACCGGCGTTGGCCCGTTGGCGACCCTTTCCCGTGGTTATGCCATTGTGCGCCGGCCTGACGGCCGTATTATTCGCTCTGTGCAGGAAGTGGCGGCGGGGGATGATCTGGCGGTACAGGTGGCGGATGGCGAGTTTGGTGTGGCAGTGAAGGAGATTGGGGATTAGAGATTGGAGATTAGAGATTGGAGGCTGGGTAATCTCTAATCTCCCAATCTCCAATCTCCCGAAAAACCATGACCGACAAAGTTCTCATCACCCAGAAAATATACGATGGTGCGGTATGCCTGTTGGACGAAGCCGGGCTGCCGCACCACTACAATGACAGTGACGAAACGCTGGCCCCGGAGGCGCTGCGGGCTTTGGTAGCAGAGGCGACGGCGCTGGTTTGTCTGCTGCCTAATCGGATTGATACGGCCGTGCTGGACGCTGCTCCCCATCTGAAAATTATCGCCAACGTCGCCGTTGGTTACGACAATATTGACGTAACCGCCGCCACAGAACGAGGCATTGTCGTCACCAATACGCCGGACGTGCTGACGGAGACGACGGCTGATCTGGCTTTTGCCTTGCTGCTGGCAATCGCCCGGCGGGTGGTGGAGGCGGACGCTTATATGCGGGCGGGCCAGTATACTCGTTTTGAATTGTTCCCGGAGATGCTGGGGGTGGATGTGTATGGCAAGACGCTGGGCATTGTGGGGCTGGGGCGCATTGGTACGGCCGTGGCCCGGCGGGGGGCGTTAGGTTTTGGCATGAAGGTCATCTACACGGCCAACAATCGCAAAGAGGCAGCCGAGGAGACGTTAGGTGCGCAGCGCGTCACTTTCCCGGAACTGCTGGCAGAGAGTGATTTTATTAGCATTAACGTACCCTTGACGCCGCAGACGCGCCATTTGTTCACCCTGGCCGAGTTCCGGCAGATGAAACCGTCCGCTTTTATCATCAATACCGCTCGCGGCCCTATCATTAAGGAGGCTGATTTGGTGGCAGCGTTAGCCCAGGGTCTCATTCGCGGAGCGGCGCTGGACGTGTTTGAAGAGGAGCCGCTCATGCACCCCGGTCTGGCCCAATTCCGTGACCGGCTCATCGTCACGCCCCACATTGGCAGCGCGTCGGTGGAAACGCGGCAGAATATGTCGCTGTTGGCGGTGCGGAATGTGCTGGCGGTGTTGTCCGGCGAACGGCCGTTGACGCCGGTGAACAGGGTGCAGTAGACACTATTTTGTGTCAACGTATTTCAGGACTTGACATTTTGCACACTGAACACGGCCAACTAGAAACTATGAATAAATTAACTTTCACGGCCGTACCTCACATCCCCCACGTTCAGCCAGGTGACGATCTGGCTGAATTGTTGTTAGCAGCTTTGGACAAAAGCGGTATTCGCCTGCAAAATGGGGACGTGCTGGCGATTGCCCAGAAGATTGTCTCCAAAGCGGAGGGGCGGCTGGTGAATTTGGGGGACGTGGCTTTTGGTGCAGAGGCGTATCGCGTGGGGCTGGAAACACACAAAGACCCGCGTCTGGTGCAGTTGATCTTGCAGGAAAGCGCAGCCATCTCCCGGATGAAGCCGGGAGTGTTGATTGTGCGGCACAAATTGGGGTTTACCAGCGCCAATGCCGGCATTGACCGCTCTAATGTGGCCCAAGCTGCAGGTGAGGGGACGGTGCTGCTGCTGCCGGCAGACCCGGACGGTTCGGCCGAGCGCATCCGGGTGGCGATTGCGGCGCGGCTGGATGTGGCGGTGGGGGTGGTGATTACGGATAGTCATGGACGGCCGTTTCGCCTGGGCACGGTTGGAGTGGCTATCGGTGTGGCCGGTATTCCCGCTTTGTGGGACAGGCGGGGGGAAGATGATTTGTACGGCTACGAGTTGCAGCATACGGAAGTGGCCGTAGCGGACGAGATTGCCGCTGCCGCCGGACTGCTCATGGGGCAGGGGGCGGAGGGAGCGCCGGTTGTTTTGCTGCGCGGCCTGCATTTGCCGCCACGTTGGGGCAAAGCGGCAGATTTGAACCGGCCTGAGGAGAAAGATTTGTATCGGTAGAAACTTTATGCGCCATCATTTTATTTTTATTGGTATCGTATTGTTGTTTTTAACTGGTTGCGAGACAGACATTGTGCCCACACGGGCACAACTGGCTGTTTTGCCCGATGGGGAAATCCCGGCGACGTTCACGCCTTTACCGGCAACTGCTGCGATAACGGCTACGGCCGTAAATCCCCAAACTCCTTTGCCACCGACCAACACCCCTCATCCTATTCCCACCAACACCCCTGTTACGCCCACTGCCACGCCTACGGAAACACCAACCCCAACACCGGATGGCACGGCTACGCCGGTCATCAAACCGCTCCATCAATACAGTTTGCAGGAAGTGATACCCTACCAGGCATTTCCCCAGCCGCCAGGCGACAATGGTTGGGGGATGCACTGGATACCTACCGTCAGCCAGGACAGAGACGTAGTGAATAAGTATGTGGCGGAATTGGTGCGGATGAACGTTAAGTGGGTGGTTTTTCTGAATGAAGGCACGAACATCGGCGACAATGATTATCTGGTGGAGCGGTTAACGGCCAACGGGATCATGCCGGTGATGCGCCTGTACCGTTCCGGGGTGCTGCCGTATGACGGGAATATCGGGGCGATGGTGCGCCATTACCGGGCCAAGGGGGTGTATTATTACCAGCTTTACAATGAGCCGAATGTGAACACGGAAAACCATCAGGGATTTGCCAATCCCAACCAGTATGCGCTGGCCTGGGCGGCGGCAGCCAGGGAAGTGGTGGCTAATGGCGGTTTGCCGGGTATCGGCGCGCTCAGTCCGGGCGGGGAGTATGATCATTTTGATTTTCTGGCGCGGACGCTGCAAGCGTTGAAGTATAACGGGGATGATTATTTGCTGAATCGAGCCTGGCTGTCGGTGCATAATTATCATGGCACACGGCCGTATAATGACCCCAACGGCTTCCTGCTCTTCCGTAAATACGACGAAATCGTCCGCGCCCACCTCGGCCGCTCCTTGCCCATCATCGGCACAGAAGGCGGCTCCTACAGCGGCGATCCCAACGTAGAGTTGCAATTTATCCGCTACCAGTACGATTACATGCGCCGGCCCGACCGGGAGCCGTACTTTCTGGCCTTTAGCTGGTGGCTGCTGGCGAACAAGGCCGGGGGCGGCTGGGACCCGCAGTGGGAATGGCAGACGCTTTTCCGCCCCGGCTACGTTCATCCGGCCGTGACTGAGTATTTTTACCGGAACGGCCGTTAGCTGACGTGATGACGCGGAAATTGTTGCTGTTTACCGGACTGGTCGTTGGCGCGGCGCTGCTGGGCACGGCCGTAGACGTCTATCTTTTCAGCCAGAAGGATGAGGATTGCCCGGCAGAGGCGGCGATTGTATTGGGGGCGGGGGTGTTTGGGGAACGGCCGTCGCCCGTTTTGCGGGAGCGGATTAACCACGCTATTGCCCTGTACCGGGAAGGCCGGGTGAAAACGATCATTTTTACCGGCGGGCAGAGCAGTCCGGAGGCGATGAGCGAGGCGGCCGTTTCCCGCACATATGCTCTGGAGCGGGGCGTGCCGGATTCGGCCATTTTGCTGGAAGAAAGTTCCACTACGACACGGGAAAATTTGCGCAACACGCAGCAGATAGCGGCGGCCAATGGGCTGGACAGTTTTCTCATTGTCAGCACGCCGTACCATATGCGCCGCGCCATGTCCATTGCGGATAAGTTGGGCCTGGACGCCTGTTCTTCCCCCACCAGAACCACGCAGTGGCTTAACGGCTTCACCCAATTCCACGCCTTTGCGCGGGAGGTTGTTGCTTATCTGATATATTTGGTAGTAGAGACATTCGGTTTGTACCAAACAGTCTGATTCAGTTATTCATAGTCGAGTGTGCGTCTGTCTCTCTTGTATTGTGCTATTATATGTAGTATCATTCATTTTATACGTAAAGCGGATAAAATTCTGCAAAAGATGCGAAACAATCCCCGCGATTGGCGGATTGACAGCCTGAAAACGGTGGCGCGCATTTATAACATTGAATGGCGGCAGAGAGGAACCAGTCATGTTGTATTTGTTCGAAAGGATGTATCTTCTCAATAAATAGGGGAGACAGAGTTAACCGAACTCCCCTGTTGGTAAAGGATGAAAAGCTGGCGATTGCTGTTGGATGAGATCAGCTAAACCGGGCAAAGCATATGTACCCGCTATCCG
>JALUPA010000671.1 GCA_027054335.1 Ardenticatenaceae bacterium
AAAGCGCCATGTTCCGGGTCAGAGGCCAGTTCGCCCAAATCCAGTTCCACAAAACTGATAGCCGGTAAGTGAATCAGGCTGCTAGGGTCTTGCGTAATAGATTTGTAAAAATCCACCGGTCCCCACGTGCTGACTACCAAAGGGGAAATGGGCGCTATTTCCTGGTACATATGCAGTTCTTCATCGGGTTCAGGCATCTGGAAGGCATCAACGGGGTCTAAAGCCAGCGCTTCGCCATAGGCCGTAACCAGGTAAAGTTTCTGGAACGCTTCTAGGGGAATATGCTCCAATACACGATACGCGGAAATGTAAACGGATCGCTTGGGTGAGCCATCTTTATGCGGCACACACCGTTTAATACCTTCCTCAATGTTGAAGAAGTCATCACGGAAATCAGGATCAATTTCAGCAAAGATAGCCTCGCCCTTTGTTTTTTTCTGGCTGCCTACCGAATAGTAAACAGCAAACTCATCCGGGCTAAGCATCGAAGCAATTAATGCTTCGGGGATAAGAGATAAATATAAATGTACTGTCATAATTTTTTTACCTCATCGAATTTCTTATAAGATTTTGTAAATTACCTGATGGCGGCCCGATTGTAGAAAATCGGGCCGCAGCTAGAGTTAATCAGCCAAAGTAGACAAATCACCCACATCCTGACCCAGGGCTTGGGCTTTCAGGACGCGCCGCATAATTTTACCGGAGCGGGTTTTGGGCAAGCTGTCTACAAATTCAACAGTAGCCGGTTTGGCGATGGGCCCCATGTCCTCACCCACGTGATCTCGCAGCTCCTGAGCCAGTTTTTCGCCGGGTTCATACCCCTGGCGCAGAATACAGTAGGCTTTGATGATGTTGCCCTTGACCTCGTTGGGATCGGGTATACCGATGCAAGCCGCTTCGGCCACAGCCGGATGGCTGACCAGGGCGCTCTCAATTTCGGCCGTGCCCAGACGGTAACCGGAAACTTTGATCACGTCGTCAATACGGCCGATTACCCAAATATAGCCATCTTCGTCCTTTTTGGCGCTGTCACCGGGCAAATACCAGCCCTGCTCCTTAAACCGATCCCAGTATTGTTGGACATAGCGGTCCGGGTCCTGGTAAATGGTGCGTAACATGCCCGGCCAGGGGGACTGAATGACCAGGTAACCTTCCTCATTGGGAGGCAGCGACTCGCCATCTTCATCCACCACGTCCACCTGGACACCGGGGAAGGGGCGGGTGGCAGAACCGGGCTTGAGGGGCATGCTGGGCAGCGGGGTGATCATGTAACCGCCGGTTTCGGTTTGCCACCAGGTATCCATGATAGGGCATTTTTCGTGGCCGATGACGCGGTAATACCATTTCCAAGCTTCCGGGTTAATCGGTTCGCCCACGGAGCCAAGCAGGCGCAAACTGGACAGATCGTGCTTGTTGGGCCAACTCTGGCCAAAACGCATTAGGCCGCGAATGGCGGTAGGGGCGGTGTAAAGAATGGTGATACCGTATTTGGCAATAAGCGACCACCAACGATCCGGATAGGGATGGGTAGGCGCACCTTCGTACATAAAGCTGGTAGCGCCTAAAATGAGGGGGGCGTAGACGATGTAGCTGTGCCCGGTAATCCAGCCGGGGTCAGCAGCGCACCACCAGATGTCTTCCGGTTTGATGTCGAATACCCATTTAAGCGTGGTGGAGGTGTAGACCATGTAGCCGCCGTGCGTGTGCAGGATGGCTTTGGGCTTGCCGGTGGTGCCGGAGGTGTAGAGGATGAAGAGGGGGTCTTCGGCATCCATTACTTCGGTGGGTGCTTTGGGGTCGGCGATGGGCAGGCGCATCAGATCGTGGTACCAGTAGTCACGGCCGTGTACCATTTCCACCTCTTGCCCCGTGCGCTGCACGCAAATCACCGACTGAATCGTGCCGGCCCGGTCTACCGCCTTGTTGGCAATCTCTTTCAGGGGAATGATGTTGCCCCGCAGCCAGGCGCCGTCGGCCGTGATGAGTAGTTTGGATTTGCTGTCGTCAATGCGGCCCAGCAGCGCCTCGGTAGAGAACCCGCCGTAGACGACGGAGTGCATGGCCCCGATTTTGGCGCAGGCCAGCATGGCAATCATCAGTTCCGGGATGCGCCCCATGTAGATGGTAACGCGGTCACCTTTGCCCACACCCATGGAACGCAGGACGCTGGCAAATTTGCTGACTTCGTGGTTTAGCTGCTGGTAGGTGTAGACGCGGGTATCCCCTTTTTCTCCTTCAAATATAAGGGCGGCTTTGTTACGCACGGCCGTGTGCATGTGCCGGTCCAGAGCATTATGGATAATGTTGACCTTTGCCCCGACAAACCATTTATAAAAAGGCGCATTACTGTCATCCAGAACCGTATCCCACGGTTTGTACCATTCATAGTTTTCCGCGGCTATCTTGCCCCAGAATCCAGCCAAATCAGCCGTGGCTGCCTCATGCACCGCATCGTAATCGGGTATATGCGCGTGAGCAATTACTTCAGGCGCCGGATAATAGACCTCGCCAACCATCTCTTTATCGTCAACCATAAGATGCCTCCTTCTTTGATATTGTTATAAATAAATTGGTAATCAATCTGCCGGAAGGGCAGCAAGTTTTTCCGTTTTGTCCGTAAGTATAGGAGGAAACAGTCAAATCGTAAAATTTTGCGCTTGACAGAACAGCCATACATGGAGTATTAGTATGTGGGCAATGTGTTACTATTCTTTGTATAAAAAAAACAGGAGAAGGACAACATGTTAAACCTATCTTTATTGGCGAATGTTTTATTTCAGAATGATTCTGGTGGTGGTTTTTTTGCCGGTGTGTTTGGCTTATTTTATATGGTCTGCTGGCTGGCCTTTGTCATTCTCATTATTGCCGGATTTTGGAAAACTTTTGAAAAAGCAGGGCAGCCGGGTTGGGCGGCTATCATCCCCTTCTACAACATCTACATTCTGTTGAAAATTGCCGGCCGGCCGGGCTGGTGGTTGATTCTATTTTTCGTTCCATTAGTCAACCTGATTGTCTACATCATTTTGTCTATTGATGTGGCAAAATCATTCGGCAAAGATGCTCTGTATGGCATCATTCTGCTCTGGCTGTTCAGCGCTATTGGCTATCTCATTCTGGGCTTTGGTGACGCGGAATATGAAGGCCCGGCCGCTGCGTAATTTGTTACTCTAAATTTTCAGCAATTTTATTGGCGACGTAAAAATATAAACACATTGCCTCAAGAACCCAGCCTCAGTTGAGACTGGGTTCTTTTTTGCCTGAATGGGTAAATTACGGTATAAGAACGGCCGTACCTACACCATAAACAGGAGAACATATACATGATTCATACAGCAAATACGGTCGTCTTCTTCCAGGACGGCAACCCATTGGCCGGACTACTGGGCAGTACCGTACTCATCCTCATCTCAATGATCGGCATTCTTGCCATCGTACTCGTCATTGCCGGCTACTGGAAAACGTTTGAAAAAGCACAGCAACCGGGCTGGACAGCTCTGATTCCCATTCTCAACCTCTATTTCCTGCTAAAAATTGCCGGCCGCCCCGCCTGGTGGCTGTTGTTATTCTTTATCCCTGTAGTTAACGTTATCGTTCACTTTGTCGTCGCTGTGGACGTGGGGAAACATTTTGGCAAAGATATTTTGTACGGCCTCGTTTTATTGGGCCTGGTCCCGTCTATCGGTTACATTCTGTTGGGATTTGTCGGCGACGCGCCTTATACAGGGCCAGCCAAACCATATTGGCAGTAAAACCAAATCTCTCAATCTCCAATCTCCGGTAATGTATCAGGCATTGTTTCTTCGGTAGAGGGCGTTTCGTTTTGGGCCAATACGGCCGTTTCCTCATCCGGCGACAGAGGTAAAGGCGAGGCCGTACCCGGTACATCCACCTTATACGGGTCAATATGATGATTACCGCAGTATGGGCACAGATTCCATTGTAATTCCAGCAAAGCATTGCAATCAGGGCACGCCTTTTTTAGTCGGGTATGGCAATAAGGACACAAAAGCCAACTGTTTTCCACCGTGCGGGAACAGCCGGGGCAGCGCGGCCGTTCCTCAATCTCCTGCAGCAGCGCCTCCTCTTCCAAAGCTCGTTCATACGCTTCAGCCAACGTTTCCCGCGGCCGTAGAATCAGATAAATGATAATACCGGCCAGAGGAATAAGCGCCACTACCAACGCCGCCAAAATCTGGGCAAACGGATCGCGGGAACGGGAACGCATGTCTCGAAAAGCCCAAATAATCAGGCTCAACCACAAAGCAGCCAGCAAAGCGCCCATAATCGCCATAAAAATGGTGAGATAAGAAATAATCGTTTCAAATGAGGGAATCGTCATTGTAATTTGTCCAAAATTAAAATCGGCAAAGTAGCAAAGCGGCAAAGCAGCAAGGCGACTCACTCTGCACTCTTGCCACTCTGCAACTTTAACGCCCACGATTATAGCACAAAGACACCTACACCAATTGTCATCTCCCCTCATAACCAAAAACGCCCCGATTTCTCGGAGCGTTTTCCAGGATGCTGTCGCTTACTGCTACTTTCTACCAGCCATAGGTAATTCTACTATACATGTTGCCCACCCGCGGGCCAAAAACAGATAAAATGGCAACAATGACCACTGCTACCAACGCCAGTACCAAAGCATACTCCACCATCCCTTGGCCCTCGTCACCCTTTAAGAATAACATAATAAACCCTCATTGGATAAAATATAAGATGGATAAACGAGACAACCAAGTATATTGTAATAAATACAACTTACAGCAAATCTAACAAGGGCAAATCTTCATGTCAAGACCCGTATGGACTATTGTCATTTTATCAGAGAGGGTTGAAACCAGAGGAATCACAGGAGAGTACGGCCGTACCTTCCTCCAAAGCTATCCCTGAGAATTTAGCGGCAAAACAGACATCTGCGGCTACAATAAACTTAACCTAATATTTAGACAACCCACCCACAATCCATCTTACGTAACATATTCTGGGAGAGCGATCCCAGAGCATAAGGAAAAGCAAAATGAGCCGAAAAAAAATCACAATTCTGGATTTGCAGCAACGAAAAAGCGAGGGTATTCCCCTCAGCATGGTCACGGCTTACGATTATGCCGCGGCCATTTTTGCCGACAGAGCAGAAATTGACATTGTCCTGGTCGGGGACTCTCTGGGCATGGTCATGCTGGGACTGGAAAACACCGTGGCCGTCACCATGAACGAAATGCTGCATCACGGCCGTGCCGTCTCCCGTGGCGCAAAATACGCCTTCCTGGTCGGGGACATGCCCTTCCTGTCCTACGAAGTCACCACTGCCGAAGCCATAAGGAATGCCGGCCGTTTCCTCAAAGAAGCCGGTATGGCTGCGGTCAAGCTGGAAGGCGGGCAGGAAGCAGCCGATACCATCCGGGCAATCGTCAACGCCAAGATTCCGGTGATGGGTCACATTGGCCTGACCCCCCAGGCCGTCTCGCAATTGGGCGGTTTTCGGGTGCAGGGGAAAACGGCCGTATCCGCCCAAAAATTACTGGATGACGCCCTGGCCTTGCAAGACGCCGGTTGCTTTGCTATCGTCCTGGAAGCGATGCCCGCGCCTGTCGCCAGCACCATCAGCCAACGGCTGCGTATCCCCACTATCGGCATTGGCGCCGGGGCCGGCTGTGACGGGCAAGTACTGGTCTACCATGACCTGCTGGGGCTGTTCGACAGATTCCAGCCCCGCTTCGTCAAACAATATGCCAATCTGAGCCAAACCATCGTCGCCGCCCTCACCGCTTACCGCGAAGACGTCACCACCCGCCGCTTCCCGGCCGAAGAACACACCTATCCCATGGATGCGGCGGAAGAAGCAGCTTTTAGGGAGAGATTGGCGATTGGCGATTAGAGATTATCTGATCCCCAATCTCCCAATCTCTAATCTCCAACCTCCCATGAACGTCACCGTCATCGGCATTGGCGCGTTGGGCAGCTTGTTTGCCGCCCGGTTGTATGAGGTAGCCTCAGTCACGATGCTGGGCCATTGGCCGGAGCAGATCACGGCCGTAACCCAACAGGGACTCACCCTCATTCAGCCAGACGGCCGTCGCCGCACCTGCCCCGTACCCATCACCAACAATCCAGCCAATGTGCCGCCGGCCGATCTGGCCCTCATCCTGGTCAAAAGCAGCCAGACAGAACAAGCTGCCCATTTGGCCCAGACCGTCCTCAAGCCCGATGGAGTAGCCCTGACCCTGCAAAATGGGTTGGGAAACGGGGAAAAACTGGCAGCCGTCCTGGGCCAGGAGCGCGTTATTCAAGGCGTCACCTCTGAAGGGGCCGCCATGCCCGCCCCCGGCATCGTGCGCCATGCCGGGCACGGGCAAACCTGGCTGGCCGAGCAGCCGGGCGCGACCCTCATTGTGACCTTGCTGCAACAGGCCGGTTTTCAGGTAAAATCCAGCCAGAATGTAGACAGTCTCCTTTGGGGCAAACTGGCAGTCAACACGGCGATCAATCCGTTAACGGCCGTCCTGCGCGTCCCCAACGGTTGGCTGGCTGAAAACGAAGCAGCGCGGGCTGTCATGGCAGAGGCCGCCAGGGAAACAGCCCGCGTTGCCGCCGCCCGGGGCATCCGCCTGCCCTACCCGGACGCCGCTCAACAAGCTCTGCGCGTAGCCCAGGCCACGGCCGCCAACCGTTCATCCATGCTGCAAGACATTCTGCGCGGTGTGCCCACAGAAATTGAAGCTATCTGCGGCGAGGTAATCCGGTACGGCCGTCGCTGCGCCGTTCCCACACCCGTCAATGAGGCGCTCTATCATCTGGTGCGCGCCCTGGAAAATAATTTTTGAGGTAACTATCCAGGACACAGAGATTCTCAGAGAAGACACGAAGGGCGCAGAGAGAACGCAAAGATTTTTTCCCTGCTATCTCTCTGTGTTCTCTGTGCCGCCTCCGTGTACTCTGTGTCCACCTGAACAGTTACTTTTTGAGAAGGACAAATTACTATGAAAGTAACCGAAGATATTAACCAAATTCGTCAAATCCGTTGGACTGACCCGATGGCAAGCTGGGGTTTTGTGCCCACGATGGGCTACTTGCACGAAGGGCATCTCTCTCTGGTGCGCCGGGCCAAAGCGGAAAATGAACGCACGGCCGTATCCATCTACGTCAACCCCACCCAATTTGCCCCCCATGAAGACCTCAGCAGCTACCCCCGCGATCTGGCCCGCGATCTGGCGCTGCTGGAAGTGGAAGGCGTAAACTTAGTCTTCACCCCCAGCGACGCCGTGATGTATCCGCCCGGTTTTCAGACGATGGTGACGGTAGCCGAACTATCACGGCCGTTGGAAGGCAGTTCCCGCCCCACCCACTTTCAGGGCGTCGCCACCATTGTAGCCAAACTGTTCCACATCATCCAGCCCACCCGCGCCTACTTTGGCCAGAAAGACGCCCAACAAGCCGTCGTCCTGCGCCAGATGGTGCGCGACCTCAATTTCAACGTGGAGATGGTCATCTGCCCCATCGTGCGCGAAGCAGATGGCCTGGCCTTGAGTTCCCGCAACAAATATCTGACGCCGGAACAGCGCCAGGCCGCCACTGTCCTCTCCCGCGCCCTCAATCGAGCCAAAAATGCCTATGCGAATGGTGAGCGAGACGGCCGTATCCTGCGCCGGATCATGCGCGAAACCATCACTGCCGAGCCACTGGCCCGGCTGGATTACGTAAGTGCAGCCGATCCGGCCACGTTGCAAGAGTTAAAGGAAGTAAAAGAGGGAGTGTTGTTGTCTACGGCCGTGTTCTTTGGCAAAACCCGCCTGATAGACAACATCCTGATCGTATAACAGGCAGCGACTCATCAGATAACGAAAACGGCCGTTACCAAAGCGAGTAACGGCCGTTCTTCATATCCGGTCATTGCCGGCAGCAGCTATTCTGCAAACGTAAAGGCTGTGATATAAGCGTAATAACCAGACCAGTCCGAAGCAAAAACCATAGAACCATCCGGCAAAACCGCCACACCACCCGGCGAACTAAAGCCGCCTTCAGGCCAATCCCGCGACCCCGGGTCTACCTCCACCCCAAACTGCCCTGTCAGATTACCCGCCGGGTCCAGCTTCATCACGCCGGCGTCCGTCCAGATAGTCACATACATATTACCGGCGTCATCCAGGGCAATCATTTGCGGGCCGGCAAAACCCAGCGCATCCTCACCCAGACGTTCCAGCACGTTGCCAGCGCCGTCCATCTTCATAACATAGCCGCCCACAAAACCAACCACATACAAGTTGCCATCCGGGCCAATATCCATACCCGAAGCGGCAAAGAAATCTTCCTCAATCGGGAACCAGCCGACAAAGGTGCCGTCCGGCGTGAACTTTTGGACGCGCGTGTAGCTTTCGCCCGCGGCGTCCTCATTGTCATCCAGCACATACACCATACCGTCCAGACCCACTGCCAGTGATTGCGGGCTAAAATCGCCAAACTGTCCGTCTCCGCTGCCCGCTGCGCCAAATTGAGTGATCAATGCCCCGTCCGGCGAGAAGACAAACACCTGATTGGCGCCCCAGGAAGCTACATACAGATTCCCGTCCGGGCCAACCTTCACGTCGGCCGGATTATTCAGTTCATCATGGTCAACAAGGCCCACCTGAACACCGTCCGCGTCATAAATCCAGATACCGTTGATGTTATCAGTGGCGTAGAGCAGCCCTTCGGCAGTGGCGTCCATACCGCCCAAAGCGGCAAACTGGCCGTCCGACACACCGCTCTCACCGCCAACCCGCCAGAGAAATCCGGCCGGCGTATCAAACGTAATCGGCAGCGCTTCCGGCGGCGCAGGGCGAACTGCTTCGCCTTCGCCGGGAATACCTACCAACTCAACAGCGTCAATTTCATTCCAGGAACCCAGGAACGATTGGTCTACAGTAATGCGCACCCCTTGGACCGGAAACTCTGTCTCATCCAGCTCCAACGCCAGCGTATAAGGGCACTCGGCCGTCATATCCGACTGTTCCTGCGTATAAATGGGCACAATCTCCCCGTCCAAAGCAATTAAATCCACCTGCACAACCTGATCCGGGTTGTAACTCTGGTAAATATTAATCGCTGTGGCGTAAACAGGCGTCTCATAATACACATCCAGGATGTCTATCGAAGAACCACTGCTGGCAGCCCAGGCTGTCACCAGATCGCCGCATTCCAGCGTGTCCGGCTCACCCGTCGCTTGCTGGGCGCTCCAATCCTCATCCCCATATTGTGAACTGGCAGCAGCTTCCACAGCCCACTGCCGCAGCGGTTCCACTACCTCCGGCGCAGGTTCCGGCGTGTCTGTTGGCGGAACCGGCGTTTCCGTGGGGGGAATCGGCGTTTCCGTAGGCGGAACCGGTGTATCAGTCGGCGGAATGGGTGTTTCTGTAGGCGGAACGGGCGTATCGGTGGCCGGAACCGGCGTCGGGGTTGGTTCCGCGCCGCCACAAGCAGTCATAATTGCCGCCAGCGCCAATGCCAAAATAATAAAAGTAACGTTTCTCTTCATCGTATTTTGTCTCCTTAAAAAAAATAGTAATAACTTACAAACGGTTATTCGGAAGCAACAGATTGGCCATCACTCACCAGCATCGGCTGCGTCAGTTTGCTGCTGCAAAAAAATATACAAATCTTCCAGACTGGATATGCCCTTTCGCTCACCGGTATGAATATTTTCCAGCGAACCGCGCCAAATATATTTCCCATCTTTTACGCCAACCGGCCACAGTCGCAGCAAGTAGGACAGGTAATCATATTGTTCCCGTTTCATTACCGTTCATTCTAGGAAAGCTGCGCAAAAAGAACGCAAAATAACCGCAAAAGCCTATCCCTTTTTCCCAAAAGCGCATGTATAATGACGAACGCAATGACACATCTTACGCTTAACTTTTTAGGACCTGCACAAATAAAAATTGATGACGCTACAGCTACCGGCTTCGATTATGTCAAGATACAGGCATTGTTGGCCTATTTGGCGCTGGAAGCGAAGCGTCCCCACAGGCGGGAAGCCGTGGCGGAATTGTTTTGGCCGGGAAAGCCGGAACGAGCCGCCCGCAATAGTTTACGCCAGGCGCTTTCCAAGCTGCGTCAAGCCATTCTGGACCGGGAAGCAGAACCGCCTTTTTTGCTGATTTCCCGCGAGACGGTGCAATTTAACGGGGAGAGCGCCTATGCGTTGGATGTAGAATCATTTACGGCCGTTCTCCACACCATCAAGCGCCACCCTCACAAACAGTTAACCGCCTGCAAAACCTGCATCAAACAACTGGAACAAGCTGTTAGTCTCTACCGGGGCGACTTCCTGTCAGGGCTGTCCCTGAAAGACAGCGCCGGGTTTGAAGAGTGGCTCATTATCAAGCGGGAAGAATTACGTCTGAAAGCAATGGAAGCGTACCAGAATCTGGTAGCTTATTATGAAAATCGGGAGGCTTACGAATACGCCCTGCAATTTGCCCGCCGGCAAGTGGCACTGGATACCTGGCAGGAAGAAGCCCACCGGCAGCTTATGCGCCTTCTGGCCCTGAACGGCCAACGCAACGCTGCCCTCTCCCAATACGAAACGTGCCGCCAGATTCTGGCCCAGGAACTGAACGTAGAGCCAAACCCTGACACCATTGCTCTGTATGAGCAAATCCGGGCAGGGCTGGCCTTAACAGGCCCGCCGGCCGAACCAGCGGCGCCTTTTACCAACCTGCCGGAATCCCGCACTCCCTTCATCGGGCGGCAAACAGAACAAAACGAAATTGTGCAGCGGCTGGCAGACGACCCGGCTTGCCGCCTGCTGACGTTGGCCGGGCCTGGCGGCATCGGTAAAACGCGGTTGGCGCTGGAAGCGGCGCGTCAGATTTTAGCCAACCGCAAAGCCGAATTTCCTCACGGCGTGTATTTTATCCCCATGACCGACGTGAAATCGCCAGAGCAAATAGCGGCCAAAGTAGCAGCAGTGCTGCAATTTTCCTTTGCCGGCAAGAATGCGCCCAAAGCGTTGTTACTCGATTACCTGCACGCTAAAGAAGCCTTATTGGTGATGGATAATTTTGAGCATCTGGTAGAAGACGCCGGTTTTCTGGAAGAGCTTCTGGCAAACGCGCCGGACGTGAAAATTCTGGTAACGTCCCGTGAGCGCTTGAATTTGTATGAGGAGTGGTTGTTTCCCGTGTCCGGGCTGCGTTACCCTCACGACCTGGCGGCAACAAACGCGGCCGAATATGACGCGGTGCAGTTATTCACGCAAAGCGCGCGCCGGGTGCAGGCTCAGTTTAATCTGACGGAAGATATTCAACCGACTGTTATCCGCATTTGCCAAATTCTGGAGGGGATGCCGTTAGGTATTGAGCTGGCAGCCACCTGGACACACATGCTTTCCTGCGCTGAAATAGCCCGTGAAATTGAGCATGGCTTGGATTTGTTACGGACGTCGTGGCGTAATTTTCCCAAACAACACCGGAGTTTACGGGTTGTGTTTGATCATTCTTGGAACACCCTGGATGAAGATGAAAAGCAACGCCTGCGTCAATTGTCCCTGTTTTGTGGAGGCTTTGATCGGGAGGCTGCAGCGCAGGTGGCGCAGACTGATTTGCTGATGTTATCAGCGTTGGTCAATAAATCTTTTTTACGCTGTGAGCCAGACGGCCGTTACCAGATGCACCCTCTCTTGCAACGATACGCTGCGACAAAATTAGCAGAATACCCCCAGGAAAAAGAAAGCGCTGCCAGGCGCCATGCCGCCTACTACGCAAATTTCATGTTCCGGCAGAAGCAAGCATTGCAGAGCAGTCGCTTGCCAACCGCTCTGACTGAAATCAAGACAGAGATAGACAATGTGCAACAAGGGTGGGCGCAGGCAGTGCAGGGCGACAAGCTGAATGAGTTGGAACAATATCTGGAAGGGCTTTTCCTCTTCCTGGAAATTGAAGGGCGCTTTCAGGAAGGCATAACGATGCTTGAAGAAGCAGTGGCACAATTGGAAACAGCCGCTGCCACAAACCCGGCTAACCGGCAAAAACGCGAACAAATGATAGGGATGCTGCTCAACACCCAGAGCTTATTCTATTTTCGACTATCCCAATACCAACGAGCTAAAAAACTGCTGCAAAAAAGCCTCGCTCTTTCATCCCGGAACGGCGGCAGCCCCAAAGTGCAGGCGGCCGGGCTACAAGTTTTAGGGCACGTGGCCTACGGGCTGGGGGATTATACAGAAGCGGAACAACGATATCGGCAAAGCATCACGCTGTTTCGGCAAATCGGGGACCGGTGGGGCGAAGCAAAATTGTTAAGCAGCCTGGGCGTTATCAATCGTTTACAGGGGCAGTACAGTGCAGCGCAGAAAAATTTGCGGCAGAGCCTGTCCATCTACCGGGAAATTGGCGATCCGCGCGGGACGGCCGTAGCCCTCAACAATCTGGGCACAACCCTGCGCGCCCTGGGCAACTACGCCGAGGCGCGGCAATGCTATCAGGAAAGCTTCGCCCAACGCAAAGCAATCAATGACCAGAACGGCATTGCTCTTACGCTGAATAATTTGGGCAACATCGCCGCTGTTCTGGAAGAATTGACAACAGCCCGCTATTTATATGAGGAAAGTTTAACCATTTGCCGGCAACTGGGAGATCGGATGGGAACGGCCCGCGCCCTGAACAATTTAGGCATTCTGGCCCACACAGGAGGCCGGTATGCAGAGGCGGATCGCTATCATCTGGACAGCGTGAGCATCAAACGGGCTATTGGCGACCGCGGCGGCATGGTGCATTCTTATCATCACCTGGGGCGCGCCGCCATGATGTTGGGAAACAACCAGCAGGCGTGGCTGTATTTTCGGCAGGCGCTAGAAATTGCGTCCGAGATGAAGTCAGCCCCGCTCACGTTAATGAGTCTGGTAGGCGCAGTGCCTTTGCTGGAGCAGAAAGCCTCACCCGAATTTGTTCTGGAAATGCTGGCGGTCATTTTGCAGCGCCCGGCGCTATCGCGTCAGATACGGGAAGAGGCCCAGGAATCATACGCGCGGGTAGCTGTCAAATTAGATGAAAACCAGATAACGGCCGTTCAGAAACAAGCCAAAAAGAAAAAACTGGCAGATATAACGCAGGCAGCCTTCGATTTAGACATTTCCTGGCACAACACAAGTATTCAGCCCCTATCACTACAATCTGCCCCCCGCTGCAAGCGCGGGTTAATCCAAAAACAACACCATAACGATGGCCCAGTCCGTAAGGCTAAATCTTTGTAGCCGTCCACTCCCCCATCTCGTTCCCACGTTCTACGTGGGAATGCACGCCCGGACGCTCTGCGTCCACGCGACACGGAGCGTCTGGCAAGCGCATTCCACGCGGAGCGTGGAACACGGGGGTGAATGCTTACAAATCTTAGGGTTGTGTGGCTGGTTCTAGCACCTCAAAATTGGCAATGTCGTAGACGGCCGTTGCCGGATCATCCCCATCCTGCCACGACGCATCATAAGCAAAAGGAATCATCTCCAAATCCAGGTTAAGCTGCTCAATCACCACCTGCCACTTCGTCCGGCTGGCCGGCAGCGGCGTGCCCGCTGGCCGGCCAATCAGCGCATTTACCTCATCGTCGGTCAGGTTCAGATTGGCCGTGTGCCTATCCTCGGCATAAAAGGTGAAGCCGTCGGCGCCGTCTACCGCGTACGCGCCATACGCACGCAGCGCAGCCAAATACATTTGCGTAATCGGGGCCAGGTCATTGGCCTCATCAATTGTCGCGCCGTTATCGTCCACAATCGTTGACTTTAAGCGGATACGCTGTCCGGCAGCCAGATGGTAGGGATTCACGCTGTAAAAATCCGTCTCGGTGGTTGAGGCCGGGTAAAAATAGTCGGAAGCCAACGGCTCAGTCGGGTCGGCGCTCAGGTTACGCAGTCCCGGTAAGGCAAAGGCCAGAGCGTGGGCAATCACGCCGCTCTCCACATCTTCCGGCAAGATCAGTCCGGCCAGCAGCGGCGTGCCTACAGCGTGCGCGCTGGACAAGGTATCGGGATTGCGGCCATCCCCCCGCACATCGAAAAATTCAATGGCCCCGGCCTCCAGAATCACCGTCCCTTCCCGGCCGCCACCCAGACTGGCGCACTCGCCGCTGCGCACCGTCGTCGCCTGCCAAAAATCATATTCCGTAAACGCGGCCTGATCGTAAAGAATCAGATGCCCATCTGCCCCGGTGTCCTGCGGCCCGTTGGGGCGCACCGTTCCGGCTGAAGCAGGCACGGGCACGGGGCCGCCCTCCTGATCAATGCCGAAGGTGGGGCTGGGCCAACCCAGGTTGCCGTCATAATCGCAAAGCAGCACATTTTGTGTTCCCGCGCCGGCGCGGAAGATGGGGATGGTGAAGTTGTCATACCCCACGTCCATGAACGGCCAGTTGACAGTCTGAGGGTAGTCTACCGGGCGTTGGTCGGTCGTGTTGCCGCGCAGGACGCGGTAGGTGACGAGGATTTGCTGGTCGCTGGCAGGCAGGACGTTAGCGGCGCGCGCCGTTTGCCGCCAAGCACTGTTGGCGGCGAACAAGGGGCTGGGCAGAGCAAAATCGCGCAGCCCAACGCCCGGTTTGGTAATGGTAGGCAGATAGACGGCCGTTGGCGTGGCCGCGGCAGCCTCTTCTTCGGCAACTGATGAAACCAGCCCGCAGCCGATTATCAACGTTGTCATTACAAGTATCATCCAGGTATGTGCTTTGTTAAACATTATTTTCGCCTTCCGTAATTTGAACGAACCGGCGGCTGGCAAAATTCAAATCACAACCAAAAATTTATTTCAGACGCTAACTGGTTCACTGCGATTGACCACATGCAAACCCAATACCGGCCCCAGCCAACCACAAGGCATTACCAGCAAAGCCAGCCAACCGGCCGGCCCAGCCGCCACATATAACCCCGGATTGACCAACGCCATGTCCGGGGCGATGCCCAATGATTCAGACAACAAGGCAAATAATAACTGGCTGACCAACAGCACCAAACCAGCTACAGCACCCATCACCACAATCTGCGCTCCGCTGCGGGCGCGGGTCACCCCAAAAAACAACACCATAACGATGGACCAAATAGACATATAAACTAACATTTTTCCACTCCATTTATTTATGGTTCGAGATGCTGTGAACGATGATTGACAAGATAGTACCAGTGTACTATCCAGGCCGAATTTGCGTGGGATAGCACTCAACATTGAAGCTGTTAATTCCCTTACAAACTGACTGTTAAGGGTAAATGCTACCGACAATCACTGAATTGTTTTGGTTATTTCTTTAACGTCAGAGGGGCTGATTTGGTTCCCGATTTTGTGGTGTGCTTTGGGGAATCGCGCATAGCCTCGGAACGATTTGAAAAATCGGCATGGTTCATTTTGGGCAAAAGTATCTTTACAAATTGTAGAACGATTTGCAAAATCGCCCTACAAAGTGTTAAGCTGGTTTTCCGGGTTTTTGAACCATGCCGAAAAATCATTCTACCGGCGGCTAATTTTGGCTCCAAAAGGGCATATTGCCTTCACCGAGGGTTCGGGTGGGGCCGCCTTTGGCGGGGACGAGGACAATCTGATTGATATTTCCTTCCTGTACAGGCAAGACCAGGGCATCACTTTGGGGGGACCAAAGGCGATGGCTGAGGGCATACTGGTCAAAAAAGGGCAGGAATTGGGAGAGGAAAGTAAGGGTCGGTGTAAATTCCAGAATAACGCGGCCTTCACCGGCAGCTACGTCAAAAATGGTCAGTTCCATGGAGGGCAAATCAAACTGTCGCACCGGTTTGGCAAAATTCCCTTTGGTGCGGGCGGATATATCTCCCTGGTTTTGCATTCGCCCGCGAAAATTGAACGCTGCCAGGAAACGGCCGTCTGGCGACCAGAAGAAAGCCAGCACATTCTCCCGGCTCAGTAAGGTAATTTCACCCGTGGTCGCATCCATCAAACGGAGCGGGCCTTCAAAATCATCACTCTCCGGGGAATTGCCGCTGATGAAGGCCAGCACATTCGCCGCAGGACTCCAACCCAGGGCAGTCAGGCCGGCATGGCGCTGCACCTGCTGCGCCCCTGTCTCGTTGTCCACAATGACTATCTGGCTGTTCCCCTGAGTTTGTGCGGCGTAGGCCCAGTAACGGCCGTCTGCCGAGATAACCGGTGTTTGAAAGCGGCCCGGACTGGCAATAAAAGCGCCCCGGCCGTCGCCATCCGTCTCAATCATCTCCAGACGGGCATCCCCGCTGGATTCACCCGCATGAATAAGCATCTGACGGCCGTCCGCCGCCCAATTCCAGTAGAAGGGAGAACCAGTAGCCACAATCCGGCTTTCTGCTGCGCCATCAGCCGGGACAAGCTGCAAGGCCAGTCCCGTTGTATTGCTGGAGAGAAAGCTGATTTGCTCACTGTCTGGCGACCAGTACAGGTAAAAAGGCGTCTTGTCCCGATCTGCGTAAAGGGCGATAGGCTGGCTGCGTTTGGCCTCAGCGTCAATCGCATAAACAGATACCGTAGAACCAGTCGCGCCAATAGCAGCAATCCGGCTGCCATCCGGCGACCAGGCAGGAAAACGCAACCGCTGCCGGCCGCGCGTCAACTGGCGGACATCACTGCCATCAGGCGCTACCGTCATTAACTGCCCATCTTCGTTGATGAAGGCAATACGATTGACGTCTAATTCCGGAGAAGGTGGGGAGGGGGATATAGGCGTTTCCTCAATCGTGTCAACATTGATCACGGCCTCGGCCGAAGGCTGGGCAGCGGCCGGTTCATCCGGTTCTGCGAGAGCTTCACCCAACAAACCTGGCGTGGGGGTAGGCTTCGCCGGGGGTCTGTTATCCTGTACTGAAAACAACCACAATACAGTAGGAATAAAGACGCTTATCAGGACAACAACCAAAAACAGGGAAAGCAAGACGAAACATCCGTTACGGAAACGGCCGTAACCGTCATCCTCTGCACCATAATCATAATCAAAATCCGGAAAATCGTCGCCCATAATTAGCTCTTATAAAGTGATGCGGCCGTTGCCAATAATCTTACGCCCCATCCACCTGATTTTAGACCAGATAGCCTCCCTTGGTAATGCCGCCTAATGAAATGCCCATCTTTCCTCTTCGTGCTACAATTCTGCCCATGAACCAAGAAAAATCTGCAACTCACCTTGACGCCAAAAACAAACTGCCCATAGACAACCGTTCCCGCTTCATCAAAGGAGCCGGGATTGTATTGGCAGTTTCCTATCCAGTACTGGCTGTTTCTGCCTTTTTCCGGGGCACCTATCAACTATTCCTCAAAGAAAGCGAAATTAACCCGGTGGGGCCAGGGCTAACTTTAATCGCTTCCCTGCTTTATTTCCTGGCCACCTTTGGCTTTGCCATCCGCCGCCGCTGGGCCTGGTATCTCTCCGTCATCGTCCTGGGCATCGAAACAGTCTTCACACTGGTCGTGGGGCTTCTCAGCATTTTGTACCCGGAGATGATCGGCAGTACAGTCTGGCGTTATTTCGGCATTGACTACGCCTTCTTTCCCCTTATTCAACCCCTGATCGGTCTGGCCTGGCTCTTATACCCAGAAACAATGCAGGCTTATGGCATTCGTAACGCAGCCGACTAGAACAAATTACACCCGCATAAAATGCTCGGCCAGAATAAAGCGCCGGGTTCTGGTCTCGGAACGGATGAGCAGGGAATGAACCACTGCCCGGTCGCTGAAAAACTGTAGTTCCTTTAGGAGACGGGTTTGCGTAATACCGGACACAGCCAGAAAGATTTCATCATCGGCAACCAGATCGCTTTCTGTGAAGATGCGGTCTACATCTAATCCGGCAGTCTGAATAGCCTGTCTTTCCTCATCACTTTGGGGAGCCAGCCGGCCCAACATAGCGCCGTCTGTCGCTTTGGCAATACAGGCCGACATCAAGCCCTGGGCGGCTCCACCAATACCCATCAGCATATCCACACTGGTATTTGTCACCGCCGCCACCAAAGTCCCCTCAGAATCGCCTTCTTCCTGCAATAAAACCCGCGCACCGGCTGTACGGATTTCTTCAATTAAATATTCATTGCGTGGCCGGTTCAAAACGACAACGGTGACATCGTGAATGGCTTTTTCTTTGGCGCGGGCAACCAGAGCCAGTGTCCAGGCTGCCGGAGCATCGAGACATTCGGGTACCAGGGTGCCGGCCGCGCGTTTGTCTACTATTATTTTGTCCATATAAATGGCGGGGACTGGTGACCACATGGTATCACGCGGGGCTACGGCCACAAAAGATACGGCTCCCGGCATACCTTTCACCAGCAGCCTGGTGCCGTCAATGGGGTCTACGACCAGGTCTACATCCGGGCCACGGCCGTTACCCACCATTTCGCCATTGCACAGATGCAAATCCTCACCCAGCCGGTTTTCTTCACCGACCACGATACGGCCGTTCATTTCCAGCGTATTCAAGGCCGCGTGCATAGCTCGTGTAGCTGTTCGATGCGCAGCGTCATAATCACCAGACCCCACCCAACGGCCGGCAGCCAGCGCCGTCGTTTCCGTCACCCGAACCAAATCCAGGCCAATGTTCCGCGGGGGATGATATTCATTTTCCATCAGTTTACTCTATCGCCTCCAATAGATTTGCGCTTTCCCAACCCTGGATGCCGCCTTCCAGATAAGCCAATTTTGTATACCCTTGTTTGCGTAAAGCAGCTGCGGCCCGGCGGCTGCGGCGGCTGCTGCGGCACACGATGACTATCTCCCGGTCTTTAGGCAAATCCGCTTCGCCGGCCAGAATCTCTGCCAGAGGATGTAGTTCCGCTTCAGGGATGTGATGCTGCCGGTATTCTCGCGGCTCCCGCACGTCAATAATCAACGGCGGGGGAGTACGGCCGTTTTTCCCATTACCCTTTGCCGGATGCAAGCGCCGCCACAAATCTCGCGGTTGTATCGCCGGAATATCCTCCGCCAACTCCGCCTCACCGTCCAGCGCCAAAACCAGGTCCATGCGCTTGGGCAAATTCACACATTCCTTAAAAACCCGCACCGGACATTCATAAATACAAATAGCCGGGTCCAGAACATGATAAAACATAAAGCTGACAGCCTCATCCTCATTCAGAAAATGATCCATACCCAGAAACTCATCAAAATGAGTTCGGGCGGCCATCATCATAATTTTATAATTGGCCCGCACAATATAAACGTCACCGCCTCGCTCCCGAAAATGATTCACGACCGTTTCCAGCATGTGAATGCCACTGAAATCAATGCTATTTACCGAGCGCATCCGCAGCATCAAAAAACGCTGTTCCGGGTGTTCATCAGCATGGCGCAAAATAAACTCTTCCACATTATTAACAGCGCCAAAATAAAGATCGCCCAAAATTTCAATGACACCTAACTGCGGGCACTCCTCTTTATCCGGTTGATAGGCGAAATGATGATAGCTGTCATCAGGGACCACAGCCCGCACCCGAGGCATGCTGGTACGCAACAAATACACCACCAAAGACAAAATAATACCCGCCAAAACAGCGAACTCAATCGTCAGGAAAAGTGTACCGAGAAAGGTCACAATCATAATGATCGCGTCGCCGGGATGACTGTGCCAAATACGCCGAATCTCATCCCTGTCTATCAACCCGTAAGCAGTGACCATCAAAACGCCAGACAGAGCGGCACGAGGAATATATGCGCCGACCGGCGCCAGGGTAAACATGGCAAGCAAAACCAAAATGGAAGATATTACAGCGGCAATAGGAGTTCTGGCGCCCGCATTAAAATTGACGGCCGAACGGGAAAAAGAGCCGGCGCCGGGAAAACCGGAAAAAATACCCATCATCACATTGGAAATGCCTTGTCCGACAAATTCTTGATTATTGTCCAGGCGCTGCCCGGTCTGGGCGGCCAGAGAACGGCTGATAGCAGATGATTCTACCAACCCAATCGCGCCCACAGCCAATGCGGCCGTAGACAAATCGGCAATAAGCGACAAATCAAATATCGGTAAGGGGGCGATAGGGGGGAACCCGCTGGGCAAGACGCCAATCGTAGCTACGCCCTTGCTTGTCATGCCAAAATAATAGACCAGCAATGTAGCCACAATCATACCAACAAGCGCTGCTGGAATCTGGCGTGATATGCGGCGCAGGAAGACAATGATAACAATGGTTATCAAGCCCAAACCCAGGGTCAACCAACTGATATCTGATGACTGCTGCACAACGTTGAATAATGTTTCCGGTAAGTTCTTGCCAGATACTTCCAGGCCTAACAATGGCCCAATCTGTTTGATGACAATAAGAATGCCAGCCCCGGCCGTAAATCCGACAATCACGGAATGGGAAACAAAGTTCACCAACATACCCAGGTGCAAGACACCCATTAGAAACTGAAAAACGCCCACCATGACAGCCAGTAATCCAGCGGCTAGAATATATTCAGGCGATCCAGTAGCCACAACGGTAGACAATGAAGAGAAAACGAGCAGAGAAATTGCATTGGCTGGGCCGCTGCGCAGTTGATTGGACGATCCCCACATCGCGCCGAAAAAGCCACCGATGACAGCAGCATACAAGCCCATGTAGGGCGGCAGTTCGGCTACCAGGGCAAAGGCCATAGCCTGGGGTAGCATGATGACGCTAACAGTCAGACCAGCAATCAGATCAGGACGAAAATCAGCCTTCTCGTAACTGCGCACAATCCGGTACGGCCGTTGCAAATAATACCAAGGGGAAACCATGAGCGCGCGCCAATCTACTCGTTGGGCGTACTCAACCATCATGGGGGTAGGATCACTTTGTTGTGCAGTCAAGGCTATTCCATATTTTCTACTTGGTCGCGCATCAAGTAGCAAAGGACAATAAATAGGTTCATTTTGAGTGTACGCCGCCATGCAAACCACGTCAAGATTTAACCGATAATTAACCGATTTGGTGACGACGGCCGTATCTCCATTGTAAATTACGCTGCCTTCCTCTAAAATCCCCTTGTTACCGCCTTCAATTGACGGTAACCATGACATACAAAAATTAAAATGGGTCTTTCGGATGATTCTGCGA
>JALUPA010000672.1 GCA_027054335.1 Ardenticatenaceae bacterium
GGCTGGAGGTGGGCGGCAGCGTGGGCATCCCCCTGTACCTGGCGCAAACTATTTCCATTGTCATGTACGTGTTTGGCTTTAGCGAAGTCTGGCTGCGGATTTTTCCCGATCATCCGGGCTGGCTGGTGACGATTCTGACCTTTTTGGCGGTGTTTGTTATTGCCTTTGTCAGCGCCCGATTTGCCAGCCGCATTCAGTTTCTTATTCTGGCGATTGTGGGTTTTTCGCTGGTGGCCATCTTTATGGGGGCGTTTCCTATTGCCGGGCAGGCCGGGTTGACGCAGACGCCGGTTTTGTGGGGCGAGTTTCCCCTGTGGACGTTCTGGGAGAGCTTTGCCATCTTCTTCCCGGCGGTAACGGGCATTATGGTGGGCATCAGCCTCAGCGGGGATTTGCGCGATCCGCGGCAAAGCATCCCCGTGGGCACGATGAGCGCCATTGGCGTGACGCTGCTCATTTACCTGGCGCTGACGTATTGGCTGGCGCGGGTGGCGTCGCCGGATGAACTGCTGACGAATACGACGATTATGGTGGACAAGGCGGTGCTGGGCTGGGCCGTGCTGGCGGGGATGCTGGGAGCCACGTTTTCTTCGGCGCTGGGGTCGCTGGTGGCTGCGCCGCGGGTGCAGCAAGCGTTGGCGGATCATCGCATTTTGCCGTACAGCCATTTCTTTGCCCAGGATACGGGGCAGGTGGAGCCGCGCCGGGCGCTCCTGGTAACGGGCGGGCTGGCTTTTGCCGTGCTGCTGGTGGCTATCCCGCTGGGCGGCTTGAATGCTATCGCCCCGATTATCACTATTTTCTTTTTGATTACGTATGGAATGCTGAACGTAGTGGTGGCAGTGGAGCAGCGGTTGGGTACGATTAGTTTTCGGCCCACCTTGCGCGTGTCCACGGCCGTACCGATTATTGGGGTAATTAGCTGTTTGTTTGTGACGCTGCTGGTCAGTCCGGTGGCGGGGGTTTTGGCGGCAGTGCTGGTGCTGCTGCTGTATGTGGTTTTGATGCGGCGCAATCTGGATACGCTGGATTCGGACGTGCGCAGCGGTTTGTTTATGCAGGTAGCCCAGTGGGCGGCGACGCAGGCGAGTAAGCTGCCGCAGGCTGCGGAGCGCACCTGGAGTCCGTCGGTGCTGGCGCCGGTGCAGGCGGATGAGTCTTTGCGGGGGAGTTACCGCTTTTTGTGGGGCATCACGCATCCCCAGGGCAGTATCCATATTCTGGCAATTTTTCCGGCGCAGGCGGCGCAGGCGGCGCAGGAGTTGGCGGAGTTGGCCGAGGCGTTTGAGGCGGATGGCGTTCACGCTAATCTGACGCTGCTGGAGGATGCGGATTTTGTGAATGGGGTGCGGGTGGCGACGAAGGTGCTGCAACGGACGTTTTACCGGCCGAATTTGTTGTTTTTCCATTTACGGCCGTCCTCCGACTTGAACAGTTTGCAGACATTGGTGGATAAAACGGCCGCCTACCGCATGGGGATTGTCCTGCTGGCCCGCCATCCGCAACTGGACATGGGGCGGGAGCAGGTGATCAACGTCTGGCTGTCCAGCCAGGGGCCGGACTGGACGGTGGATTTGACGCGGAGTAACCTGGATTTAGCGATCTTGCTGGCGTACCAACTGATGCGGAATTGGCACGGCCGTATCAACCTGTGTATGGCGGTAGACGACGAAGCGGAGGAGGCGCAAGCGGCCGAGTTTTTGCAGCAACTCATCACCCTGACCCGCCTGCCCGCCGCCCGGACAGAGGCAGTTGTGGTAAAATCTCCTTTTCTCCAGGCAATTACCGTGGTGGCGCGGGCTGATTTGAGCTTTTTTGGTCTGCCCAAACCGGCCAAGTTAACATTTTGCCAGGAAATTGTGGCCCTGGTGGATGGGTCTTGCGCTTTTGTCCGCGATTCCGGGGATGAGAGTGCGTTGGCGTGAGGCAAAAGAAAGCCGCGGATTGCGCGGATTTTACAGGATTTAATCTACGACAATCCGCGTAATCTGCGGCTGTTTTCGAAGGAGAGGCGCATGAGTGGGACAATTGATATTAACAGGGCGGATGCAGAAACTCTGGCAACGCTGCCGGGGATTGGGGAGGAGTTGGCCCAGCGCATTGTGGCGTATCGGGAAGAGGCACATCCCTTTGCGGATGTGTTTGATCTGACGGAAGTGCCGGGTATTTCGGTGCGGATGGTGCGGGCTTTTGAGGCTGAGGTGACGGTGGGGGAAGAAGATGAAGGGGAGGCAGCAACGGCCGTAACGCCTGCCGCAGAACCAGCCAGTGAAGCAGAACCGCCAGATGAACCGGACGAGGTAGATGCGGTAGATGAAGAAGAACCTGCCGCCAAACCGGACGAAACGGTGACCAGCGCCATCCGCGTGGCCCAGCCAGACGAGGCAGAACCGGTGGATAATGAACCGGAAGAACCCCGCCAGACGGCGCCTCCGGTTACGGCCGTATCCCCCCAGGCCAACCAGGAATGGGAGAGACGCGCCCAACGCCGCGGCTGTTTTTCGGTGATTGCCGGGGCAGTTTTTGGCGCTGTTTTGGGCGCTACTTTGACTTTGGCTATTTTGGCCGGACTGAATCAGGGCAATCTGACGTACAATGAGGCAGACGCCCAGATTTTGCAGCAGTTACAGGCGGAATCGCAAACCCGGTCTGCGGCGCTGGAATCGGTGAGCGGACAAATGGATATAGAGGCCACGGCAGCCGCGGCGGCCAATCGCAATCTGACCGAGAATCTGGGCGCGGTGGCGACGCATGTGGGGCAAAACCGGCAGGACGTGACGCGCCTGGACGGGACGATTGAGGCGGTGGATGAGCGGGTATCGGAGATTGCCGGGGCGGCGGAGACGTTTAACACGTTTCTCCTGGGGCTGCGTGAGGTCATTCTGACGCTGGAGCCGGACTTACCCATCACCCCCACCGCCACGGCAACGGCCACAGCGACCCAGGCCAAAGCCAGCCGGACGCCCCGCCCATCCGCCACATCTGACCAGGAGACGACGCCGACCAACACGGCGACGGCGCAGCCGACACGCACCCCCCGGCCCACGTCTACGCCGCTGCCATTTCCCACGAGAACACCGGCGCCGCAGCCGTGATCAGTGTGCAGTGTACAGTTTTCAGTTTGCAGTGGTGTTGAACTGAAAACTGCCCACTGAAAACTGAAAACTGAAAAAAGGGAGAAAGAAATGAGTGCTAATTCGCAAAGAAGTTTGGGACAGAAGATTGTCTGGATTGTGGTGACCACTTTTGTGGCCCTGATTGTTCTGGCGGTGGTTTTGGCGGCGGCCGGGGGTGGATTTTTGGGTTACAGTGAACTGCAAAGGTCGCTGAACAGTATCAATACCCAGGTGGACGCCAACCGGCAAAACATAGCGGCCTTGCGTGATCTGGTGGATTCGGAGTTTTCGGCCAGTTCGCCGCAGGAGCAGCAGCGGGAGCTGGTGGCGCTGCAGGCGGAGGTAGCGACGCTGGAAGCGGATTTAAGCCGTCAGGCAGCGGACGCGCAGGCGGAACGGCGGGTGCAGACGGAGCAGTTGGCGGCGCTGGAAGGGGATTTGGCTACGGCCGTAGTCCACAACCAGGTATCTGACGACGCTCTCAGCCAGGCGCTTATTGCTTTGCAGACGGATCAGAATGAATTGATCAGCCAGGTAGATGAGATGGGTGGGGATGTGGACCGGCTGCAAGCGGATTTGACGAAGACGAGCATGATGGTGGCGGAATTGGATACGGCCGTGAACGAAACCTTCCTCACCCCCGACGAATTGCAACGCACCCTGGCCCTGTTCCGCGCCTGGCAAATCATCGCCCGCGCCCGCCTGCACCTGCTGGACGACAACACCGGCCTGGCCCGCGGCGACGTAGAGGAAAGCCTGCGCACTATTGACTACCTCATCAGTACCAGCGCCGATACGGCCGAGGAAGAAGCCCTGCGCGTCATTCAGACCCGGCTGGCCCTGGCCTTCTCCAACCTGGCCGACCAGCCGCAGCAGGCCGTCAACGATCTGGAATCGGCCTGGAGCGAGATGGACAACCTGCTCTTTACCATCGTCTTCCCGGATATAGACGTGGAAGCTGTGGTTGATGAAGCGCAGGTTACGGCTACTGTTGAGGTGACGGCCGTTGCGCCGACCCCTGAGCCTACGGCCGCGGCAACGCCATCCCCATAATCTGGCGGGCTAAATTCAGCCTGTGAAATTCAGCAGATCCAAACTTCAAAAGCTCAAGCCGCGGATGACGCAGATTAGCGCGGATTTTTATACGATCAATCATCTAAATCCGCGCAATCCGCGGCTAAAAAATGAAATTGGGTGATGATGCTTTTTCTGTTGACATTCTTTCTCCCTTCTGGCTATACTGTACTTGGAAGTGGGTTGCGTTTCCGGATTAAGCTACTCTGGAGATTGACTTAATCCGCAAAGAAATCTCGATCTGTTTTCAATGGCTTAGTTCAACAACGTTTATGCGGCGGCTGGTTTAGAGGCCATTGTGATTATTTCCCATTGCCGCGCCGCATGAAACGCTTATTTTGTTAGCTTGCTTTAATCATCCCTGAGTCAATTAAAAATCACAGAGGCTAAAATGGAAAATCATAACATTGATGATGTTACCCAAGATGAAGTTGTCAGAGCTGAAGTATTAACTGAACTTGAAGAAGCAAAAAGCTTTGCCAAATCTCTGAACATAGAAGATGTCAAAAGTGGACAATGGTTTATTATACTCTTGCAGAAAGTCGCCCAAAGTTATGATCGTAATGCCAAAGCTGAATACTTTCAAAGAAAATATCCTGGGCTGCCGCCGGATGAAATTGCAGACATATTGATTTCTGTTACAGTCAGGTATGCTGCTATAGCCGGCGCAATTACAGGGGCAGCGGCGTCTGCAACCCAAATCGCTGCTTTGAGTTCTGCGGGAATGACAATTGCTGTGATGGCCAGTGCGATTGGCGCAGAGATGATTTACTTGACCCATATTCAGCTGAGATTAGTACTTGATCTCTCTGTTGTGTATGATTTACAACTTGATCCAGACGATCCGGAAGATATATTGATGATTTTTGGATATGCGTTAGGTATTGCTCCAGTCGAGATGTTGGGAAAAGGGCTTCAAGTAGCCGCGCGAGGAGGAACCCAATATGTAGTCAAGAAATACATCAGCAAGGGAACGCTCGAGGCGATTAAAAAGTTTGGGAAACGAATCGGTATTAGAATTCTGCAAAAGTCCATTCTAAAATACACTATACCTGTTGTGTCGGCGGCAGTGGGGAGTAGTTATAACTACGTTGCAACAAGATCCGTTGGTGGAATTGCCAAAAATCACTTCAAGAATCGGGGGAAAGTTACAGAAGAATTACGCCAACTTGTGTCTCGTCAAAACACCTACGATATTGCCTTCCCTGCGGCAGCGATGTATATGGCCCAGATAGATGGTGAATTTTCCGCCAAAGAACAGGAATTTTACCGAGCGCTATTATCTCGAATGTCGTTTGAGGAATACACCCAAGCCGAGTTTAAAAAGCTGATGGCGGAGGAAGAGAATATTGTCAACGCTATTGCCCAAATAGAGGACGATGAGATTAGAAGCAGTTTGCTTGAAGTGCTGGTGTTGATGGCTATTTATGACGGTGAATTGGTTGAAAAAGAGCGTGATTTTCTGATTAAGACAGCAGCAGAACTGAATGTGCCTTTGGATATCAATGACATCGAACGACGAACCGAAGACTACAGGGTTATAATTGAAAAGAATATTTTTCAAAAAGCCGCAGGTAGTACGAAGGAGAGTGTAGCTAAAGCAGCAGGTATTGCTGGACAAGCTGGTGGTAATGTAAAAGGGGCTGCCGCAACAGCCGGTGGTAAAGTTTCCGGGGCTGTTGGCAATATTTTTCGGCGGAAGAAAGATAAAGGATCAAATACAGGAACGGATACTTCTGCCGTTATTTGTGTCAACTGCGAAAATGAAGTTGCTGTCGGATACAAATTCTGTCCTGCTTGTGGACAATCAATAGCAACGTAGAAAGATCATCTTGCAATGGTAAAAAATGGTTCTGCAACACTTAAAAATCATTCTGCACTAATCATTTGCACTAAGGAGAAAAACGCAAACTAACCCCGCTTGCACGCAGACTGGGCCGTCACCCGAGAGTAAGCGGCACGGTTTTTTAGGCATTTTGTTCTGAGTAAAATCGCGTCAGAGTCAAACCCGCTCGGCTGGTGAAGCCCTCGTTGGGGGCTTTTTGGGTGTTTTTCTGGATGGCGTGCCAGACAAGGTTGAGCCGCTCGTGGGTGTCGAAGGTACGTGGGGGAGTTTTTATTTGTCAACAGGGATTGACAACTGTCACGTGACAGAGTGCCTTTGGTGTATGAGCAAGTCTTTTGCGGATCGATATGCCCGGGAATTGAATGCCACGGGTAAGACAAGGTGCGAAAAATGAGCATTCCAAACAAAACAGGGATGAAACGCAGACCCACTCATCCGGGGGAGATGTTGCGCGAGAATTTCCTGCCGGATTATGGACTGACTGTTTCCAGTCTGGCTAAATCTATGGGCGTTTCCCGCCAATCAATCAATGAATTACTGCGCGAGCGCCGCCGCGTCAGCCCGGAAATGGCGCTGCGACTGGCCCGGCTGTTCGGCAATTCGCCGGAATTCTGGCTAAACGCGCAGCGGGCGGTAGACTTGTGGGATGCCGCTCAGTCAATTCAAAATGACTTGATTCGTATCAGGCCGCTTACTCCCGCCTGACTGCCCCCTGACAACAAGCGCCTTACCCACTGGTTTTTGGCAGCCAGGCGCCAGACGCATTTCTTTATTACCCTCTCCTTTTTATAACCTTGAAGTTATATAACTTTTGCATTATACTGAGACTATGAGTTGGCAAGTTGAGTATACTGATGAGTTTGGAGACTGGTGGGAAACGCTGGACGAAAATGAGCAGGATTCCATAGCTGTTTATGTCCTTCTTCTCGAACAAAGAGGCTCAACTTTGCCGTTTCCATACAGCTCAGGAATTGAAGGCTCCAAACACAGCCACATGCGCGAACTACGGGTTCAGCATAAGGGCAAACCATACCGGATTCTTTACGCATTTGATCCCAGGCGAACCGCTATTTTGCTCATTGGTGGGAATAAAACCGGACATGAGCGTTGGTATGATGAATACATCCCCAAAGCTGACAAGTTGTATGATGATCACCTCGACGCTCTTAAAAAGGAAGGTTTAATCTAATGGCTAAACAATTCAACAATCTAATGGACAAAATGTCCCCGGAACGTCGCCAGAAAGTTGAAGATCGGGCACAAGCGTTGTTGCTGGAAATGGCGCTGCAAGAGTTGCGCCAAACGCGCGGCCTTACGCAGCAGCAGTTAGCCGATATTCTCAATTTGAATCAGGCGGCTTTATCTAAAATGGAAAATCAGGCCGATATGCGTGTCAGCACACTGCGCCGTATTCTGTCGGCAATGGGCGGCGAGATGAAAATAATTGCCCGGTTTCCTGATGAAGAAGTGGTTATTAACCAGTTTGACCTCGTAGCGGCAAATGGGGAATAAATAAAAGCGCGAATTTTCCCGATAATGCTTTGCGATCTTTGCGCCCTTTGCGGTTTTACAATCGTTATCCGTCGGTTTTGGGGGATTTTTGGGTGTTTTTCTGGATAGTGTGCCAGACCAGATTGAGCCGCTCGTGGGTGTCGAAGGTGAGGTAGACGGTGCGTTGGGGGAGTTTTTCTTTTTCGGCCGGGGTTTTGTTTTCCAGGGTGTGGGCGCGTACCTCTTCGCCGGCTTCGCCCCATTGTTCTAAAAAGGTGAGTTTCAGAGTGTGCAACGGCCGTTTGCCAAACAACATCCAGCCCGCCTGCACCTGCAACAGCGTATGCGCGTCAAAAAACTGGTACAGGTACGATTTGGTAAACTGCTCCACCATAATGACGTGATCACCCAACGGCACGTACCAAAATTCGGCCGGCCGCAGCAAGACAAACGACTCCCGATCCTTGACGGCAAAAATACCGGAAGCGTACAAAGGCACTTTGTGGTTGTGGTTCAGCGGGGGGAGGGGGCTGTCATCGGGGG
>JALUPA010000673.1 GCA_027054335.1 Ardenticatenaceae bacterium
TGCATCGCCCGCACCATCGCCCCCGGCAAATCCCGCACCGCCCCCTGCCAGCCGGCGTGCCCCAGCCCAATCGCCTGCCGCACCGGATCGTACAGGAAGATGGGCGTACAGTCGGCATAATTCATCGTCAGGCCGCAGCCCGGTTCATTGGTAATGAGGGCGTCCCCCAACGGCCAGCTTTGGTTGTCTGCCTGGGTGACGCGGACGACCTGATTGCCGTGTACCAGGTGGGCGTGAACCACAGTGTCTGTATCCCGACCAAACAGACCGTAGGCGCGGCGGCGGTTGGCGTAGACCCGCTCGTCGTCGTCCGGCACGGAGACGCTTAAATTGAGGCTGTCATACGGCGCGGGGCTGACCCCTCCCCGGCGAGAAAAGATGGCGTGTTGGATACGGCCGTTCCCCGGAAACGTCTCAAACTGGAAATAAAGCAGGCCGTCGCGTTGTAATTGCTTCATTAACTGTTACGCATCACGTCAAATATCATCCATCGCCAACGCTTTGCGGAAAGCCAGCACATCAAATATCAAAGCGCCGATCAAGGCCACAAACGCCAGCAATCCGGCAAACGATCCGGCGCCTTCAGAGATGCCTGACCCCAGCAAGAGGAAGGCCAGCAACCCCAGCAGGACAGCCGGCAGCAAGGCTCCTAGCAGCACCAGCCAGACGCGCCGCCAGGCCACCGGCCGTTGCCCGGCAATAACGCCATTCTGCCCGTTGATCATAATTTGCCACGCTTTGCCGTCATACTGGTACGTCGTCAGATAGAGCGGCAGCAAAATATAGCGCCAGCTCTCATCCGCAAAATCCAGATTCATACTGAAATTACGCATCCGGCGGCCGCTGGCCTGCGACTGGCACGCTTCCTTCGTCTGCTCCCGCATCCGCCGCCGGGCAATCTCCCAGGCGGTTTCCAGATTCACGTCATACGCCTGCGCCTTCAGCCCGGCCAGATAGGTAGCGTCGTAAGGAACCAATTCGTTAAGATTGTAACCGCGTAATTGTTGCAGCAAATGCTGGCTCAGTTTACTCGTGCCCGTCACCAGCATATCATCTATGTTCAGGTGCGCCCGCCCCGATTCCCACTTCCACACCGTCTTAGTGCGGGTTTTGCCGCCGGAACGGTACGTTTTAGTATGAGCTACTTCCGCCCGCCACGTCGCATCTGTAGCGGCGTCAAACGTCCAGAAGGGAATGTAGATGGGCGTGTATTCTGCTTTCCGGGCCAGTTTACGCAGGCCACGCGGAATCATCCAACTGCTTTCCAGCCATTCGGCCGAAATCTGGCGGCATTGGTCTGTGGTTGTTTTGAAGGGGATGAGAAAGCGTGGCCGCAGCACATCCTGGGGCGCTTTTACCTGGACGACCTGATTGGAACCACAAAAGGGGCAGGTATGAGTTAATTCATCTGGGGAAATGGTAGTGCGGGCGGCGCAGACGTTGCATACCAGTTCTTTTCGCTCGACGCCCCAGCCATGCGCCACACGCTCCATTGTTTCGGCCGTAAACTCGAATTCGTCAGCCTGCTTGCCTACGACTTCTTGTTTGGGTGGCTCGTAATAGCCGCAGTAGGTGCAGGTCAGGCCGCCATTGTTAGCGCTGTAGGCTGTTTCCCCACCGCAGTTGGGGCAGGTAAAGGCGACTACTTCTTCGTGTTTTTCATCCGGCGGTTTGGGCATGAACACGTCAATACCGGGAACGGCCGATTTGGTGGGAATAAATCCATCGGGCGGAAAATTTATCATGGGAATTATGGTAGTGGATGGCCGGTAAAAATGCAAGCAGAGTGGCAGGGTCGCAGAGTGAAAACACCTGGCAACCTTGCAACTCTGCCGCTTTCCCCTAAGATCAGGCCATGCAAAATGACAAACTATTAGCCAGCCTGACGATTATTGCCGATGGCGCGGCCGTTCTGGCCGGTATCGTCTGGCTGCCCCAACTGATAAGCTGGCTGGAAAGCCGCAATACGCTGAATGTGATTCTCATCACTGTCTTGTACTTTTTATTCTGCATTGCTGTTTATCTGATTCGTAAACTGGAAAAGCAGCTTCTGCCGGAAAAAGCCAAATTTACTATCCCCCCGCTTTTTACAAACGTTAAATTTCTGCGGGTGCTGGGCGCATTTTTCGGTGTAACCCTGCTGCTCATCATTCTGGATCAACTGGGCTATTTTCAATCTATTTTTGTTGTGGATGATCGAGTGTTAGGCGCCGGGGAATCATCGGCGTTTTTTGTGTTTGGGCCGGGGGCATTGTTGGCTGGGTCGCTGTTTTATATTCTAGTGTTGAGCGGGGAGACGCGGGAAACGGTATTGGTAAATTCAGGGCGATATGTGCCGTTGGCCCTGTTTGGTTTGTTGGGAGTGAACGGGATGATGCTGCTGCTAACGGCCGTATTCCGTGCCGTGTTCAGTTTGTGGCCGTGGCCCCGCACCCTGTTAGCCGCTTTGTTGGTCGGGGTGTGGCTGCTGCTCCTGTTCGCCCCGCCCCGCATCTGGTATCTGACCAAACGGCCGTCCTGGACCTCTGTCACCACCTTTGTCATCATGCTCATCTACTTCACCTGGCAAATTATCGCTTGAGAGGACGGGGTACGGCCGTTTCCAGATGAATTGTTATTAAACTCACAATGTTTCTCCTCCAAATGATGTTAAAATCCCCTCTGCTGATTGGCGTTCAATCTCCAATCTCCAATCTCAAACATCAAGGAGTGTCTTATGGCGCAACAGACCGACCCCAAAACACGCATATTAACGTTAGCCAAGGTAATGATTGCTCTGGCCTGGACTGACGGCGAAATCACCCACGAAGAAAAAGAATGTCTGAAAGACCTGCTTTTCCACATCCCCAATGAAGGGCTGGAAGCCGGTATCCAGTTAACCGCTCAGGAATGGGCCATGCTGGATATGTATATGGACTCGCCCGTAGGCGAGGCGGAACGGGCGCGTCTGGTCGCTGATCTGCAAGACGTCATCCGCAGTTCAGAAGACAGGCAAATTGTCATCGCTTACCTGACCCAAATCGTCAAGGCTGATGATGACATCTCGCCGGAGGAACAGAAAGCACTGGACGCCATCGAAAACGCCGTTGACGATTCCGGCACAGGCCTTATGGACAGTTTGCGCAGCTTGTTTAAGGGATCGATGTCCCGCCGTTCCACAGCGGTGGCCGGCGCCCCCAATCGGGAAGCGTATTTTAACGAGTTTCTCAACAATAAAGTTTACTTTGAACTGAAGCAGCAGTTGGCGGCCAAAGGGGAAACACTGGACATCCCGGACAAAGAACTGCGCCGGATGGGTCTGGCCGGCGGCTTAATGACGCGGATTATTAAATCAGATCAGGCAGTGACAGAAGCGGAAATTGATACCATGGTAGACGTCATTCAGCGATATTGGGAGACGGATCGGGATACGGCCGTATTCATCGCCCACGTAGCCCTCTCCTCCCTCGACCAAACCTACGACTACTACCGCATGACCCGCCAATTCGGCGAAATGACCAGCCGCGAAGAACGCATCAGCTTCCTGAACGTATTATTCCAGGTAGCCGCTGCGGATGGCCAAGCCACCGTCAACGAAATCGAAGAAATCAGACTCATTGCCAGAGGCATCAATCTATCCCACCAGGACTTCATCGCCGCCAAACTAACCCTTCCCCGCGACCGGCGTGCAGAATAATAATCACCGGTGTCAGGCATGTTCTAAGATGTCTGACACCGCAAATGCGATCTGCCCCCCTTTACCTTTTACCCATTCCGTTCTAAAATCAATTCATAACTTTACCCGATCACGCATCACGCAATACGTAGCACGTATCACGCCCTGCATCCCGCAGCTTAAAATGGAGAAAAATACGATGTTCAATAATATCGCCGAGGTTCAACAAAAATTAGGCCGCCAGCAGTACATCGCCTCCGAAGAAATTGGCACGATCGTTTATCTGGCGCACACCCTGGGCAAACCCATTCTGGCTGAAGGGCCGGCCGGTGTAGGCAAAACCGAACTGGCCAAAGCGTGGGCTGCCTCTCTGGACATGCCCCTCATCCGCCTGCAATGTTACGAAGGGCTGGACGAAAGCAAGGCTTTGTACGAGTGGGAATACGCCAAGCAGATGCTTTACACCCAACTGCTGCGCGATACGCTGGGCAACATCCTGGGTGACGTCAACAGCCTGGCAGAGGCGGCCACCCGGCTGGCCCAGGAAGAAGATGTGTTCTTCTCCGAAAATTTCCTGCTGCCCCGGCCCCTTCTAACCGCCCTCACCTCCACAGAACCCATCGTCCTGCTCATAGATGAGATTGATCGGGCCGACGTGGAATTTGAAGCCTTCCTGCTGGAAGTATTAAGCGATTTCCAGGTAAGCGTCCCGGAATTGGGTACAATCAGCGCCATTCACCAACCGATGGTTCTTCTGACCAGCAACAACACCCGCGAGCTAAGCGAAGCTCTCAAACGCCGCTGCCTTTACATCCACATCGGCTACCCCACGCAGGAAGCAGAAATGGAAATTGTGCGGCTGAAAGTGCCTGACATGCGGCCGGAACTAGCTAATCAGGCCGTTTCCGTCGTCCATCAACTGCGCCAGATGGATTTACGCAAAACCCCCAGCATCTCTGAAACGCTGGATTGGGCGCGGGCTTTGGTGGCCCTCAACGCCGAATACATTGATGAAGATACCCTACGCAAGACACTGACAGTCTTACTGAAATATGAAGCCGACGTACAAAAAGCGCGACGTATGATGGGTAATGGCGGGCAGCAAGGCGGCCGGTATTCGGGCAGGCGGTGATCAGTTTTCAGTGGATAGTGTTCAGTTTTCAGTGAGGCAGACTGGACGGAGAGGTTGACATGGATAAGCGGGTAGTGGAATTCATACGAGGTTTGCGGGCAGCCGGGGTACGGGTGTCGTTGGCCGAATCGGTGGACGCGATGAATGCGGTAGAGGCATTGGGCATCATGGACAAAGATGTCTTCCGTTCCTCACTACGGGCGACCTTGATCAAGGATTCGGACGATTTTGTAGCTTTCGATGAACTGTTCCCGCTCTACTTTGGCAGCGGCGGCCCTCCGTTACAAAATGCCCTGGAAGATTTGTCTCCGGATGAGCAGCAGATGCTGGAAATGGCGCTTTCGGCTTTAAGCGGCCGTTTGCAGCAGTTGATGGATTGGCTTACCAGCGGCGACGGCCCGACAAAAGAGGAACTGGAAGAACTGGCCCGCCGCTCCGGGGCCGATTGGGCCGACAGCCAACGCGAAGCCCGCTGGGTGACGCGGCGGATGCTGCAACAGATGGGGTTTGCTCACCTGGAGGAGCAACTACGCCAGTTGCAGCAAAAATTGCAAGAGATAGGCATGAGCCAGGACGCAATCAACAAATTGATGGGCGTGGTGGAAGCCAACCGGGAAGCCCTGGCCGAACAAGCCGCCCAGCAAGTCGGCCGGCAGATTGCCGAGCAGCGCGCCAATCGCCCCGACGACACACTGCATGGTTCTGACCTGATGAACAAGCCATTCCAGGCGCTCACCGAGGAAGAAGCGGACAAATTACGCAAAGAAGTGCAGCGGCTGGTGACGCAGTTACGCAGCCGGGCGGCGCTGCGACGCAAACGGGGTAACAAGGGTAAATTTGATTCTAAAGGGACGATTCGGGCCAACCAGCGTTATGGCGGCGTGCCGATGGAACTACGTTTCCGTAAGAAAAAGCTGAAACCCAGCCTGGTGCTTATTTGCGACGTGTCCACTTCGATGCGCTCGGTGGCGGAATTTATGCTGCGCCTGACGTATGAATTGCAGGATCAGGTGGCTAAAGCGCGCAGTTTTGCCTTTAATTCGGACATGCGGGAAATCAGCGTGACGTTGTCCGGGGCGCGGGCGGCGGAGGCGGTGACGCAGGTATTGTACGATATTCCGCCAGGCTATTATGCGACGGATTTTGGCGCCAGTTTGAACACGTTTTTTAACACTTGGCTGGATGCGGTTGACGGCCGTACTACCGTCGTTATTTTAGGGGATGCCCGGAACAATTACAATTCACCACGCATTGACCTGATGAAAAAGTTACAACAGCGCGCCCGCCGTCTCATCTGGCTGAACCCGGAATACCGGCAAAATTGGGGCACAGGTGACAGTGATATGTGGGATTATGCGCCCGTTTGCGACCGGGTGTTTATTGTGCGGAATCTGGCTCAGTTGGCTACGGCCGTAGACAAACTCCTGACCGACAGCTAACTTGACGAATACCCCGGCGCATGATACCATGCCCGCGTTATGATGAACATTTTGAGTTATTATTACGGGTATGCCAAGATAACACCGACGCCGCTCAAGCGTGGGAGCATGGTTGCCCAACCCTAAACAGCAATCATACAGCCCTTTAACGAATCTGGACGCGGCCTCAAAACCGCGTCTTTTTTTGTGTAGCCCGATTTTGCAAATCGGGCGGGCAATTTACACAATTGCCCTACACGTTTGAAGGAGAATCACCGTGACAAACGCATTCGACGAACTCAAATGGCGCGGTCTGGTTTACGACCATACGGAGGCCGTGCCGGACGTGCTGATTAAAGAAAAAATCACCGTGTACAACGGGTTTGACCCAACAGCCGACAGCTTGCACATCGGCCATCTTGTACCCATGATGGCTCTGGCTCGCTTGCAGCGTCTGGGACACACCCCCATCGCCCTGGCTGGCGGGGGCACAGCCATGGTGGGCGACCCCAGCGGCAAATCTCAGGAACGAAATCTACTCAGCCGGGAACAAATCGAGGCCAATCTCGTGGGCGTCAAAAGCCAGTTAGCTAGTGTGCTGGATTTTAAGGTGAAAAGTAATCCTGCTTTGCTGCTGAATAACGCCGCCTGGCTCAACAAGCTGCAATTGATGGATTTTTTACGGGATACGGGCAAATATTTCACCGTCAATTACATGCTGGCCAAAGATTCGGTCAAGTCTCGTCTGGACCGGGAAGATGGTATCTCCTTCACGGAATTCAGCTATATGCTGCTGCAAGCCTACGATTTCCTGTATCTGTATGAGCATTACAACTGCATCATGCAAACGGGCGGCAGCGATCAATGGGGTAACATTACAGCCGGGGTAGAATTGATTCGCAAAGCCAAAGGCCGCCGCGCTTTGGCTATGGTCTACCCGCTTATCACTAAAGCAGATGGCTCTAAGTTCGGTAAAACGGCCGTAGGCGACACCATCTGGCTCAGTCCTGCCCGCACTTCTCCCTACCGCTTCTACCAATTCTGGCTGAACACGGATGACGCGGATGTGATCAACTATCTGAAATACTTTACCTGGCTGGATCAGGTGGAGATCAAAGATTTGGAGCAGGCGTTGTTTGAACGGCCGGAGCAGCGGGAAGCGCAGCGTTGTCTGGCGCAGGAAATGACGCGGATGATTCACGGGCAAACGGCCGTAACCAAAGCCGAACAAGCTGCCCGCGTCCTCTTTGGCGGCAATCTGGATGGGCTGGACGCCACCGACATTGCCGAGATATTTACCGACGTACCCTCCAGCCAGATTGCCAAAACAGAACTGGAAGGCGAAGGTACGCCGGTCGTAGATTTGCTGGTCAGCAGTGAACTGGCCTCCTCCAAAGGGGAGGCGCGCCGGGCAATTAAAGGCGGCGGCATCTACCTGAACAACCAGCGCGTTACGGACGTGATGCAGCGGGTCACGTTGGCGCAGAGCATTGAAGGCCAATTCCTGGTACTGCGCAAAGGGCGTAAAAAGTACCATCTGGTGCAGATTCTTGCCTGATAATACCGTTTGGAACACGGATTGACGCTGATGAACACTGATTTTTACTCATGTGCTAATCAAATTTGTGTCTATTCGCGTTTACCTGCGCTCTAAAAATCGTTCTCTTTATGGTAAAATTCTGGTTTATCCGGCACGGCGAAAGTATTTCCAATGTGAATTTACCCACAACCCATCCGGCAGTTTCGGAGCTGACTCCACGCGGGGAGTTGGAGGCAGAGCATATTGCTCTAGCGTTTAGTGAAGCGCCGGATTTGATTGTGGTTTCTCCTTTTGTGCGCGCCCGGCAAACGGCCGT
>JALUPA010000674.1 GCA_027054335.1 Ardenticatenaceae bacterium
CGCCGGGCCGACCACCGCTCCGCCAATCGCCCCCGCCAAAATCACCCCCGCCAACAGCGCAATCAGCCCCGTCAGGCGGAACAGCGTGCGGCTTTCCGCCAAAAAATCCTCAATCGGCGCGGTGAGGACGCCCATTTGCAGCGCGCCGGTCACATCTCCGCCCGCCTCATCCCGCAGCGGCGTGGTGATGCGCCAGATCGGTTCCCCTTCCCATTCTGCCTCCTCCAGCGTCGTTTGCGCCGGCAGGGGGATGTCGCCGCCGATCAGGTCGAACTGGTCGGATAGCTGGATGACGCCGTCTTCGTTGGCAACGGCCGTATACGCCACCGCCTCATTCTGCATCCGCTCGCTCAACTGTTGGATTTGGCCGATGTCCGCCCCCTGCATCAGGCGCAGCAAATCCGTCAAATCGTCAAACTCAGCCAGATTGAGCGACTGGTCGGCCATCCCCGACGCCATCAACTGCGCCGCCCATTCCGCCCCGGCGACGAGCGTCTCCTGCGTCACCGCCTCCACCTTGCGCCGCTCGATGGGCAGGACGATCTGCTCCAGCGCCCCCACCAGCAGGATGAGGATGAGGATCATCACGGCCGTCAACTTCCACCGCAGCGACACATTCCACCGCCTCCGTAGGGCAATTTTGTCAAATTGCCCCACACTCGCTCGTTCCGCCCCCGCCGCCAACCGCCGCGTCGTCTCTGCCAACGGTGCCGTCGCCCAATACGCCAATCCCAGCCCCAACGCCAAAATCGCGCCCCCTGCCGCCAAAATCGCCCCGCGCAAATCGCGCAAAAAGCGGCTGATTTCGCCCAGCTCCATCCGCAGCCGCACACTGCCCAGCAAATCGCCGTTTTCGTTGCGGATGGGCGTCGTCGCTGTGATTTGCCGCTGCCCGTCCTCCGTTTTGGAAACGGCCGTCACCGTCCCCTCAGCAACCTCTGGTTGCCCGTCAACCAACGGCTCCAGCGTCTCCCCAATGCCATTGCCAAACAGCGGCCCCAGCAGCAGCCCCAGGGCCACGCCCATCACGCCGGTGAAGAGCGCTTCGGCCAGCAGTTGGCGCATCACCTGCCCCCGCGTCATCCCCAGCGAGCGCAAAACGCCGATTTGCCGTTTGCGCTGCGCCGCCATCATGGCAAAAGCGTTGAAGATGAGGAACCCGGCGGCGGCCATGATGGCGACGCCGATGATGCCCAGCATCGTGCCCATGATGTCAATGAAGACGGCAAACGCATTTTCCCCTTCGCTGGTATCCAGAATGCCGCTGCTGACTACTTTGGCGGCGATGATCATCCCGGTTCCCAGGGCGACGGCCGTGGCGCTGAAAAGCGTCCGCAGCCGGTGTTCCTGCAGGTTGCGCCAGGCCAGCGTGTGGATGGATCGCATAATCCCCTTCCTTCAAGCCGCAGCGCCAGACGCTTCTATGAGGCCGTCACGCAAATGAACGATCCGGTCGGCGTATTCGGCCGCTTTGGGGTCGTGGGTGACCATGACGATGGTTTGCTGTTTTTCGTCGCAGGTGCGGCGCAGCAAACGCAGGACGTCGTCGCCCGATTCACTGTCCAGGTTGCCGGTCGGTTCGTCGGCGAGGACGATGACGGGGTCGGTGACAAGGGCACGGGCGATGGCGACGCGCTGCTGCTGCCCGCCGGATAGCTGGTTGGGTTTGTGGTCTTGCCGGTCGCCCAGGCCCACCAGGTTGAGGAGTTCGTCTATGCGGAGTCGGTATTCGTCGAGGGAACGGCCGTCTATCAACAAAGGTAACGCCACGTTTTCCGCCGTAGTCAACGTAGGCAGCAGATTGAAGAACTGGAAGATAAAACCAATCTGCCGCCGCCGCACGATGGTGATGTCATCGTCACTGAGGTGAGCCAACCGCCGCCCGCCCAACATCACCTCGCCGTCACTGGGCGTATCCAGGCCGCCCAGCAGGTGCAGCAGGGTGGATTTGCCGGAGCCGGACGGCCCCATAATGGCCACGAATTCGCCTTTTTCCACGGTGAAATCAACACCGCGTAGGGCGTCCACGGTGACTTCGCCCATTTGGTAATGTTTTTGCAGATTTTGGGTTTGCAGGATACCAGCCATGAGAGCCTCCTTTGAGCGCGTGGGCCGATAACCTTATCATAGATGGAGGAGATATGGCTGTCAATATGCAGTTTTTAGGTTTTAACGGTAGAGCATGGGGCCTAACGGCCGTCCCCCCACCAGGTGCATGTGAACGTGCCAGATTTCCTGACGGCCGTGTTTGCCTACGTTGATAATCAACCGGTAGCCATCCGCGGCAATCCCTTCCTGTTCCGCAATTTTCTTGGCTGCCAGCAGCATGCGGCCGGCCGTGCGCTCATCCTCAGCCGTCAAATCATTCACTGTGGGAATTACCTTGTTCGGTACAATCAGAATATGCGTTGGCGCGCCGGGGTTGATGTCCCGAAACGCCGTCACCAGATCGTCCTGGTATACAATATCCCCCGGCAGTTCGCCCCGGACAATTTTGCTGAAAATCGTCGTCATAAAACCTCCTTCAATTCTTTTTACGCGATACGCAATACGCAATACGTTGTATAATACTACCATTGACTTTACTGAAAAACCGCAAAGGGCGCGAAGATCGCAAAGATTTGCCAGAGAAAAATCCTGCAAATCCGCGCAATCCGCGGCTTTTTTCAGTAGACTCACCGTTATAAGCCAAACGTATCACGAATCACGCATCACAAAAATTATGACTGATCACCAACCTGTTAATCCTGTTGCCCAGACGCCTGTGCGCAGTATTACGCCCACGATTGATATTTACATTAAACTGGCCCAGTATCCCATTTTGGCCGACAGAATCCGGGTGCGGATGCGCGAGGAGTTGTTTCGCCGGGGCATTGTGGATCAGGCCACCTTTGAGCAAGAAGTTAAACTGTTGGCGGAAGAATCGCAGCGGCGCGAAGGGTTGGACGATCCTTTTGGCCAGGAGCAGGCTCATATCTGGCAAAAGCGGCGGGATCGCATCCGAGATTACCATACAGACGCCTATTTTGCTCACAACTTGAGCCAGGCCCTCCTAAACCAAATCGTTGACGAGGTACTCAATAACCAACCTGGCGCTTCGGATTCGCTGGAACTGACATTTAACCCGGAAATTGCGCCGTGGGAGGTGTTGTTCCGCCAGGGCGAAGTATATGAAGCGCTGCCGCCAGCCGAACAGGAGAAGATCAAACACCATCTGAATGAGATTAAAGCGGTTTTGATTAAAGGGATGATCAGCGATCAACTGCAATTTATCGGTATTGCCCGCAATGTATTCAGCATTGCCGATTTGCGCCGCATTTACCGGCGGCGGATTGGCAGCGGCAAGATTGGCGGCAAGGCGGCCGGGCTGGTGCTGGCCTGGAAGATATTGCAGCAGCACGATCCGGAAAGCGGCCCGGACATCAGCGAACAGGTGGATATCCCCGACTCGTATTTTATCGGCAGCGAGGTTATTTACGATTTTCGTCTGATGAATAATCTGGACCATTACATGAATCAGAAGTACCGGCCGCTGGAAGAAATCCGGCGCGATTTTCCGGAAATCCGGGAGGCTCATCTGCGGGGAAATCTGCCAGACGAGATTGTGAACCAGCTTCGCTATGTGCTGGAAAAAATTGGGGATGATCCGCTGATTGTGCGCTCTTCCAGTTTGCTGGAGGACAATTTTGGTTTTTCTTTTGCCGGAAAATATGACAGCTATTTTTGCCCCAACCAGGGCACGCCGGAAGAGAATTTGCGGGATTTGTTGACGGCCGTCAAGGAAGTGTATGCCAGTACCATCAACCCGGACGCTATTCTTTACCGGCAGCACCACGGCCTGATTGATTATGATGAGCGGATGGCAGTCTTGATTCAACGGCTGCGGGGGAAGCGGTACGGCCGTTACTTTCTGCCCACAGTCGCCGGCGTCGGCTTCAGCACCAACCCCTTCCGCTGGCACCCCAAAATCCGGCGGGAGGACGGCTTTTTACGCATGGTGTGGGGTATGGGAACCCGGGCTGTAGACCGCGTAGACAACGATTACCCACGCATGGTGGCCCTGAGCCATCCCCAACTGCGCCCGGAAACCACGGCCAAAGCCCAACGCCAATATTCTCAGTGGTATGTAGATTTAATTGATTTGGCGGAAAATGTCTTCAAGACTTTGCCGGTACCCCAGGTTTTGCACAGCGATTACCCCGATCTGCGCTACATCGCGTCGGTAGACAAGGGGGATTATTTGCAGCCGATTTTAACGGTGGGCATGGGTAATGAGCAGGAGCGATATGTACTGACCTTTGACTATCTGGTGAAAGACCCGAAATTCATCACCCTGATGCGTACCGCTCTGCACCGCCTGCAAGTGGGGTATAACATGCCGGTAGATATGGAATACGTCATCGAGATCGTCCATAAGTATCCCCGGCCCGATTATATTTTGCATTTGCTACAATGTCGTCCCTTAAGCCATCGCCAGGATGATATGGAAATTAGTATTCCTGAAGATATTCCTCAAGAAGCTATTTTGTTCAGTTCCAAAGGGTTGGTTCCGGTAGGGAAAGCAGAGCAGATTCGCTATGTCATTTTTGTAGACCCGGAGAAGTATCGGGAGATGCCGAATAATGCGGCCCGGCTGGAATTAGGGCGCATCATCGGCCGTTTGAACAAGCTGCTGGAAAACGGCCGTTTCATCCTCATCGGGCCGGGCCGCTGGGGCAGCGCCAACATTGACCTGGGCGTGCGGGTGACGTATGCAGATATTTACAATACGAAGGTGTTGATTGAACTGGCTGTGCCGCAGGGGGGCAAGCCGCCGGAACTGTCTTACGGCACGCACTTTTTCCAGGATTTGGTGGAATCGGGGATTTACGCCCTGCCCATTCACCTGCCAGAGCCGGGGAATATGTTTGACTGGACGTTTTTCCGGGAATCACCCAGCTGTCTGGGCCAATTTTTGCCGGATGACGCCCAATATGAACCGTTTATTCGTTTAATAGATATTGAGGCTGTGCGCCCCGGCTGCCGCTTGAACATTTTGATGGATGGGACGGAAAGTGATACGGCCGTAGGCTACCTCGTCCCCGCTGAAATTGATGACAACATGATTGTAACCGAACCTTCCCACACCGGGATTCCGGGTTAGCCATCCCCTTTACTTTTATGCTATGATAGGCGCATGTCTAACACATGCCCTGAATGCAATGCTCCCCTGGTGTTCACGCCGGACGGCCGTGTCCGGCTGTGCGAACGGTGCGGTTACAAGGAAACCATTCAAAAGAAACGGCCGTCAGCCGCAGAATTGGCCCGCACCATTACCTTTGCCCGCCGTTACAAGACCAAAAGCAACGATGACACAGGCAGAGGCAACGTCAGCGTCCACTCCCTGCTGGGGATGGGGCGCAGCGCGGCCAAAGCGGGCGACAAGGACGAGGCGTTTTACTACCTGGAATGGGCCTTGCGGGCCAATCCCAGCGACAAGCAGGGCGCACAAATCTGGGTCTGGCTCAGTCAGATTTATGACCAACCGGAGGACAAACGCATCTGTCTGGAACAAGCCATCGCCCGGCACCCCACCAACCCATTGGCCCGGCGCGGGCTGGCTATCCTGGACGGCCGTCTCCAGGCCGAGGAGATCGTTGATCCGAACAAGGTAAAGGCAGATACGGCCGTAGCCGACCAACCCCGCGCCATCTCCCCGGAACAGTTCCAGTGCCCCCGCTGCGCCGCCCGCATGAACTACACGCCGGACGGCCGCAGCCTGGCCTGCAATTTCTGCGGGTATACTCAATCTCTCGACGAACCGGACAGCCACATCCAGTCCGACTACGGCATTGGCGGCGCGGAGCAGGATTTTATCGCCGCTCTGGCAACGGCGCGGGGTCACACCCAACCGGTGGAGAGCCGCGCCTTTCAGTGTGATGGCTGCGGCGTGGAATTTGTCCTGGGGCCGGAAACCCTATCCGTCACCTGCCCTTACTGCGACTCCGTTTACGTGACAGAAGCGGCAGAAACCCGGCAGCTTCACCCACCCCAGGCGCTCATCCCCTTTAACCTGGACGAAGATGAGGCCCGTCGCGCTGTGTACGCCTGGCTGAAACAACATAAGGTGGAACGCGCCCGTTTTTCTCCGTTTGTAGGCATCTACTTGCCCCTGTGGACGTTTGACATTGGCGGCAGCCTGAACTGGCGTGGCTATGTGGAGGAGAACAGCGGAGAAGATATGTTTTTTGGCGGGCAGGGGCAAACGCAGCGCCGCCCCGTCAGCGGCAGCAAGGCTATTTTTTATGATGATGTGCTGGTTCCGGCGACGAAGAAGCTGCCCCGCCTGCTGCCCAAATTGCTGGAGACGTTTGATTATGAGCAGCTTGTGGGGTATGACGGCCGTTATCTGGCCGACTGGCCGGCCGAACGATACCAGCTAACATTAGCTGACGCCTCGCTCCAGGCCAGAAAACAAATTATTCGGCAAATGCGGCGCAACCCCGACCGACTGACCAGCGGCCAACCGGTACAAAATCTGACCATCAGTTCCGGCGACATGCTGGTGGAATCATTCAAGCTGCTGCTCGTGCCGGTATGGATTGTTCATTACAAGGCAGAAGACAAGGTTTACCACGCCCTGATCAACGGCCAGACGGGTGAGATTATTGGCACGCGCCCCCGTAATGTTTTGGGGCGGTTGATGTCCTGGGTGAAGGGGGATTAGGGTTTAGTTTTCAGGTTGGGCGCGGTTTCTTACCGCGTTTGCTGAATACGTCCTGAGTGTCAGTGGGCGCTAATTTCTTTTTCGGCTAAAATGTTTTGCTGGTTTACCTTTAACAAGAGTACAACAGATTCGGAAAGGAACGGATATTGACAGTCGGGCAAATCTGTTCCCTTCTCCATCTGTTGTAATCTCGATTGTAAAGCAAGTTTTCTTGTCTTGAACCATTCAAAAATCCTGTATTGTCCAAATTTTTATGAGTGAGCAGACGCCAGTCATCAGTTTTCAGAATGTGAGCAAGCGGTTTACCTTTACGAGGGATAAACCGTCTTCTGTTTTGGAGATTTTCACCTCCACTTTTTCCCGCCGCTCCCGCCCCAAAACAGAGGGTGACAATTTGTGGGCTGTGAAAGATGTCAGTTTTGACGTGCTGCCGGGGCAGGCGTTTGGCATTGTGGGGCGCAATGGCAGTGGTAAAAGTACTATTCTGAAATTGGTGACGCGCATTCTCAAACCGACGGACGGCCGTATTGTGGTAAACGGCCGTATCAGCGCCTTGCTGGAACTGGGGGCCGGGTTTCATCAGGATTTAACCGGCCGGGAAAACGTCTACCTCAACGCCTCACTACTGGGCCTCAGTCAGGCGGAAACAGACGACCGCTTCGATGACATCCTGACCTTCTCCGAACTGGGTGAATTTATAGATATGCCCGTCAAACATTACTCCTCCGGCATGTACATGCGTCTCGGCTTCAGCGTCGCCATCAACATGGACCCGGACATCCTGATTGTGGATGAAATTCTGGCGGTGGGGGATCAGCCGTTCCAGACCAAGTGCATTGATGCTATTCTGGATATGAAGCGGCGCGGCGTGACGATTGTTTTTGTCAGCCATGATATTCGCCTGATGCGGCAGTTATGCACGCACATGCTGTGGGTGGACAAAGGCGTCACCCAGGCGCAGGGAACAGTGGAAGACGTGGCCCACCGATATATCGAATACTCCAACATGCGGGAAGGGCAGCAGCTTCTTGCTACGGAATTTGAGCGGTGGGGAACCGGCGAAATTGAAATTACCAGCGTCACTTTGCTGAATACGGCCGGCGAACCGGAAAATACGTATAAAACGGGAGAGCCTATGACAGTTGAGATGCAGTATACAGCCCACAAACCGATTCCCAACCCGGAATTTGGTCTGGCTATCTTCCGGCAGGACGGCATTCACATTAACGGCCCCAACACGCGCCTGGCCGGCGTGGATTTGGGCGTGGTAGACGGCCCTGGTGTGGTGCGGTATGAAATTGAGAAACTGCCCTTGTTACCTTCGCGTTATTCTCTGACGGTGGCGGTGCATGACGGCCGTTTTCCCCACTGCTACGATTACCACAAAGAAGCCTACAACTTCCGCATCATTCCCGGGGGCACGACCGAGCAAGACGGCCTGTTCGTGTTGCCGGCTCATTGGACGTGGGAGAACAAATCACCACAATCACATACTAATAAATCACGACTTGCTAAAGATAAGCTGCCGTACCGAATTAAAACTATCCACTAACGTATAACCAATATAATTACCTAAGACAACAATAACGGTGTTTCAAATCAATTTTTCAATTGTAACCATCACGAGGAATTTATCATGAAAAACAGAATGAAACTTGCTTTTTTTACCTCTAGTATTATGCTAATCGTCCTTTTCCTTGGCACGCAAAGATATATTGCATCAATAAGAGCAGAACAACCTATGGATTCAAATATAACCCCAGCGCCCTTCAGTTGCCAGTATGGATTAAGTTCATTCACAACCTTGGAAAATCAGTGGCTAGACTATTTCAAAGCTGGCTGGACATTAAACTTTGACACTTCCCCCGTGGGAACATCAAACTTGAATGCTCTGGATTCAACATTTACCCCCTTGGTTCATATCAAACAAAATAAAAACAATCAGGGTGAATATTTAAACAGCTATTATACAATACCGTCTATTGCTGAGATTAGACAAACAGCTCGTGATTATCCGGGACGGCTCTGGTTTTTAGGCAATGAACCAGACCGTGTTCGTGTACAAGATGATATTTATCCACAAATGTATGCCGTTGGCTTTCACGATGTTGCCAAAGCAATTAAGGAAGAAGACCCTACTGCCCTGATTGCCATTGCCGGATTAATTCAACCAACTCCAGGACGATTACAATACCTTGACATTGTTTGGGATACTTATACATCTCTCTACAATGAACCCATGCCCGTTGATGTTTGGAACATGCACGGCTATATCCTGGCAGAAAAAGCGCAAGATGGGGGTTTAGGGCCAGCTCGTGTAGCGCTTGGCACCGACCCTAATCTAGCGGTTCTTCTTAGTGACCTGACCTCAAATAGTTGCAATATCACATCAAATCCATTTCTACACACTGATAATATTTACTGTTATGCAGAACATGATAGCCAACCGATATTGAAACAACATATCATCAATATGCGGACATGGATGAAAGAGCATGGACAACAAAATAAACCGTTGATTATTAACGAATATGGAAGTTTATTTACGTTCTGGGACTATGACGATCCCATTAACCCAACCCGTTGCTTCCTACAAGATGAAAACGGGAAGTGTTTTACTGAACAGCGCGTATCAGACTATATGCGAGCAAGCAACACACTGTTTAAATCTTTTTCGGACACAAATTTAGGTTATCCTGCTGATGACTATAAAATGGTACAACAATGGTTATGGTTTACTATATATACCGATTCCACAGGTCAAAGCAGCAATCTGCTTGTAGAAAATTATGCTAATTTTAGTGTTGGACATCCGGATGCACTCACTCAAGTTGGCAATACATTTAGAGAATTAGCAACTGAAGATGCTCTGGGAGTAGACCTTCAACCATCGCAAGTTCCTCCCCAGGTAGCATTTCGTGAATCAGGTGTAGTCACCATAACACTCAAAGCTTCAATGTTGAATACGGGCAATCTTGATTTGTCTGCCCCCATCAACATAAGTTTCTACTCAGACAGCAATTTAACCCAATTAATTGGTACTACCAATGTAAACAATTTGGTTCGCGGATGTGGCCTTCCAAATCTTGAAATCAATGTTTCTGTCCCATGGGTTTTGACTACATCTGGCGTTCACCATTTTTGGGTGAAAGTTGATTCTGCCAACAATGTTGTCGAAACAAACGAGTCTAATAACGTAACTCACAGTATCGTTCTTGTAGATCCTAGCAATGTTTATTTACCTATTGCTGCTCGATAATTATAAAAAATATCTCAGAAATAGAGGGGAGCTAGTGAAAACTGTTCAAAAAATCGGAATAAGTGTGTTATTCAGCAGTTTAATTGCTATTTGGCACACTTTTTTTTTTAATGTGCGCGTCAATTCTCGAATGGTGCTTCAACCTTGGTTGTTGCAGCAAGGATTTATACCATACTCCCATATCGGTGATGAACATACACCATTATTACCTCTCGTACTCTCCTGGTTATCTCCTCTCTTCAATAATGATGCCCTACTCACTGCACGAGTTGCACACGGCGCTCTCATCTGGTTAATTATTGCAGCTTGTATTTGGGTTGTTTTTGCTAAAACAGGACATTGGGGAGCAATTGCCTGCGGTGCTTACTTTTTTGCACTGTCAAGTAGGCTAGGATTTTGGGCCATGTGGTATGATCTGGCCATTGTGCCAATTTTTCTGGCAGCATTTTTTATTATCACGAGCAAACGGATTTCTTTCTCCATGCAACTGCTACTAATTGGCTTACTATCTGGCATAGGTTTTTTAATCAAACAACACGCACTTGTGATTTTTGTTATCGTCCCTATTACACTTGTAGCTCAGCCGCGAGGAACCAAAGACACGTGGGACCGTTACATTAAACCCTTAACCCTTAGCGTTATTGGAATATTGATCCCTATATTAATTTACCTGCTTTATTACTTTTCATTAACAAATGATTGGTACGCTATCTGGTATTGGGTAATTCTCTTTAATTTGGTTGGAGAATATAATGACTTAGGGGCAAAAGCACCATCATTGCAGGAAATACGAACTATTCTTCCTGTTTTTATCATGATTATTCCATTTACCTTAAAAACAATTGGATATACTCGTGCAAAAAAGAAATCAGATGTTACTGGACTTGCTGAACGGTGGTGGTTGTTATTAATGATAATGTTATCAGCCATCATGCTTTATCCACGTTACAGTACAATGCACTGGGCCACAATGTTGCCATTTCTGGCAATTGCATCTGGTATTGCTTGCGCAGAACTGCTCTTTGCTACAACAGAAAACCGAGGGCAAATCTATCAGCAATGGGGTATTTATCTTGCAATTGTGGGAATGTTATGGATCGGAAGTGGACTGCTGAATTATGGAAGCGCCTACCGAAATCGAGAAATGCGAACTTTAATTGAGTATGATACCTTACCCGAATTAGCAAAATTAATAACCGATACTACTCCACTCGAGAATATTGTATTGTTCCCAGATGACGAAGGTGTGGGAAATCTTTATTATCTGTTGAAAAAACTACCCCCGCGGTTTTGGATAATGAATTACCCGTGGTTCCGAAACGATTATGAAATCAACCAGTGGCTAATAGAAATAGAAACAGCGCAACCTGCACAAGTTATTTATTTCACATCACGCAACCCACAACTTTATCCAGAAATGAACGACTACATTCTTGAAAGATATAAAACAGTTTACGTAATTGAATGGAATGGTCAAGTAGTCGAAATTAAAGAGCGCAATCCTACCACCACCTCCGAAAACTAACTTTACTACTTTCACCTCAAATTTGGTTTTACACGACCCATTTGAATTGATAAATAGCCATCTTGTATTTTAATGCCAGCAAAAGATTCCATACAGTCCTCTATCAATCCATATCTAACCATTCTCATTTTCCTACTAGCGTATGGCCTACGCTTGCTGGATATTACCCGGCGTTCTCTCTGGTTTGACGAGGCGGTGGAGTATTTAACGGCCGTAACCCCCTCCACCAATTGCCCCAAGCCATCATTGCTTCCAACTTTCAGCGCCATTGCACTCATTTCTCCTCCATGCCTGGCTGCAAATCAGCATCCAACCGCTCTGGCTGCGTTACCTGGCCGTCCTTATCAGCATGTTTACCCTGGTGGGCGTGATGAAGCTGGCCGGTTTGATCTTTGGGGTGCAGGGGGCGTTGATAGCGGGGTTGATTACGGCCGTAATGCCTACCGAAATCTACTACGCCCAAGACGTCGGGGAATACAGCCTTCTGGTCTGCACACTCACCTGGTCACTTTACTTTCTGTACCAGGCCATGCGGCAGCGCAACAGGTGGCTGAATTGGGGATTGTGGGCTTTGTTCAGCGTAGCTGCCGTCTATACCCACTACGGCGCAGCCATCGTCGTTATCCCCCTGGCTTTGGCTACGCTGGCCGAAAATTTGTGGCGGCGACGGCGCCAGGCATTGCGGCAACAAATCACAGTCAGCCTGATTAGCGGAGTACTGGCCTTACCCTTGCTGTTTTACTTTTTACCGGCCCAGTTCAGGCGTGTCAGTGACAATGTTTTGGCTAACTCGCTACGGCCGTTTATCCAGGAAGCCCGTCTGTTTCTGCAAGGCATGAGCAACACCTTCCTCTACAACCTCATCGGCTGGCCCATTTCTGAAATACCCAAAATGCTGGGACTCATTTTCCTGATCGCCCTTGGACTGCTGGCCCTACTGGCTATACGCGCCCAATCCAAGAGAATTTATGGCTGGTTTCTCCTCGTCTACACCGTCTATTTTCTTCTGGTTCGCACAGGTTTATACGAAGGTTTCGGCTTCCGCTATGGTCTTATATTCACCCCCCTGTTCATCCTCATCACCACCAACGTCATCGAGTTGTTCTGGCAGCACAGACTAAAAGGCATTGCCCTTATTTTGCTGGGTCTTATCGTGGCCCTTGAATTGTACGCCCTCCCCAATCCCACCATGGCCCAACTCATGCGACAAACGACCACCTGGTCCCCTCTGGAGCAAATGGAGGACGCTTTTACTTACTGGAACGACAATCGGCAGCCAGACGAAGCCACCTTTGTTTACTACGGGGCTGTTCCCGCTTTCCGTTATTACATGCGTGTTTACGGTTTGGCTACACAACCCTACAGCCACCCCCAATCATTCATTCAATGCCGGGAAACCAGAGATGAGATTTGTCAAAAATACAATCTCTATTTCAGCCCGTGGGTCAGGCAGTTATCTACTGAGGAAAAGATCGAAAATATGCGTGAAATAATGGGTGGATCGCCGGAAAAAGTCTGGCTGATTTTTTCTCACGTAAATGAGGATGAAGAACAGGAAATAATGGCTCTTCTGCAACAACAGTATACGCTGGCAGATTCTTTTGTTCAGGACAATGGTTCAGCTTACCTGCTGGTCATGCCGTTAAATTGATTACGCAAACTTCTTCTCACCCGCTCTGATGGGCACTTTCAACCAGTATCATAACGTCTTTTCTTACCTGCTCTTCAGAGTTTGTCTGCAAATCGTCCCCCCATACCCAAACTATAAACCATGTCACCGCTTTATCTTTCTGCCATAAAGATTTATAATCCCCAGAAGTTCAGCTTCTCGGAGAAGTTGAACTTCTAAATAAACGAGGTGATCACTTTGATAAAAACCGTTATCTTCGATCTGGGCGGCACTTTAATTGAATATGCCGGCCCTTACCAGACCTGGCCGGAACTGGAAACGCCTGGCTTTCAGGCCGCCTATAGTTACCTCAGTCAAAATACCAATGGGACCGTCCTGCCCGACTTTACCCGGCTGCGGGACGCCGGCTTTGCCCTGCTGCCCCGCATGTGGCAGGCGGCCATCCGCCACGAAGAAAATCTGCAAGTGGCCAAACTGCTGCGCCGCTCCCTGCGGCAAATCGGGGTCGAGGATATTTCCGACGCCCAATTAGCTGAAGCTGCCGCCGCCTACGGCCGTGCCATCCAGGCCCAGGCAGAGCTAATCGAACACGCCGTCCAAACCGTTGCCCAAATCAAAGCCGCCGGTTACAAAGTCGGCCTCGTCTCCAACACCATGTTCCCCGGCCAAATGCACCAGGAAGACATGGCCCGGTTTGGCCTGCTGCCCTATTTCGACGCTATGGTCTTCTCTGCCGACGTCAACAAATGGAAACCCAACCCCGACCCCTTCCGGCAAGTCTTAGTCGACCTGGATGCGTCTCCAGACACGGCCGTATACGTCGGGGACGATCCGGCCAGCGACATAGCCGGAGGGCAATCAGCCGGTATACACACCATCTACTTCCAATCCAGCCAGCGCTTCCCCAAGCCCACCAACCTCAAACCACACGCCGAAATAGCCAGTTTGTCGGAATTATTGCCCCTATTAGAAGAATGGAATTGATTTTTAGTACAATTTTCACGGGTATTTGACTTATTTTAGCAGCAGCTACTTGTACAATACCAAATGATAGTTGAAATTTAAGGGAAGAATAGGTTAGCCCATATCCAGTCGCGGCAAAAACTTAAAAAGCAGGCAGCAGAAATTGTCGTAAATGGTTGTGAGTAACAATATATGACACAAGAACCAGCAGCCACACAAACTGAATTCTTGGAAATCGAGGGAACTGTCACCAACCAGTTAACATACCGGCCCATCCCTGAAAATGAACCCTATTCCAGTGAAAATGAGATTCCCGTCTGGCGTGTCCGTTTTGAGGTGCTGTCCGACGACGACCAACAGTTCGGTCTGGACGTTAACGGCGAGGTCTATTTTGGCCGCAGCCTGACCGCCCCCGACACTATAGATATGTCTCCCTACGGAGCCGAAACCCTTGGTGTTTCCCGGCGACATCTGGCTTTGCGCCCCACCGCTACTAACTTGTACGTTGTAGACCTGGGCAGCACCAACGGCACCATGCGTAACGGCCACTCTATCGGCATTAACACCCCCTATTCTCTGACAGAGGGCGACGTTATTTCTTTGGGCAACTTGCAGCTGCGCGTCTTTATTGTAGGACGGCCGTTCCTGCAAACCACCCCTCTGGAAAAAACTCCCGACCTGGTAGACGCCCTGGCCCAAATCGCCAAAGCCATCACCGGGCAAATTCGCCTGGACGAAGTACTCAACCAGGTAGCTGCCACCGCCATGTCTCTCACCTCGGCCGGCGAGACCAGTATCTGGCTGGTAGACGAAGCCACCGGCGAACTGTTTATGGAAGCCCAACGCGGCGTTGACGACACCAAACTGCGCCGCACCCGTATCGCCATCACTGATGACAACCCTGCCAGCAAAGTTCTGAAAACAGGGCAACCCTGGCGGGCCAGCAATCGCGCCGGGCAGGCCAAATTGCAATTGATGACCGGCTACATCGTGGAGGCGTTGGCCCACGTACCCATCTCCCTCGGCGGCGTCACGTTTGGCGTCCTGGCGGCCGCTCACCGGGAACCGGGTAAACGCTTTGATCGCCGTGACGAGCAGTTACTCAGCGCCATTGCCGATTTTGCTGCCATTGCCATTCAGAATGCCCGCCTATACGAAGCAACAGACGAGGCTCTGGCCCGCCGTGTCAAAGAATTGTCCGCCCTCAATGAAGTAACCCGCGCCGTATCTGCTTCCCTCGATTTGCGTCAAGTATATGACGTGCTGGTAGAACAGGTCAATAACAATTGGCCGGTGGAAGGCGTGCATATTTATCTCAAAGATCAACAGCAGGGGGTGTTACGGCCGTTGCTCACAAAGTCAGGCGACACCACTTACCCGCTCACTACCGGCATTCTCGGGCACACGGTACAAAGCGGCAAAATTGTCGTCACTAACGACGTAACCACCCATCCGCAATATGCCCCGGAAATAGACAATTTGAATGGTACGCCGCCCCACTCCATCGCTTGCGCCCCGCTGGTCGTCAAGGATCGGGTTGTCGGCGTTCTCAGCCTGTACAACAAGGCGGATGGCGCCTTTACGGATGATGACGTCAGGCGGCTGGAAGCGTTTGCCAATCCCATTGCTACGGCCGTAGAAAACGCCCGTCTCTTCGCCGAATCAGAACGACAGCGGGCGGCCATCCAGGCCACTGCCCATACCCTGCCCGAACCCCTCATCATCCTCGACGAATCCGGCCAGATGCTCGTCAGTAACAATGCTGCCAAACGCCTCCTCAGCGTCAGCATGTCCCAACTGTTCGACGCTATCAGTCGCAGCGTGGGCCGCACTACCGAAGTTGTCATTGGCAATGAAACTTATCTGGCTACCACCGAACACGTCCCCGACGTAGGCACGATCATCATCATGCAAGACATCACTTATGTCAAGCAGTTGGAAAGAGATCGTTCCGAATTTATGCACATGCTCTCTCACGATCTCAAAAATCCGCTTACCGCCATCATCGGCTGGGCTGCTCTGCTGCGCCGCGTTACCAACCTGGATGAACGGGGCGAGCGTTACCTGAATGAAGTAGACCAATCCACAGAACGCATGTTGGGTATGATTAACCAACTGCTGGAAACAGTCTCCCAGGATGACGCCATCGTTTTGGAGAAACGGCCGTGCGACCTGGAAAAGATCGTCGGCCACGTTACCCGCGATGTCACCGGTTCTGCTTTGCACAAAGCCATCAAGTTGCACGTCTCCCGGCGGGGTACACCCTACCGCATCCAGGGAGATGAAACACGCCTCTATCATTTGCTCCTCAATCTGGCCGACAATGCCATCAAATACTCGCCTAAAGAAACCAGCGTGGCCATCACCACCTTTTACAGCCAGGAAGGTATTCGCATTCAGGTACAGGATGAAGGGCCAGGCATTCCCGAAGAAGATTTGCAACGGATTTTTGACAAATATTATCGCGGCATTCAGGCTGGTTCGCTGGAGCAGTCTGGTACAGGATTGGGGCTGGCAGCCGTCAAGAATATCGCCGAAGCTCACGGCGGCACAGTCTTTGTGCAAAACGGCCCGGAAAAAGGGGCCGTCTTTACAGTTGATTTACCGGGGTCTCTGCGTATAATGGACGCATGAGCCTCCTAAATGATCTCCAAAACGAAGCTGTCAAACGAAATTTGCTGGAACCCGGCGTAAAGGTAGATGCCGCTGTCGCTTTTTGCCTGGTGCGGGACATGCCTTACATGCGCGCCAGCGACCGCCGGCCGGAAACACACATCCGGGAATGGCGGGGCACTTGCTCCGGCAAACATTACTTGCTCAAAGCATTGTTTGCCGAACTGGGGCTGTCCGCCCACATCGTAGCCGGTACGGTGGAATTACAGCTAGACCCGAAAACATTCACGCCGGAACTGCGCGATATTTTGCAAAGGAGTAACGGCCGTTTCGTAGACGTTCACAATTACCTCCTCATAGATACCCCCAAAGGCCAGATGGTGGTAGACGCCACCTGGCCCCTCGCCACCCGTAAATTTGGCCTCGTGGCCAACGACGAATTTGTCCTGGGCCAAAATCAACTCATCGCTTACCCTACCACCCAAACCTGGCTTGTGCCTGACGACGGCGATCCCCAGGCCTTCAAAGACAAACTACTGCACAAGTATTTCACCCCGGAAGAATTGGCCGTGCGGGATGAATTTATTGAAGCGTTCAGCCAACTTTTGGCGGACGTGGCTGCATGAAAACGTGCTGTGTGATGCGTGAAAAAACTCACGTATCACGCAGCACACATCAGGAGAAGATGATGGATATTGAACCATTTAACCAACCACCGCCTGTTTTGGGCAATCAATATGAAGATGATCGCGTTTTGCGTTCTTATTTGCGGCGGGTTTTGCCGCCGGAGGTATTGGCGGAAATCGAACCGTCTTTGCAGGCGTTAGGGGAACTGTCCGGCGGCGAGTTGTACCAGATGCAGTTAGCTGACCGGCTAAATGAACCCATCCTGACACAGTGGGACGCCTGGGGCAACCGCATTGACCGGATTGAGTTGACCCCGCTGTGGCAAAAGGCGGAACGGCTGGCGGCAGAGTTTGGCGTGGTGGCGGCGGCATACGAAGGGAAATACGGTCGTTTCGACCGCATCTACCAATTCGCCCTGGCCTACCTCTTCCACCCTTCCACCGACGTTTACACCTGCCCCCTGGCCATGACCGACGGGGCGGCTCGCACCCTGCTCCTCTCCGGCAACCGGGAATTGATTGACCGGGCCATCCCCCATCTGACCAGCCGCAACCCGGCCCAATTCTGGACCAGCGGCCAATGGATGACGGAATCTACCGGCGGCTCGGACGTAGGCTTATCGGAAACCGTCGCCAAACTGGGGCGGGATGAGACGTGGCAGCTGCACGGCCGTAAATGGTTCACCTCCGCTGCCACCTCCCAAATGACCCTAGCCCTGGCCCGCCCTGAAAGCAATCCCTCCGGCGGCAAGGGGTTGGCCCTGTTCTATCTGGAAACCTTTGACGCGCACGGCCGCTTGCAAAATATGGAAATCCTGCGCCTGAAGGAGAAGCTGGGCACGCGCAAACTGCCTACGGCCGAAATCATGCTGGTTGGCGCAGAAGGCATCCCCGTGTACGGCCTGAAAAACGGTGTGCGCAACATCGTACCCATGTTGCACCTGACGCGCACCTGGAACAGCGTGACGGCTGCGGCCGCCATGCGCCGGGGGCTGGCCCTGGCCCGCGACTTCGCCCGCAAGCGTGTCGCCTTTGGTGCGCCCTTGTCAGAAAAGCCGCTGCACGTAGACACACTGGCCGGGCTGCAAGCGGAAACAGAAGCCGCCTTCCATCTCACTTTCTACGTGGTGGAATTGATGGGGCGCAATGAGTCCGGCGACATCAGTGAAGCGGAAGGTCATCTGCTGCGGCTGCTCACCTCTATCAACAAGTTGACGACAGGGCGGCAAGCCATAGCCGTCGCCAGCGAAGTGCTGGAAGCGCACGGCGGCGCGGGCTACGTGGAAGATACCGGCCTGCCCCTGCTGCTGCGAGACGCGCAAGTGTTCCCCATCTGGGAGGGCACGACGAATGTGCTGGCGCTGGATACGTTACGTGCTCTGCGGCATGGCAATCCGCTGGTGGCGCTGGGGGAGAAGATTCAGCAATGCGTCCGGGCGGCGCGGGAGGCGCGACTGGCAAAAGCGGGGCAGACGGCCATTTTTGCTTTGGATCATGCGCGGCGGTGGCTGGATACGGCCGTGAGGCAAGGCCAGCCCGCTCTGGAAGCCGGGGCGCGCCGTTTTGCTTTGACACTGGGCCGTTCGCTGGCGCTGGCTTTGTTGGTGGAACAGGCCCAATGGTCGCTGGATGTGGAAGGAGACGGCCGTGCCCGTGCTGCTGCCATCCGCTTTGCCCAATCCCCCATTGACTTGATTCGAGATGACGAATACCTGGACGACACAATGGCTCTGGCCAACGACACGCCTATTCTCATGGTTGAATAGATCAATTAATGATGACCCGTTGTAGCCCGATTTTGTAAATCGGGCGGCGATTTGCAAAATCGCCCTACATTTTCGAAGGAGTAGGTGATGGAACGCAACATTTTTAATGACGAACACAAAATGTTCCGAGAGTCGGTGCGCCGCTTTATCCAGAAGGAGATTACGCCGTACCACGAGGGATGGGAAGAGGCAGGCATTGTCCCCCGCGAACTGTGGCTGAAAGCAGGTGAAATGGGTTTTCTGGCGATGGACGTTCCGGAGGAGTACGGCGGGCTGGGTCTCAAGGATTTTCGTTACAACGTGGTTCTTACGGAGGAGTTGACCAAAGCGGGGGCGTCCGGCGTGGGGTTTGGTCTGCACAATGACATTACCGTCCCCTACTTTCTGGCGTATGGCACGGAGGAGCAGAAACAGCGTTTTCTACCCAAGTTTGTCACGGGGGAATGGATTACGGCGATTGCCATGAGCGAACCGGATGCGGGGTCTGATCTGGCGGGGATTCGGACAACGGCCGTGCGCCAAAACGACCATTACCGCCTCAACGGTCAAAAAACGTTCATCACCAACGGCATCCTCAGCGACGTGGTCATCGTCGTCGCCAAAACAGACCCGGACGCGGGGCACAGCGGCGTTTCCCTACTGGTGGTGGAGCGGGGAATGGAAGGGTTTGCCCACGGCCGGAATCTGGACAAAATCGGCCTGAAAGCGCAGGATACGGCCGAACTGTTCTTCGATAATGTGAAAGTACCCGTGGAAAATCTACTCGGCGGCGAGGGGCAGGGCTTTTATCAGTTGATGATGCAGCTGCCCCAGGAACGGCTCTCCATTGCCGTCATCGCTGTGGCCGCCTGTGAAGCCGTCTTGGAGATGACCGTTCAATACTGCCAGGAACGTACCGCTTTCGGTCGGCCCATTGGTAAATTCCAGCACAACCGCTTCCTGCTGGCCGAAATGAAAACGGAAACGGAAATCGCCCGCGTCTTCGTAGATCGCTGCATCACCGAACTAAACGCCGGCAACCTCTCCCCGGCCGAGGCAGCCATGGCCAAATGGTGGACAACAGAGCTACAAAAGAAAGTGGTAGACCAATGTCTGCAACTGCACGGCGGCTACGGCTACATGATGGAATACCCCATCGCCAAAGCGTACCTGGACAGCCGCGTGCAAACCATCTATGGCGGCACGACTGAGATTATGAAAGAGATTATCGGCCGTTCGCTGGGCTTTTAATAGTTGACCACAGATTAAGAAAAGCCACAGATTTTTTTGTTTTTCGTCTGTGGTATTCTCCTACCTGTGGTCACCATAAAAACATGTTTGAGAATTCTGACCTGACATATCAAGTAAGAGGGCTTATTTTTCAGACGCGAAATGAATTGAAAGCCGGTTGGTCTGAACAAACTTACCATAACCTTTTGGTTCATTTACTGCAACAAGACGGATTAACCGTCCAATCCAAACCTCATTACATGCTGATACACCGCAACAGTGAAATACATGCTTTTGAGCCAGACATCATCGTAGAAAACGTGCTTATCCTCGAACTAAAAGTTCTGATAGCCAAAACAAAATTTTCCGGAGAACATTACTTCCAACTTATCAACTACCTGAAAAGTTTTCAAATTCCGCTAGGACAGTTGGTTAATTTTGCCCCTGCCCGCGTGAATATCAAGCGCGTCATCTGGCATGAGCCGCCGGTAAAAGTTGTTGAAGAATATGACGACATCAAACCTCTGTTGAACAGTACAGACCGCCAAATACTACGACAAATCCGCCAAATTATTCTAAAAATCGCCAACCAATATGGCCTGGGTTATCATGGAGCAATCTATCAACGGATTCTTGC
>JALUPA010000675.1 GCA_027054335.1 Ardenticatenaceae bacterium
ACCTCGTCTGGTACAGCGACCAGATCGTCAAAGTAACCGGCGCGCTGGCTTCCGGCAGCTTCCTCTACGAAAGCATCCGTAAAGATGACGGCTGGACAAATCCGGCCATCATTGCCCGGCCAGCCGGCATAACCCAACCCGCGCTGGCAGCCGACGGGGACAACACCCTGCATCTGGCCTGGGACGATGGGGGAAGCCGGCAATACGCTACCCAAACCCTGTACCGATGCGCTACGGCAGACCTGAACCCCATCGGTCAGGCCGTGTATGACGTGGTGCGCCAGGAAAAATTCCGGCCAGCTGCCGACCCCATCCCCTTTTGCCAGAACCGCTTTGAGCAACTGCTCATCACCCCCAACCCCACCGCACCGCGCAGCGATTTACCCAGCAGCGCCAACGGCGCCTTTGACCGCGTTTCCGAATTGGTCACGACCGCCCAATACGAAGTGCTGTTCACCACCATGCAGTGGGACAAACCATCCCCCAACGGCAGCCCTGGCAGCACCATGGCCCAGGCCATCGCCCAACTGTACGAAAACGTCAAAGCTAACCCCGACGCCTACCCGCGCGGCATGACGGTGCGTCTTTTACTGGGCAATCTGCCCGAAATGGATTTTTCTACGCCTGTTTCCCAGATTGATTACGTGCTGCGCGACTTGCGCGACGCCGGCGTAACGGAAATGGTTAACGAAGAAATTGGCTGGAAGCTGGAACTGGCAAATTTTGACGGCGCCTGGCCCCACGCGCACAGTAAATTTGTGGTGGTGGATGGCAGGGAAGGGATTGCCGCCGGGTTCAATTACAGCTATCTGCACCCGCCTAAAGATCATCCTTCCGGGCAAGGTTTGGGCATGACGGATAAAGGCATCGAGGTTACCGGCCCCGTCGCCCAGGCCATGATGGCTACTTATGACGATTTGTGGTCCGGCTCTGATTTGATAAGTTGTTCCGTTTTCCCTCCGCCGTTGTCCATTCTGGATTTTATCTGGTGTGATACGGCAACGGCCGTAGCCACCCATCCGCCCGAAGTATTGCGCTTCTATCCCGTCACAGACGCCGCCACCAACGCCTTTACTCTGACCCACACCTCCGCCTTCCTGGAATCCGACGAAGCCATCTTGAGCGCCCTGACCTCAGCCCAGGAAACGATAGACCTGTACGAAGTCAACTTTTCCCTGGACACCGTTTGCCTGGGGGCGCTGCTGCTCACCGATTTTTGCAACACGGACAAATTAGCCCCGCCGTACATGCCCGCCCTGGTCACAGCCATGGTGGAAAATGACGTCAAAGTGCGGGCGCTGGTGGAAAAAACAGCCATGAACGGCCTGGAAAACCGCACCGGTATTCGCTGGATACAAAATGAATTAGCCAAATATGGCAAAGAAGACAATTTCGAGATCAAATTTGCCGCAGGCAAGATTCACGACAAGGCTGTTCTCATTGACAACGAATTCCTCATCATCGGCAGCCAAAATTTCCACTGGAGCGCCTGGGGGTCGCCCAGCCTGACGGAGTTTAACGTAGCCACAGACGATCCATTGGCCATCGGCGAATTCCGGCAGGAATACGAGTTTCAATGGCGGAAGGGCATTCCGGCGGAAGAATTGATGCTGGAAAAATAACAAGGTGACATTATTGGAGGGTGATTTTGCAAATCGCCCCCAGGACGATTTTGTAAATCGTCCTACAAGCTGTATGACCAACTGGCAAAGCGCAGCGGAAGCAATTAAGCGAACTTACACGGCTAAAGGGCGGGCCGCTTCCGGCTGTTATTCCATCGAGGGCCTGCGCCTGCACGAGCGGGCTTTACGAGCTGGCGTTCCTCTGCAACTGGTTTTAGTGGCGGAACGATACCAACACCAACCGTCTGGGCGGGTGCAGCAGCTTCTGGCCGACCTGCACGCTGCCAATATCCCTTTGCACCCTGTACCGGATGAGGTAATGGCAGATTTGACCGACGGCCGTTCCCTGGGCGGCTTCCTCGGATTGGTCAAATTACCCCCACCACCTTCCCTCAACGCCATCACCCAATCGCCCAACCCTCTGCTCCTGGTCACGGTAGACGTGGTAGACCCCGGCAATCTGGGGGCCATGCTGCGCACCGGCCACGCCGCCGGGATTACCGCCTTTATCACCATCGGCGGCAGTGACCCTTTTCACCCCAAAACGGTACGCACCTCTATGGGCAGCCTCTTCAAAATCCCCATCCGGCCCCAGGCAGACCCCGTTTCTCTGCTGGCCCATCTGCGCCGGGCAAACATCCAGACAGTAGGAGCAACCGCGCAAGATGGTATTCCGCTGCCGCAAGCTGCCTTTTTGGGGAGGGGGACGGCCGTATTCATGGGCAGCGAATACTTCGGCCTGCCGGAAGTCATTGCCAACCAACTGGACAGCCTCGTCACCATCCCTATGGCCGAGGGAATAGATTCCCTTTCTATCAATGCGGCTACGGCCGTCATCCTGTACGAAATTATGCGGCATTAGGTGACAGTCACCTGCGAGGTGACTGTCACCTGGTTACGCCCAAATGGCCGCCAGCCGCCGGATACCTTCCTCAATTTCCGGTTCGGCCAGACCGCTGAACCCCAGCAAAATGGATGGCGGCGCATCCTCCTGCACGTGATACGGCCGTCCCGGATACACCCCTACCCCGGCCTGCGCCGCCTCTTGCACCAGCTGCGCCTCATCCACCTGCGGCGATAAATACAACATCACGTGCAGCCCGGCCAGGGCAGCCACATACTGCACTTTACCCGGCAAATATCTTTCCAGCGCGGCCACAAGCGCCTGTCGCCGCTGGCCGTAAGCCTGCCGCAAATGCTTCAAATGCCGCTCAAAATGCCCTTCTGTAATAAAATCTGCCACTGCTGCCTGAGTCAACGTGGGCGCGCCCCGATCCACCAGCCCTTTGGCCCGCACAAAAGGCGTTACCAGCGCCCGAGGCAGCACCACGTAAGACAAACGCAGCGCCGGAAATAACACCTTGGAAAACGTGCCCAGGTAGACCACACGGCCGTCTGTATCCAACCCCTGTAACGCGGCTAACGGCCGTCCCTCATACCGCAGCTCCCCGTCATAATCGTCCTCCACAATCAAAGCCTTGTGCTGCCTGGCCCATTGCAGCAAAACCAACTGCGCCTTCAGCGGCATCGCCCCACCCCGCGGAAACTGGTTAGAAGGCGTCACGTACGCCAGCCGCGCCCGGCAGTCTGCCGGAATCTGCGCCACAGGAAAACCATGCGCACCTACGGGCAGAGCCAGCAAACGGCAGCCGTGCAGGCGAAACAAGGCAAAAGCGTCCACGTACCCCGGCGTTTCCACCAGCACTCCATCTCCTGCCGCCAGGAGCAGCCGGGCCAAAATGTCTAACGCCTGCTGCACCCCGCTGACAATCACCACCTGACCGGCCGTGCAGCGCACCCCGCGCAGCCGCTGCAAGTAGTCGGCCAATGCCTGCCGCAGCGGGTAAAATCCGGCCACCGAGCCATAACGGGACAACATCGCGTCATCCGTACTCAAATAGCGGGCCAACAGCCGCCGCCAGACGTCATAGGGAAAAATGTGGGGGAACGAACGGCCAAAACCAAAATCAATTTCCGGCCGCAAACCGGATGGAGTACGGCCGTCCTTGCCAATAGCCATCACCCGTTCCCCCCAGGCAGACAAAGCCGGTACAAAAGGTACAGCCGCCGCTCCTGCGGATAAAGGTAAATCATCAGTGACAAAGGTTCCGGCCCCGGTACGGCCGTAAACATATCCCTCCATCTCCAACTGGCGGTACGCCTGCGTCACCGTAATCCGGCCTACGCCATACGCCTGAGCCAGTTGGCGGCTGGACGGCAGGCGCGTACCCGGCGCAATCTTCCCCGCCAGAATCGCCATTTTTAGCTGATCATAAATTTGCAGGTATAATGGGTTATCACTTGTTCTATCCAGATGCAGCGCAAGCAGTGTCATCGCTCATCCCTTTTCGTATTATTCACAATCCGATAGCCTAAATAGGACATTGACGTGTTTTCTCGCCTCATGTATCCTCAAAATATACGACGTGATTCGTAAAAAAGCACCACACATCACGCAGTACATATTACATTTACTATAACACGGACAGTTATGCCGTACAGAAGCAGCGAAAAAACCCGAAAGAAAAAAGACGCCAAACGCACCGCCATGATGCAGGCGGCTGTGGGTGTTTTTGCCGAAAAAGGGTACCACGCCGCCACAGTGCGGGATATTGTCAACGCCGCCGACGTAGCTGTGGGCACATTTTACTTTTACTTTCCGGACAAAGAAACGTTGTTTGTCCATTTATATGAGGAAACGGCCGATTTCCTGTTGCAAGCCATTGACCAGGCGGTACGCCGCCAGGCCGCGCTGCCGGAACAGGTACAAGGCGGCATTCAGGCTTACGTCAATGTCGCTCTGTATGAACCGGCTGTCATCCACCTTTTATTGGTAGGCGGGGTAGGGGCTGTACCGTCCCTCACCAACCGCCAGCAAGAATTTCGGGAGCGCCTGGTAGCCATCTGGCAACGGCCGTTAGAAACGGCCGTCGCGCAAGGAACCATTCCCCCCCAAAATTGCCGCCGCGCCGCCGAAGCTGTTGCCGGAGCGCATGACGAAGTTATTCTTAATCTGCTTTCCCACGCAGACCCTGATAGTGAAGCTGAAAATGTCATTCAGGAATTAACCCTTTTCACCTTACGCGCTGTCGCTTACCAGGGCGGTCCGAACAATTAGTTCCAGTCGCCCCCGCAGCCTACCCAACATGTCAACAACCGAACAATCCACTCCCAACGAAGTCCAACAAGAATTAGCAGCTTTGCGTCAACAATTAAATGAGGCGCAAACCCACCTGGCTGCCTACGAAAAGCGCGTCCAACAACTGGAAACGGAACTTGCCGAAAAGCAATCTCAAACGGACGTCGTTACCAGCCAGCAGCAAAAAATCATTGGCGCAACCCAGGCTTTACTTGATATCCAGAGTATCGAAGAATTGTGGTCCGTGCTGTGTACGGCCGCACGCCAGGTGATGAATTCAGATCGGGTAGCAGCCTATCTGGTAGATGCGGGCAGCTCCAACCTGCAAATTCCCTACGCTTCCGGTTTGTCAGAAACTTATCTTCAATTCATCCGGAATCATTATCGGGAAACACCGGCTTACCAAGCCGGACTTCCAGAAACCATCGTCATAGATAACGTGGCGACAGACCCGCGAACCGGTCCTTTACAGGCCATGATGCAACAGGAAAACATTCAGGCCTATGCTGGATTGTCTCTCGTCACTCCGGACAATACAGTTGTGGGCATGATTGTCACTTACCGGGATGAAGTACGGCCGTTCACCCCTGAAGAAGTTACCGCCGGCGAAACCCTCTGCCACATCGGCGCTATCGCCCTGCGCAACATCAAATTACTCCGGGAAACCAAAGAAAATTTGCGCCGGGAACGGCGTCTCAGCGAAATCACCTACACACTCAGCAGTGTCCTTGACCTGCCCACCATTCTCAGCAGCGTCGTGCGTCTGGCCACCAGGCTTCTCAACACTGACGCCGGTCTGTTGGGCCTGGTTGTAGACGAACAATTCATCACCTACTATCCTTATAATATTCCCAGCCACGTCAACCTGCGTCCTTCTACAAATAAGGAAAATATTGCCTGGAAAATTGTGGAAAAACGCGATTCTCTGGTTTTGTCAGATTATGCTGCTTACGAATTGGCCAAAGAAAAATGGGTCAGAGTCGGCATCACTGCTCTGGCAGGGTCGCCCATTATTGCCGGAGATAACTGCCTGGGGGCACTGATGGTGTTCAATTTGCGGGAAAATTACCAGCAATTTTCCGACCGCGACGTCGCCATCCTGGAATCGGTAGGCAGGCAGGCCGGTATCGCCATTCAAAATGCTCACCTGTACGCCGAAACGCAGCAGCGGGCCAACGCCCTGGCCCAAACGTTAAAACGGCAAGCCGAACTGGACGAACTCAAGAACAAATTTATCCACAGCGTCTCTCACGAACTGCGCGCGCCCTTGGGTATTATTTTTGGGCATGTGGAATTATTAAATCAAACTTTGGCCGATGATTTACAGCCGGAACAGCGCCAATCTATGGAGATCATTCTACGCCGCACCCGGATGCTGGCGAATTTGGTAGATGACCTTACCGCTTTGTTAGCCGCTCAAATCCAGGAATTCCGCCGGGACAAAATCCTCGCGGCCGACCTGATCTATTCCATGCTGGCTGATTATCAAATACAAGCCGCCGAGGCCAACATTACCCTCCAAGCAGATATTGCCCCGCAGCTGCCCATGATTCAGGGTGACATGACTCATTTGCGCCGGGTGTTTGACAACCTTTTGTCCAACGCTTTCAAATTTACACCCGCCGGCGGCTCAGTCACCATCCGTATGTGGGCGGAGGAGAGTGACGTAATCATCGCGGTGTCAGACACCGGCAGCGGCATCCCGGCCGACAAGCTGAAATACATTTTTGAACGCTTCTACCAGGTGGAAGAGAAGGGTTACCATCGCCCCGGCACAGGATTGGGGCTGGCGCTGGTTAAGGAAATCGTGGAAGCTCACCGTGGTCACGTTTCTGTCACCAGCAAAGTAGGCCAGGGGACTACTTTTGAGATTACTTTACCAGGTGTGTCGGGGGACGAAACGTGATGTGTGCAGACGTGTGTATGGCATATCTCCCATCTCCCCGGCCCCTCACACAACTGTAATTACAGAGCCAGACGGCCGTTTCTCTACGACAATCTGATTGGAAAACTGATCCCGCAATTCCTCAATGTGGGTAATCACCAGAATCACGGCAAAATCATCCTCGATGGTATGAATCGCTTCCACCAACCGCTGCCGCCCCTGCGGGTCCTGGCTGCCGAACCCCTCGTCAATCACCAGCGTTTGCAGCCGCGCCCCGGAACGCTTGGCTAGAATCTGAGACAGCGCCAGACGGATGGCAAAGTTGACCCGGAACTGCTCACCGCCGCTGTAATTTTCATACGGCCGTTCCCCCGCGCTGTCCTGAATTTTAATTTCCAGAGTCTCGGCTACCCCATCCCGGCTTTTAAGCTGTTTCTGCGTACTGAACACGATCCGCATCTCACCACCGGTCAGCCTGTCCAGCAAATCATTGGCGTGATCCTCAATCTCCGGCAGCGCCTGCTCGATGAGCAGCGCCTGCACCCCGCTGCGGCCGCACGCCTTTTCCAGCAGCTTTAACCGCTGAATCTGGCGGGAAACGGCCGTTTGTTCCTCCTGCAACTGCTCCCGCCGGTCGCGCAGGCTGTCCAGCACTGCCAGTTTTTGCTGGGCGGCTCCCACCGTGCGGTTAGCCTGCACTTGCTCCTCCCGCAAGCGAAATACCTCGTCCTCCACCTGGCGCAAATCCCGGCCTTCGGCAGCCAACGTTTCCAGGTCGGTTACGGCCGTATCCCGCTGCGTTTCCAGTTCCACCACCGCCTCCTGCTGGGCGGCAAGCTGCCCGGCCAAATCGGCCAGGGCGTCTTCCAGCGGTTTAACGGCCGCTTCCGCCTGCTTGAGCTGCTGCTGCCGTTCCGGGGCTTCGGCTAACACCTGCCGCTTCTGTCGCGCCGTCTCATGTGCCGCCTCGTCGTAACCGATTTCCGCCAACTGCGCCTCTAATTCCGCCCGCGCGGCTCTGGCCTCGGCGGCGAAATCTTCCCCGGCCAACTGCGCCTCCACCTGAGCCAATTCTGTCTGGCCGGATGTTTCCCACGCCGTCAGCAAACGCGCAATTTCGGCCTGCCGCGCCTCGCTTTGGGAGAAGCGGCGCTGCTGTTCCTGGCGTTCTTTGTCCAGGCGGGATTTTTCCTGTACGGCCGTCTCCAGTTCCTGCACTTCTGCCTGCAATTGGGTGATGGCACTCTCGTCAGCTAGGGTTGACTCCAACTCCGCCAATCGTACCGCCCCTTCCGCCTGCCATTCCGCCAATGCCTGCCTGATTTCCGCCAGACGCGCCTCTGCCCGCGCTTGGCGATCCCGCTGGCTTTGCCGCTGCTGCTC
>JALUPA010000676.1 GCA_027054335.1 Ardenticatenaceae bacterium
CCGGGCAGGGAAGCCAATTGTTCCAGTTGGCCGGCCGGAACCCGTACCTGGATGGCGTTAGCCAATATCTGATAGCTGTACAATTCTTGCGCGCCTAACGCCACAATTTGGGGCCGCAATGCTGCTTGCTGCACTTCAATCTGACTTATACGCTGGCTGACTTGCAATTGCTGGCCGCTGTATGTTTCTGCCAACCCTAATGGAGACGGATCGCCCATTACTACAGATTGGGCAGCCGGCGCACTATCCAGCACAATATAAACGGATGTTATTTGGTTGGGATCAAGGTTGCGTAAAGCAGCCGGTAAACGGTCGCTCTCGATGGTTATTTCCTGGCCGCGAATTTGGGCCAATGCCGGATCATCTTTGGGATTGGCAGCAGGAGTTTGCCCTTGTGCGGCAATAAAGCCTAGCGTGACAATAAAAAGTAAAGTAAAGGCGAATATGGCAGTTATGGTTACTTTGCGTTGAATATTGGTATGAAACACTGTTGTTTTTCCTCGTTTTCTTTCTATGCGGTAACAGATATTATTTATAAGTTCGGTAATTATTGGGGAAACCGGCATATTGCCAAAACCGGACAACCAAGAGGGACTGAATAATTACCGGGAACAATTGAGGGAATATTTATTTGCTTCTATTTACAAACGGCGCACCTCCTTTAGTAAATTGTCTGGAATCGAGACAATAACGAATAGGCGGCAACATGACAAAAAGCAAGTTGTCTTGGAGAAATATAAGTGAAGATGGCGTTTTTTGAAAAAGGAGGCCAAAGTTTATCTTTTTAGAATATGGTTAGCCAGTATTATGATGAACTCAGGAAAATTTGGAGACGCATTATATTTGGGGCAATTTATCCTGTCAATTGATTTTTGGGGTTATAGGACAATCGGATAGATGGAGGGGGAGAAGTTAAACCAGTTCCACAAAACGGCCGTCAACCAGATAAACAACCCATTCGCAGATGTTGCCCACCCGGTCGGCGGCCCGTTCCAGGTTGTGGTTGGCCCAGCCGATGCGATCCAGCTCGTCGAATTGGGTTGGGTGGGCGATGATGTGGGGCATGATGGCCTGGCGGGTTTGGTTGAACAGCGCGTCTACCACGTCGTCCTCGGCGGCGATTTGCCGGGCGGCGGCCGCATCTTGCTGGATAAAGGCGATGAGGGCGCGGCGCAGCATGGAGCGGGTTTGGGCAGCCATGGAGGGCAGGTGTCGGGTGATGCCGGCCGGAATGGGGTCACGGCCGATGGTCAGGCTGATTTTACCGATACCTTTGACGTAGTCGTGGATGCGTTCCAGTTCGTTGGCGATGTTCATCACGGCCGTGAGCAAGCGCAAATCTCCCGCGGTCGGCTGCTGCGTAGCAATCAGGACCAAAGAGTCCGTTGTCATTTGCAGCGTCCACTCATTGATCCAGGTGTCGGCCGTAATCACCTGCTGTGATTGGGTTAGATTGCGCTCGATTAACGCCGTGACCGACTTCGTTAAATTATCTTCCACTTCACCGCCTACCCGCAGCAATTCATCCTGCAAGCTTTGTAAATCCTGGTTAAACAGTTCTCGTAAAAGCATACTGTTCTCCGATTAGCTTTAGCCAAACCGTCCCGTAATATACTGTTCCGTCAACTCGTTTTGCGGGTTGGTAAACAGGTCTTCCGTTTTACTGTATTCCACCAGATAGCCGGCGCGCACCTCATTCATGTTGAAAAAGGCCGTGAAGTCAGAGGCGCGGGCGGCTTGCTGCATGTTGTGGGTGACGATGATGATGGTGTAATTCTGCTTGAGAATTTGGATCAGGTCTTCGATTTTGAGCGTAGCCACCGGGTCCAGGGCGGAGGTTGGTTCGTCCATCAAAATGATGTCCGGTTTGACGGCCAGGGTGCGGGCAATACACAGGCGCTGCTGCTGGCCGCCGGAAAGGGAAAAACCGCTCTGATTCAGTTTATCCTTCACTTCGTCCCACAAGGCGGCCTGCCGCAGGGAAGATTCTACCAGCTCGTCCATATCCCCTTTGTAGCCGTTGATTTTTGCGCCCCAGGCCACATTGTCGTAGATGCTTTTGGGGAAGGGGTTGGGCTTTTGGAAGACCATACCGATGCGGCGGCGGATTTCTACCGGGTCTACGTCCGGCGCATAGATGTTGGCCCCATGATAAAGCACTTCTCCTGCCACGCGAGCGGAGGGGATGAGGTCGTTCATACGGTTGAAGGAGCGGAGGACGGTGCTTTTGCCGCAGCCGGACGGACCGATCAGAGCGGTGATTTTTTGGGGAGGTACGCTCAGGTTAATCTCTTTTACTGCCTGAAAGTCACCGTAGTAGACGTTCATGTTGTGGGCCTGGATGGCGATTTTTTCGTTGTTGGTCATAGTAATTGGGTAATTTGGATAACTGGGTAATTACCCAGTTACCCAGTTACATCTTGGTTGAATATTTATTACGCAGGTATACGGCCGTCGCATTCAAAAGCAGCAGAATCACCAGCAGGACAATAATG
>JALUPA010000677.1 GCA_027054335.1 Ardenticatenaceae bacterium
AGAAATTTATTGATTTGTTTGGTGAGCCGCGGGTGCACAGCGACGTGTTTTTTACGGCCAAGACCAATCCCGAAGTAAACCCGAAAGATCCGCAAGTACAACAAAATCAGTATTATGCGGATGTTGCTGCCAGCGTGCAGCGGGTGACTGAGGATACAGTTATCAAGATGCTGCGCTCTCTGCACCAGGAGACGGGGTTGAAACAGGTGTGCATGGCCGGCGGCGTGGCGCTGAATAGCAAGGCTAACGGCCGTCTTCTGGCCGAAACCCCCTTTGCCGAGATATTCATCCAGCCGGCAGCCGGGGACAGCGGCGGGGCGTTAGGGGCCGCCCTGTGGGTGAACCACATCCTGCTCAACCAGCCGCGCAAATTTGTGCAGGAACACAACTATTGGGGGGCGGAGTATAGTGATGCCGAGATAGAGACGGCCGTTACCCAATCCGGTTTTCAATTTGAGGTAGAACAGGATGCCGGGAAATTGGTGGAAAAAGCGGTAAACGATATTCTGGATGGTAAGGTTATAGCCTGGTTCCAGGGACGTTTTGAATGGGGGCCTCGCGCCCTGGGCAACCGTAGTATCATGGCTGACCCGCGCCGGGCCGAGATGAAAGATATTGTCAACACCAAGATCAAATTCCGCGAGCCATTTCGGCCGTTTGCTCCGGTCATCACAGAAGAAGCGGTACCCGATTATTTTGACATGGATTATGCAGGGAAAAATTACCTGGCCCGCTTTATGCTGACGGTGGAGCGATTCAAAGAAGGTATGGGTGAGAAAGTCCCCGCTGTCAATCATTTGGGAACCGGCCGTTTACAAAGTGTGCGCCGGGAATGGAACCCGCGTTATTATGATCTGATTGACCGGTTTAACCAGGCAACCGGTATTCCCGTGCTGATCAATACCAGTTTCAACCTGCGTGGCGAACCGATTGTCAACACGCCGGCCAACGCCCTCAGTACGTTTGGCAACAGCGGCATTGATACGTTGGTGCTGGGAGATTATATTGTGCGGAAGTAGGAAAAGAGGTGGCAGCGATAGCGACTATAGCTGCCACCCCTCTTTTTATTAAGGTGTTGCCTCTAGCGCCGTTACCAGGTTTTGAATGTAGAACAGGTCACCCCGGGCAAAGGCTGGTACATCCAGATATTTAGTTAACTCTGAGCGTGGTTCTTGTAAAATGAGTGCCTTGGCCTGGAAGATGGCATTGTAATTGTGGAGATTAGACATCCCACCTTCGCCTATTGTAGCCTCGTAGCGGGAGACGAACCAGTAAGGTGCGATGTAATTATATTCATCTACAGCTTCCTGTACTTGAGCCAGTTTGTTTTGCCGCAGATAGTCGGCCAGTTCAGGTACCAGAAAAACAAAGTTGCCGGCAATGTCGAAAACCTTTTTGTAATATGTGTAGCCGGGTTGCCCTGGTACCCAATAAGAATCTTTGGAAAAGATATTGGCCCGCAGTTGCATCAATCGATCCCGTTCACTGATGACCTGACTGCGCAGGGCGGCGTCAGTACTGCCCATGCCGGCTAAATCTTGGAGGGCCAGGAAGCCAATATAACCGGCAATCCAGCCGTTTAGTTCATACGGTTGTTCCTGGAAATAATCTGTTTCTGACCGTCCCCCGCGCGGATTGGGGACGGGAATGGTTAGTTCCCCTTTGGCCAGGTTATATACGTTGGCGGCGTTAACACCAGGGATGTTTTGAGCGTATTTCCACATGGCATAGAAGTTGTGCTGCGGGTATTGCCACAGGAAGCCGCTGCTGAAGTTGGGAGATGGTGGGTAGTTCCCAGCTGCAATGTCGGCAGCTACTTCCGGGGGTAATTCCATAGCACTTCTGGCTGCACCCGACCAGCCAGTGCGACCATACATCTCATTGTCAAAATAAGCGTTAAATTCCGTTTGCAGATATGTTTGTACCTGGGCTTGCAATGATGGTGAGAGATGAGGGTAGGCAACGGACAAAGTGTAGAGGGTGTCGCCGGGATTTTCAAAGTAATTTTCCATACTCCTGACGTTAAAGGAGGCTAAATTGTAATAACCAGGACGGAGATGTCCGGCATCTACGATTTTTTGGATTTCATTTTCCAGACGTTGGTTGATGTCTGTGGTGGTGAGGGATACACTCGTGTCCTGACCCGGATTAGCTGTTAGCAAAGGCAACGCACCTGGCCCGCTGCCCGGCCCAAAAGCAAATATCGTATTGCTGCGATGCACATATAACCGGCCCTGGTAAGGTACAATCGGATTTTGGTCACCGTGATTGTGGTAAGCGGCATTCACGCTGTTTGTGTTACCCGTATACCAGCCGATATGACGGGAAATAGCACCCGGATCAATAAACCACATCGGATCATATCCTGGCGCCAGATCGTCCAAATTATAAGACCACATCCGACCTTGTGAAACCCGGCCTCGTTCGTCTGGCCCCGCCATGTAATTTGCCCAGTCGCCTATACGGTCGCAGCACAAGTTTCTATAAATGATGTTACCGCCGGCTGAGATTGCTTGTGGTTCCGCTACAGCTGCGGACCCACCTTCACGCACTTGTACCCTCCCCAGAAAACTTAAGTATCTGGGTGTGTTTATATTCCAGCCCATAATGCGACCTTTGGCATCCGAGCAACAGCGATATAAATTTCCATAATAGAGAATATTATCATTGCCAACGATGGGGGGGTAACGGTTGCCGGAACCTGTTCCCCAATAAGCCGCAGGAATATATTCCTGATAACCGTCATTATCAGAGTCAAAACTGAATTCTGAGCCGTCGGCAATATTCAGGACAACAAACATTCTGCGCCAGGGTTTATGTTTGTAGGTATCCGGTTGGGGGTTATCTTCCAGATATTCAGTCATGCTGCCGGCGTCTATGATAGGAAAGCCATGTGCCCAACTTTGTGAAGGGACTTCAGGGCCGATGATGTCATATTCTTGGCCATTGGGGAATATATTGTCCAATTGCATTATTTTTAAGGAGCGATAGGTACCACCGTCTGGAGGCGTGACGCTTCTTGTGCCTGGTGAGCGATCCCTGCGATAGCCATGGGCCACAGAGAAGATAACCTTATCCTGGTAGATAACCGGCCAATAAGATTGAAATTGCATACCAGGCATTTTGTCTGATTTCCATACCAGGTTGCCCGTATCGGCGTCAAGCGCATAGGCATACATATCATTGGAGGCAAAAAAGATTGTCCCGTCCTTATAAGCAGCCGAAAGATGGATAGCGTCACCAGTTTGGTACTGCCAGATGATCTGCCCCTGATTGACTGTGCCGTGTGCCCCAATCGCGTACATATTCCCATCACGATTACCGACAAATATTGTGTTGTTGACCACCAAAGGGTTTGTATCATAACCGGCTTTGGCTCCAGCAAATGACCAGAGGTGTTGGCCTGTATAGGCGTCCAGAGCGTGTAGTTTGCGGTCATAGCCGCCAACGTACAGAACGCCATTGTCAATGGTGGGGGAATTGCCCAGGGGGAGTTCCGTGTCAAAGCGCCAGACTACATTGCCATTAGCAGCATTCAAAGCATAAAGACCTTTGGAGGTGGTTACGTAAATCAATCCGTTGGCGGCAATAAGTTGGGCATTTTGGGGGATATATGCTTCGATAGGACGGTACCAGTTTATATTTAGAGAGCCGGTCACTTCGGTGGGCGTCCAGGATGTCCGTTGGGGATTGGCAGCGGTCATGGGCCAATCAGCTTCGACTGGTTTGGTTATGACGGGCAAATATACATTGTTTGCCTCATTGTTTTGTTGGGCGGAGATGATGCCGACAAATAAAAAAGCGATCAACAGTAAGTAAACAGGTGGTTTTTGTAATTTCTTTTTCATGTTTTGCTCCTCGCTACGAAAAATCCGTCAGGTCTTTACCACGATTTATTGAGACGTTACTAAACCATGTTGCAAAATGTTGTCAAATCTATTCGATTGTGCCGGAAAATGGAAATACATTCTGGGAGCGATGCGGGGGTTTGTGGATATGCATTATTTATTAGAGGTGTGGCGCACTTTCTAAGTGCGCCACACCTCTAAAAACCAATCAACACTCTAAATAGTTCTTTGTTTCATGTCAATCTATATCGGACATAAATAGTGAATAAGTACCAGGACTTTGGGGTCATTTCAGAGGATTTCTTAAGCGTACTTAATGTTTATCAGGAAGAATCGGTTGAAAGATTAGTCATGGTTGTTGTCAGTGGAACGACTATTTTCCTGTCCCGGGGTCAGATAGCTGGGCCATTTCAGTGAAAGTGCTATCGTAAGATAACCTGCCCATAATGGACGATGATTGTGAGTGGAAAATTGAGCATGAGAAACGCAATATACCAACGCTTTTCTGTTCTAAGGCGTTGGTGTTTCATTGCCGGGGGATTGTGTGCAAGAAACATCAAAGATAAATAATGAATTTTCATTGAACCTTTCCCGAAGAACACGCTATATGTTATTGGGATTATTAATGGTCTTTATGTTTCTGTTGGCTTGGCGTGTATCTGCTCAGTCGGGCGGTTGGGTTGATCCATTGAATTTGTCTTTTTCGGGAACGGCCGTACAACCCAGTCTGGCTGTTGCACCATCCGGGAAGTTTTATTTATTCTGGCAGGACAGATTGGCCGGTTATCAATATACCTCTGGTAATGGGCAGGATTGGCAGCTGCCGGTTAAAGTGTTGGTTCCCTTCACCAATCCGCCGTTTAGCCCGGTCGTTGGCGTAGAAGATTTTGGCGGTTTTTATAAGCCTGCACTGGCCATAGACCAGAATAATATCCTTCATGGATTCTGGTCGGATGATGATCGGACGCTTCTCTACAGCCGTACTGCTTTGCTAGAGAATGACGATTTGGATGGTTGGACGCCGGTTGAGTCTTTGTCTGAAGTTGTCAGCAGTTTTAATGTTATAGCTGGTTCAGATAATGCTTTGCATCTGGCTTATATTCGTCCATCTACCGATGAAGATGTGCTTCCAGGCGTTTATTATCGCCGCTCGGCCGATGGCGGCGTTACTTGGACAGAACCGCAGCTTCTTTACCAATCAGATTATTTACGGCCGTTAGACGCCGACAAGACGAATATCAAAACGGCTGTTGCTGATAACGGTCAGATTTTTGTCGTCTGGGATGATCCGCTTATTGAGAAGGTATTTGTATCCAGTTCCTCCGACCAAGGGGAAAGCTGGTCTGAACCATTGATTGTGGATCAGCGATTGCCGGATGATGCGTTGGAATCTCCTGGCCCGGCAAATATTGATATTGTGACGAAAGGAACGGAAATTCACCTGGTTTGGCAAGGGGGGCATGAACCGCGTCAATGTTCCCTTTATCATCAAATGTCATCTGATGGCGGGCAATCATGGGGGCCGACTCGGAAAGTTTTGGATACCGGTTCGCCGGAATGCCCCAGTCTGACACGTTTGTTTTGGGGCGAAAATGAGCTGCTTTTTCTGCTGACAAAGATGGACATACAGTCCATTGAAAGAACACAATTGTTTCTTCAGGCTTGGGATGGCGAACAATGGAGCGAAGCAGAATTGCAAGAAAAAATTTTTGATTTTAAGGACCCGGTTTCGTACCGGACTGTTACTTTCAATTGTCTACAGGATTATGTGACTAAAGAGAATAACCTTTTTTTGGTTTCTTGCGGCACCAATCGCGTCACTAAAGATATTTGGGTTATGGAACGGCCGTTAGGTAACGCGGCTGTATGGTCAGAACGTTTTGCCCCCCCGTCTGTATGGAGTGGCCCAGAATTTTTGACTACACGTGTAGCGGTAGTTAAAACCCCGGTTGTATTCGTGGATGCCAAGGGGAATAGTCATGTTTTCTGGGATGAACCTCTCAGTGAATCTGGAAATCAGGTGCTATTCCATATGGTAAAAGATGAGAGTGGCTGGTCACGGCCGTTACCCGTACTGAATTCGCCTGATGGCAATTTGTGGCAACGGTCCATCACGCTTGATATGTTGCGTAATCGTTTCCTGGTAACGTGGATTGATAGTCAGAGTACAAAACCGTATTTCAGTCAGGTAGATGTGGCTGCCGCCGATTTCTCAACGGATTGGGCAGACCCCTTACCCTTACCCACAATTGATTCCTTAAATGAATGGCCTCAAGTTTCAGTTGATGATGCCGGGAATTTTCTGGTTGTCTACACTGTTCCCGTCAATGAAAATCGTGGTGTTTATCTGACTCGCTCAGAGGATGGGGGAGATACCTGGCAAGACCCTGTCCAGTTGTTTGATGGGGTAACAGCAAACTGGCCTGTGGTGGGGCAGCCTGCCTTGTCAATTTCGGATGATGGCGTTTTTAATTTGTTGTTGAAACGGCCGTCATCTCTCCTAGATGGCAACAATAATGATTTGTTCTATTTACGCTCAGAAGATGCCGGACAAACCTGGACAGAACCTGTTCAAGTCAACGAACAACTTTCTAACTGGGCCCAGCTCGTTGCTGCCAACCCGGATACTTTGCACGTTGTTTATCAGGAACAAGTTAATGGTAGAGTAACGACCCGGCATACATATTCTACTGATAAAGGTGTTTCCTGGACACCGCCTGCGCCTGTTACTGATTTTGAAGTGGGTTCGGTTCCCGCTGCACTGGTGTCTGATGCTGGCGGAAACTTGCATCTTGTCTTCTTCACCGGCGCCACGCTTCAATATCGTCAGTGGGATGGCACGTATTGGTTAATTGGTGAAAATAAAGAACTGGACGGTAATATGGCCGCCTACATTGCTCTGGATGTCCAAATGGGCGGTTCTGAGTTTGCTGTGATTTATGTCAAAGAATTTCAGCAAGATACGTCTCTTGAAGAAGATGGAAATGATGAACAGGCAGCCGCTGGCGCTTTACCGCCATTGAGTTACGAATTGTACCGGTTGACCTATTCTTTGGATAGCACTCAACTTCAACCGGAGGCTGAAGCAGCTGAACAGGTGGCGCCGGCAGTTGAGCCAAAGGCCGTAGTTCCAACTACACCAACGGTCGTATCTATACCTGCGCCAACGGTCGTAGCGGCAATCACGCCCACAGCCGTACCTCCGCAGTCAACTTTCTCCGTCTCGGAAACGGCTGCGCCTACTGTTACGGCCGTGCCTGCCGCACAAGATACAGCCAACTTTCCGGATCGACCCACCCCCAACAATAACAGCATCTTCTCATGGATCATAAGCATTGGCGCCGCACTGTTGTTAATTCTGATCGTATTCACCATCGGCATACTGCGCATGAGGAAACAATAGCGATGAAAAAGCCAAAACTTATCTGGTTATTATTTTCATCGGGCTTACTGGCAATACTAATCATGTTGCCGGGGCCACTTATAGCCCAACAAAACATCCCTGAAATAGTTGATGTCACTATTCGCAACATATCCAATACTGCCGAAAGTTCCACCCAACCCTTTCTTGTGGCGGATAAGGCAGGCAATGTCCATTTATTTTGGAGTGAGGATGTCGGCGGCACAGTTACAGGAGGCACGAATGTAGGAAATACCCTGATGTATTCCCGTTGGGATGGGGTGAGTTGGTCTCAACCCGTTGATGTATTACTAACACCAAGTGAAGATATGGCTGGCCTCAATGATCCGAGCGCTTTGCAGCCACATGCTGTTATTGATGATCAGGGAGTTATCCATTTGATTTGGATGGGGCGATCACCGGCAGAACTCTATTATAGTTTCGCTAAAGCGACTGAGGCCGGATCGGGTCTGGCGTGGGCGCCTGGCGAAATGTTGGCCTTAGACCTGACCGGCACCGAATTTTCTGTTGATATTAAGTATGAACCGCCAAGTACGCTTTATGTTGTTTTTGCTCGTGTAACTGCGGTAGAACAATATGCTGGTTCTAATCCGCGCACTTTATCCTTCATCAAATCTACAGATAGCGGAGCTACCTGGTCTGAGCCGGTTGATATTGCCAGTGTTCCCGATCTTGAACGGGGGTTCAGCGCTGTTCGTTTGTTAGTTGTTCCTGACGGCAAGCTGTTAGCTTCTT
>JALUPA010000678.1 GCA_027054335.1 Ardenticatenaceae bacterium
CCAAACAGCTTTTCGTCAAACTCCTGAACCTTGCCGGCCTTCTCGCGGGCCTGCGCCAGACGGTCGCCCAGCTCATCCATGCCCTGTTCCAGACTGGTTTCATCTTCGCTGTTTAACCACACTTCCAGAAGCATCTCCTCAAAATCCTGTTCCTTTGTCAAATAGCCCAAAATCATTTCCATCTCGCCAATGACCAGTTCAAACATATTCAGTTTGCGGTCCAGAATGTTGAGCAGGTAATCCTCAATGGTGCCTTGGGCCGACAGGTTGAAAATTTCTACCCGTTTTGTCTGCCCGATGCGGTGGATGCGGCCGACGCGCTGTTCGATGCGCTGCGGGTTCCAGGGCAGGTCAAAGTTGACCATAACGTGACAAAATTGCAGATTGCGCCCTTCGCCCGCGGCTTCTGTGGAGAGCAAAATCTGCCCTTCTGTTTCAAAACGGCGCACTGCCTCATCCTTTTGCTGCGTGGTCAGGCCGCCGTGGTAGGGGATGAAATCTGCGCCCATCTCCGTCAGACGTTCTGCCAGGGCGTCCAGGGTAGCCTGGAAATGGGTGAAGATGAGCAGTTTGTCCTGCCCGGCGGAGCAGATAATTTTTTCCAGGGCGTCTGCCTTGGCCCAACCGGTGACTGCTTCGGCCTGCGCTTTTAGTTTCAGGAGAGACGGCCGTGCCGTCCGCCACGCTTTTTGTTCCGCCAGTTTACCCAACGTTTTAATGACGGCCATGGGGCTGCTGCCAATTTCCCGCTGTAAAATGCTCAATGTCAACTGGCGCGTCCCTTTGTTCCGCCCGTTTGCCAGCGAGCGGCGCACAAACCGGCTGACGTCCTGATACAGGGCCTGTTCCTCCGGTGACGGCGTCAGGCGGATGGTGTGCGCCCGGCGCGGCGGCAGTTTGACGCTGACCTGCCCCCGGCTGTGGCGAATCATCACGTCGGCCAGCAGTTCCCGCAGCCGCCCCCGGTTTTTGGGCGAGCGGGGATCGCCCCGCACCACAAACTGACGGCGGAATTCCTGTGGCGTTTTCAACTGTCCCGGCTTAAGGATGGTGATCAGGTTGTACAGTTCTTCCAGCCGGTTTTCCACCGGCGTGGCCGTGAGCATGAGAATGTAGCGTTTTTGCAGTTTGTTGACAAACTTCCAGGAGACGCTGCTGCGATTTTTCAGGTGATGCGCCTCGTCCACGACAATCAGGTCGTAGTTCAGGCCGGCGATGATATCACGGGTGCCGGCGCGGCGGGCGGCGGCCAGGGAGGCGATGACGCGGGGATAGCGGCTCCAGGCGTCTGCGCCGGCGGCGCGAAAGGCGTCGTCGGCGTTGGTCACAAAATCACGCAGGCCGAATTTTTGCCGCAGTTCTTCGCGCCATTGCTGCACCAGCCCCGGCGGCGTGATGATCAGGATGCGTTCCGCCATTTGCCGCATCAGGTATTCTTTGATGACCAGTCCGGCTTCGATGGTTTTGCCCAGGCCGACCTCGTCGCACAGCATCCCGCGCCCGCGAAAACGGCGCAAGGCGGTCTGCGCCGCTTTTATCTGGTAGGGGAAAGGGGTAAAGTTGAGGGCATCGAGGCAGATGAGTTCGTCGAAGCCGGTTACCAACAGCAGGCGCTCGGCGATGATCTGCAACTGGTACGCCTGGCTGGAACTGAACCGGTTGGAGGCAACGGCCGTTAATATGGTTTCGGCGCCGGGTTGCAGAGTGACGATGGGGGATGGTTGCATAATGGTAAACGGTAAATGGTTAATGGTTAATGTGGTCTTGCATGTAGGCGGCCAGGGCATTCTGCCACGGCCGTAACTCGATGCCCAGTGCTTTTCCGGCGACGTTGCGCAAAGCAGCGTAGGGGGGCGGGGTGGACGGCCGTTTGAACTCATTGCTTAAAATAGGCGTGTTGACTACATCCTCCAGTCCGGCCAGCCGCAAAATCTCGTTGGCAAACTCCCAGCGGGAGCAAGCGCCGTCGTTGACGAAATGGTACGTGCCGTACTGGTGGGTCTCAATCAATTGGGTGATGGCCTGCGCCAAGTCGTTGACGTAGGTGGGGTTGCCCACTTCGTCGGTAACGACGCGCAGTTGGCCGGTATTGCGGGCGCGGTCCAGAATGGCGTGGATGAAGTTGCGCCCGCCGGGGGCGTACAGCCAGGCGGTGCGCACGACGTAATGCCGGTTGAGCAAGCTGCGTACCAGAAATTCGGCGGCGGCTTTGGAACGGCCGTAAGCGTTAATCGGGTTTGGCGGCAGCCATTCCTCGTAACCGTCCGGGTGGTCGCCGGCAAACACCTCGTTGGTGCTGACGTGCAGCAGTGCCGCGCCCAATTCCAGGGCGGCTAACGCCTGGTTTTGCGCGCCGAGGGCGTTCACCTTGTAGGCCAGCGCCGGGTCTTTGGCGCAGCCGTCCACGTTGGTGTAGGCGGCGCAGTTGATGAGGACGTCTGGCTGGAAGTCGGAGACGGCCGTAAACAGCGCTTCCTTGTCTGTGACGTCTAATTCTGGCAGGTCTACGGCCGTGAGTTTGTGCGCCGCCAGTGTTGTTTGCAGCGCTGTGCCCAACTGCCCTTTCCCGCCGGTAATGAAAATTCGCATGGAGTCACCTATCAATGAGTGAAAATGTTTGCTGGCAGGATTATACTACGGGGGACAGGATATTTGAAAATCAGGTGGCTTGTCAGAAACGAGAACGATACCAACCATGACCAGAAACAGGATCGCCCATGTGGGTCAACGCAGCGATATATCAATCTCCGGTTCCGGGTCAGCTGAGGCCAGGTGGAGTTTAACGAAGACCCAGGGAGCGTAATAAGCGGCCCAAAGAGCCACGACGAAATAACGCAGGATGCGCAGCGGTACGGCAACTGCCAGCGGATCGCGGGGGAAAAGCTGCCCTAGACCAAACCAAAGCCCGACCAGCACGACTAACCCCACAATGTAGCGGATGGTACGCTGCCAGATAGGGCCGTCCACCCGAAAACGTATCTTGCTCCCTTCCAGAATCACGCCTACACCAAAGCCCAGCAGCAGGCCAAATGATTGGGCGATACCCAAAATGCTACTGACTTCCGCGGCGGGGATGAAAGAATTCCAGGCCACATCCCCGTCAGGCGAGCCAATGAGAAAGCGGATGGCAATGAATATGAGGCCTAAAATAACAGGGATGAGGATGGCAATCATCAAACGTTGGCCTAAAATGCGCTTTTCAAAACGGGTGCGGTATCGTCGTGACCAGAAGGCGTAACTGCCCAGAATGAGCAGAGAGAGTGACAGTCCGGCTATCACGTCAGTAGAGAAATGGGCGCCCAGGTAGATGCGGCTCAAGCCCATCAAAAAGACCAGAATGACGGCTCCCGCCCATACCCAACGCTTCCTGGCCCAGCCGGCGATGAACAGGTAAACGATGGCGGCGTTCATGGTGTGACCGCTGGGAATGCCGTAGCTGGTTTCACGGCTGTCCAGGCCAACTGCGGGATCGATCCAAAACGGCCGTGGCCCCCGTAACGCCTGTTTGAGTATCGTATTGACCATTACTGTGAAGAAGAAAACCGCGCCCAGATACTTTCCCAACCGCTTATTGATCACCCAGTAAATCAGCGGCAAAACCGCCAGGTAAAATTCCTCACGACCCAAATCTGTGATGAAAAAGAAAAATCCTGCTAACTGGGGGTACGTGGTTTGCAGCCACGTGATAAAATCAAGGCCAGACTGCCAAACAGCTTCCATTCCTATCTCCTTCGGCGATGTTTCCTGCTTCCCGCTGCAAATTGTACCTTGCTTGAAGAAATCTGCCAGCGCAAGGGAGATCAGCAGCTTGCTGGGGTGCGGACTCTAGCTTACCTTGTTAACGTTTCCATAAACGCCTCATTAACGCCCCGCTGGTAAACTACTCCTGAAAATTGCAAACTGAACACTAAAAACTGGAGAATCCCATGCCCCGCGGCTTTTCCCACACCCTCAACAGCAGCACATTGCAGCCCGGTGACTTACAGTTGAAGATTGAAAACGTCTCTCTGGCCTTTGGCGGCGTCCAGGCATTGACGGATGTGAGCCTGGAAGTGCGGCAGAGCGCCATTACGGCGATCATCGGCCCCAATGGCGCGGGCAAGACCAGTTTGCTTAACTGTATCAGCGGCTTGTATCATCCGCAGGACGGCCGTATCTTCTTCTACAACCGGGGCAATGAATACGAACTGACCAAACTCAAGCCGTACCAGATTGCCAAATTGGGCATCGCCCGCTCTTTCCAGAACATCGAACTGTTCAAGCACATGACCGTTCTGGACAACCTCATGCTGGGGCGGCACAACCATCTCAAATCCAACATCTTCACCGGCGGCCTCTACTGGGGCAAAACCCAAAAAGAAGAAGTAGAAAACCGCTTTTTTGTGGAAGACATCATTGACCTGCTGGAAATCCAGGCTATCCGCAAGCAGGCTGTGGGGACGCTTCCCTACGGTTTACAGAAGCGGGTGGAATTGGGCCGCGCTCTGGCTATGCAGCCCAGCCTGCTCATCCTGGACGAGCCGATGGCCGGGATGAACGCTGAGGAAAAAGAAGATATGGCCCGCTTTGTCCTGGACGTGAACGAGGAACACGGCGTCAGCATCATCATCATTGAGCATGACATGGGTGTGGTTATGGACATTTCCGATCACATTGCCGTTCTGGACTTTGGTCTGAAAATTGGTGACGGCACACCCGACGAAGTGCAGCGCAACCCGGACGTGATTCGGGCGTATCTGGGCGAGGATTTGGCGATTTTATAGAGATTGGAGATTAGAGATTGGAGATTGGTTGTAAACGGCGGGCAATCTCCAATCTCCCAATCTCCAATATCCAGTAACCAGTAACCAATGGCAGAAACATTCCCCCAACTACTCATTGAACGAACCCGCGAATTTGGCGACGCACCTGCCCTGCGGGAAAAGGATTACGGTATCTGGCGGGCCATTAGCTGGAACGAATACCTGACCCACGTGCGTTATTTTTGCCAGGGCCTGGTCGGCCTGGGGCTGACGCCGGCCGATACGGTGGCTATCATTGGCGACAACCGGCCGGAATGGATTTACGCGGAACTGGCGGCGCAGGCAGCCGGGGCCAAGAGCATCGGCATTTATCAGGACGCGGTGGTCAAGGAGATGGTCTACATTGTCACCCACGCCCGCGTCAAATTCATCGTGGTGGAAGACCAGGAGCAGGTAGACAAAATCATCGAGATGTGGGACGACCTGACCGGTGTAGAGAAGGTCATCTACTACGACCCCAAAGGGCTGCGCAATTACACAGAGGAGTACCTGATGTACTTCCCGGACGTGGAGAAGCTGGGTGAAGCGTATGAGCAGGCACACCGGGGATGGTTTGAGGAGCAGGTGGCGCAGGGAAGGGAAGATGATATTGCCATCCTCTCCACCACTTCCGGCACCACCGGCTATCCCAAACTGGCGATGATTACGCACAAGAATCTGATCAGCATGGGGCGCAGTTTGATGGAGATTGATCCCCTGGAGCCGGAAGACCGCTTTGTCAGTTTTTTGCCGTTGGCCTGGATTGGGGAGCAGATGATGTCGTTTGCGTGCAGCCTGCAAAGAGGCTTTACGCTGAACTTCCCGGAAAAACCGGAAACGGCCGTAGCCAACATCCGCGAAATCGGCCCCCAATCCATGTTCAGCCCACCGCGCATCTGGGAAAATCTGGTCAGCCAGGTGATGGTGAAGATGGAAGATAGCAGCCGCCTGAAAAAAATCGTCTACGACTGGGCCATGAAAGTGGGTGAGGAGATGGCAGACGCCCGTTTTCGCAAGGAAACGCCTTCATTTGGCCTGAAAGTGCGTTACCGGGTGGCCGACTGGCTGATTTTTGCCGAACTACGCGATCATTTGGGGCTGCGTTTTCTCAAACGGGCCTACACTGGCGGAGCGGCGTTGGGGCCGGACGTGTTCCGCTTCTTCCACGCCCTGGGAGTGAACCTGAAGCAGATTTACGGCCAGACAGAAGCCAGCGGCATCAGTGTGGTGCATCGGGACGGGGACGTGAAATTCCAGACGGTGGGTACGCCGTTGCCGGGTACGGACGTGCAAATTGATGGCAACGGTGAAATTCTGCTCAAGTCGGAGGCGATCTTCAAGGGGTATTACGACAACGAGGCGGCCACGCGGGAAACGTTGATAGATGGCTGGCTGCATTCCGGCGACGCCGGCTATTTTGACGAGGACGGCCATTTGATTGTCATTGATCGGGCGAAGGACGTGATGACACTGCACGACGGCACTAAATTCAGCCCGCAGTTTATTGAGAACAAGCTGAAATTCAGCCCTTATGTAAAAGAAGCGGTAGTGTTTGGCGGCGACTGGCCTTTTGTGACGGCGATGATCAATATTGACATGGATAACACGGGCAAATGGGCGGAGAACCACCAGATAGCCTACACCACCTACACCGATCTGGCGCAGAAGCCGGAGGTGTATGCCCTGGTGCGGGAGCAGGTGGAACGGGCCAATGAGGATTTGCCATCGGCCGCCCGCATTCGCCGCTTCTTGCTGCTGCACAAGGAACTGGATGCGGACGACGCGGAGTTGACGCGGACGCGCAAGGTGCGCCGTGGCTTTGTGGCCCAGCGGTATGACGATATTGTGTCTGCTTTGTACAGCCATAATGATTACCTGGATATTGAGTCGGTGATTACGTATCAGGACGGCCGTACCGCCACCATCAAAACACGCCTGCAAATTGAGACGATGGAAAACAGTGTGGCGGCGTAGCAATCAAGTGACAGGCACTTTCAAAGTGCCTGTCACTTAAAGGCGAACAACGCTTATGGAAAAATTTCTGCAACTGACCTTGACCGGCTTGACCAACGGGGCCATTTTATCCCTGGTAGCCCTCGGCTTTGTCTTGATTTACAAGGCCAGTGACGTACTCAACTTTGCCCAGGGCGATTTTATGGTCGTGGGGGCATTTATCACCTACGGTCTGATTGTGCAGGTGGGGCTGCCCTGGCCGGCCGCGATTCTGGCGGCCGTTATCTTTGCCGTCCTGATGGGGGTGACAATTGAACGTTTGATTTTGCGCCCCATGATTGGCGAACCGATCATCTCGGTGATTATGGTGACGATTGGGTTGTCCAGCCTGCTCAGGGCGTTTGTCAGCGCCATTTGGGGGACGACAGGGCGAGCATTTCCGGCGTTTCTGCCCAGCGAACCGATAAATGTGCTGGGCGCGACGATAGGGGAGGATCGGTTGATTGCCATTGGTTTGGTGGCTGTTTTGTTTCTCTTGTTCACTCTGTTTTTCCGTTATAACCGGGAAGGGGTGGCGATGCGGGCGACGGCCGATGACCAGCAGGCAGCATTAAGTATGGGTATCAGCGTGAAGCGGGTGTTTGCTATTGCCTGGTCTATTGCGGCGGTTACGGCCGTACTTGCCGGCGTTATCGTGGCTAACATCGTTGGCGTCAGCCTGTCCATCAGTTTTATCGGCCTGACCGTCTTTCCCGTCGTCATTTTAGGCGGGTTGGACTCTATCCCCGGCGCTGTCGTCGGCGGCATCATTATTGGCTTACTGCAAGCGTACATGGCCGGCTACACCCCCAGCTACCTGGCCTTGAGTACCGTCATTCCCTTTATCGTCCTCCTGCTCATCTTAATGGTGAAGCCCTACGGCTTGTTTGGCGAAGAGCGTATTGAGCGAGTTTGAGATTATGTAATTGAGTAATTGGGTAATTACCCAATTACTCAATTACCCAATTACTTCCCTATGGAATCAGGCATTTTTCACACCACCTACGAAAGCGACATGGCCTTGCGGCGCACGCCGTGGATGCGCTGGCGCATTTATATTCTGCTGGTGTTGCTGGCGATTTTTCCTTTTTTCGCCAACAACTATTATCTGACGCTGGCGAACCAGATTGGCATTGTAGCCATTGCCGCCATTGGTCTGAACATTCTCACCGGCTTTACGGGGCAGATCAGCTTGGGGACGGGCGGGTTTATGGCAGTAGGG
>JALUPA010000679.1 GCA_027054335.1 Ardenticatenaceae bacterium
ATCGTCCCCATGGTTAGTTCCGGGGTAGCGCCGGTTGTGGAACGGCTGCAAAATGCGCAGCAGGCAGCTACTATTCTGGATTCGGTGCAGATTGGCGCGTCCAGTCTCCTCAGTTTGTTGGGAGGTGCATAAGTGAGCTTTGAACCTACGACTGAATGGTTCCTGGCCCTTGTGCCAGAAATTTCATTAGCCATCTTACTCATTGCCATCCAGGTATACAGTCGAGTATTGCCTTCATCGCGCCAGCGTCAGGTAGGTATTATGACGGCTTGGGGTGCGTTTGTCATTCTCCTCCTTACATTCGGTTTATGGCTCTTTGCCAACGTTCCCGGCGAATCGGCAGACTTGTCCAGCACACTTATGTGGGGCGGTATGATCCGGAATGATATGGTCACGCTTGTTTTCCGGGTTATATTCCTCTTTGCCTTGATGATTACCGCGTTATTCTCAGTAGATACGCCGCGTTTGCAAGCTGTGGAATTTTATGCCTTGCTGATTTTGGCGACGATAGGCTTTAGTCTGATGGCCGCGTCTTCTGACTTGATTATGGTGTACGTGGCTTTGGAAACAGCCAGTGTTTCCTCTTATATTCTGGCTGGTTTCTTTAAGAATGAGGATCGCTCGACAGAAGCGGGGATGAAGTATTTTATCTACGGCGCTTTTGCTACGGCCGTTCTTCTTTACGGCCTCAGTATGATTTACGGGCTGACCGGGCAAACCGGCTATTATGCCATTGGTTCGGCCGTGCAGCAGCTACCCACACCCGCAGAAGTGCTGCAAACAGGCGATATGCAGGCATTTGCTATCCTCCAGGACATCAATGGCGTCTTGTTGATAGCGGCCGTGGCTGTGGTGGTTGGTTTTGGCTTCAAGATTGCCGCCGTCCCCTACCATTTCTGGTCACCGGACGTGTATGAAGGCAGCCCCACTGCCTTCACCGCCTTTGTTTCCACTGCATCCAAAGCAGCCGGTTTTGCCGTGTTTATCCGCATCTTTACGGCCGGGGTGTTTGGCCCTCCCGGAGAAAACAACACCTGGTGGGTCATGCTGGTGGCGATGACTATCATCACCATGACCATTGGTAATCTGGCAGCCATCTACCAGCGCAACCTTAAACGTATGTTAGCTTATTCCAGTATTGCCCAGGCCGGTTACGCTATGATTGGTCTGGTAACGCTGACGCAAAGCGGTTCCGGCGCTACCATGTTCTATTTGCTGATGTACGTGTTTACTAACATAGCCGCTTTTGGCATCATCATATTGGTAAGCAATGTGTCCAAGTCGGACCAACTGGAAGATTTTTACGGCCTGAACCGGCGTTCTCCCTGGCTGGCAATGACCATGATGATTGCCCTGTTGTCATTAAGCGGCATTCCTCCCACAGCCGGATTTTTGGGCAAGTTTTTTCTGTTCCAGGCAACCGTTCAGGCCGGATATTGGTGGTTGGCTGCGTGGGGGCTTTTGAATGCCTTTGTGGCTTTGTATTACTATCTGACAATCATCAAATATATGTACCTGTATGATTCTGATCAGGAAAAAATTACCATTCCGGTTTCCCTGGCTGCTAAAATTGGTTTAGGTGTTAGCACATTGGGCATTCTGATTTTAGGCATATTTGCTTCACCAGCGTACGAATGGACGTTACAGGCCGCGGGTGCTTTTTATACGTTGGCCGGCGGCTAAATAAGTCGTTGCCATGAAATGTGTTTGTGATATAATGCGCAAACTCGCGCTAAGGCAGAGTGAATTGTGAATCAGAATCAAGACCAAATTAATACTTCTGCCATGCTGGCAAGTGTGGTGGGGCAGGTTGGTTGTCTGGTTGTTTTCATCGTCTTCATTGCCCTGGGTGCGGGAATATTACTCGATAAGCTCCTGGGTACCAAAGCAATATTTACAGTGTTATTAATGGTGGGTAGCGTGCCTATCGCTCTTTATCTGGTGGTGCGCATTAGTTTGACGGCCGTTGCCCGCGCCCAGAATAAATTAGCAGAACAAGCTGACGATTCGGAGGAAGAGACTTCAGCATGAAAAAACGGTATATCATTTACCTCTTTGTACTTATAATCGTCCTGCTCGGCGGTTTGATGGGTGGGAATATCCTGGTTCGGTTTACCTTTCCGGCATCTATATCCCCGGTATTGCCGGTGATTCAGTTGCCGGGGGAAATAGTTATGCCCTGGCCGGGTGGCAAAGCATTTTTGGGCGGCCTGTTTGGTAAGGGGTTAACCAACACCTTCCTGGCTACATTGGTCACATTCGCCCTCATCATCCTGTTGGCGGTTAGTTTGAAACCCCGTTCGCGGACGGCAGATGAAGTTCCCACCGGCTTTTACAACTTCTTCGAGATGGTTTATGAAGGCCTCTACGGGTACGTGCAAAATGCAGCCGGTAAGTGGACCAAAGCATTTTTTCCCTTTTTCTTGACCTTCATTTTGTGGATTTTGATCGCTAACTGGCTGGAATTGGTTCCCGGTGTAGATTCGGTTGGCAAATGGGAAAACCTGCCTCATTATAAGGCCGAGGTTATTGCTGAAAAAGCGGAAGCCAAGGGCGAACATTTGAGTGAAGAGGAAGTTGAAGCAATTGCTGAACGTCTGGATGAAGAAAATATCGGCGATTTGCGCAGTGGTCCCTGGTTACTGCGGGCATTGGAAGATGAAAATGGAGAAAAACCGGAAGGAGCAGATTGGACCATTGTGCCTTATTTACGCGCCCCGGCTACTGATCTGAATTTCACTTTTGCCCTGGCCTTGATTTCAGTCATTATGACGCAATATTACGGCATGAAGGCCCAGGGGATGCGTTATTGGAAGAAGTTCTTTTACTGGGACGGGAACCGGATAGCTAAAGACCCGTTGGCTATCATGGATACGGGTGTGGGTTTGTTGGAATTCGTTAGTGAACTTTTCAAAATCGTATCCTTTGCCTTCCGGCTTTTCGGTAACATATTTGCCGGTCAGGTCTTGCTCTTTGTTATTGCTGCTTTGCTGCCGGTGGCTAACCTGGGTGTTTATTTCCTGGAATTTGGTATAGGGGCATTGCAGGCGTTTGTATTTGCTTTGTTAACCTTGACGTTTATGGCTGGCGCGACAGAAAGCCATCACTAAAGATGAGAGGTTAAAATAAGACAGTTTTTATTGTGAGTTTCCGGCACCCGCCGGCTTGATGAAAAAATACAAAAATTTTAAAAGGAATGTGGAGGACACTTAATTATGGATGTAGAAGCTGCAGCTTTGATTGCACTTGGTCTTAAATATTTGGGCGCGGGTCTGGCTATGACAGGCGCTATCGGCGCTGGCGCCGGTGTGGGTATTGTTGTGGGCGGCGCTGTACAGGGTATTGCCCGTAACCCCGATGCGGCTGGTCAGATTATGAGTAACATGATTTTGGGTGTGGCGTTGGCTGAGGCCGTTGCTATTTATGCCCTCGTTGTGTCCTTGATTCTTATCTTCGTGGCGCCAATTGGTTAGTTTGGATCATATCGGAGATACGATCTATTTAGGAGAGACATAATATGGATGCACTAGGCATTAATTTTGGTTACCTGGGAATGCAAATCCTGCTTTTTGTGGTCTTGCTCTTGGTGCTGAAGGGGTATTTGTATGCCCCTATTACCAAAGCGCTGGAGGAACGTAAGGCCAAGATTGCGAAGGGGCTGGAAGATGCACGGCAGGCAGCTATTGCCCGCGATAATGCGGATGCGGAAGCCAAGAAAATTCTGGATGAAGCCCGGGCGGAGGCGGCTAAAATTCGTCAGGACGCGGCCGTTCAGGCTGAAGAGCAGGCGGAGGCCATTACGGCGAAGGCGGCTGAGGACGCTAAAGCTATTGTAGCGGCCGCTCATGAAGAGGCGGAAGCGGAACGGAACCGTATTTTGGCTGATATGCGGGGCCAGGTGGCAGCTGTTGCTGTGGCGGCCGCCAATAAGTTGGTAGGCGCTGCGTTGGATGAGAGTCGTCAACGCGCTTTGATCGATGATTTCTTTGCCCAGGTTCCGGCGGATGCAAGAAGTTTGAGTGGAGACAAGGCCGTTGTCACCAGCGCCTTACCTTTGACAGAAGCGGAAAAGGCCAAAGCAAAAGAAGCTCTGGGTGTTGCCTCCGTCGAGTTTGTGGTTGATCCCAGCATTATGGGCGGTCTGGTAATTCGTGTGGGCGATCAAGTGGTTGACGATAGTGTTGCCAGCCAGATGGGCGCTCTGCGTGAATCTTTAGCATAGATTGATGGGACTGTGCTTTTTTCGGTCTCGTTGAAAGTGAGGAGAGTGGACGGCCGTAGCTGTTACGGCCGTTCATCAGTTTGGCAAAGCCGGGGAAAGTTCCCTGGCTTTTTTGTATGTAATTACTCAGTTATCCAGTTACTCAATTACCCATGATAAAAAACAATTTACCTTCCACCTGGCCGGATGAATTTGTACTGCCCCGGTACGACGGCCGTTCCATTGCCAACGTACCGGCTACGGTGGCTGCCATTCTGGGGACGTCTTTTGCCGGGTTGCCTGCCCTGGAAGAAGCGTTGTGGCAGCCCATAGCTGACGGAGCGAAACGAGTTGTTGTCCTCATCATAGATGCAATGGGCTGGAATTTGCTCCAGCTGATGCAGGATGAGTTAGGGGCAGTGTTGGGTGAGACGGCCCTATTCGAGCAAATCACCTCTATCTTTCCTTCCACCACCGTGGCTGCTCTCAGTAGTTTATGGACGGGGGCCGCCCCGGCGCAGCATGGTTTGGTAGGTTTCCAGTTATTCTTCCCCGAATATGCCGTGGGCGGGCAAATGATTTCCTTCACGCCCGTATTCCGCAAATTCCCGGACGCTCTGGTGGATGCCGGTTTGGAGCCGGAAAAATTCCTGCAATGGCCGGGAATGGCCGAACAGTTGGCGGCGGGTGGTGTGCCTGCCTACACTATCAAGGGGCGGGGGATTGTAGATTCGACGTTAAGCAAGATGCACGGACGGGGCGTTGCCGCCAGTTACGGCGTCTTTACCTTTTCCGATTTGCTGGTGCAGATGACGGCTCTACTGGAGGAGAAAGCGGGGGAACGCCTGTATCTCGGCGCTTATTGGCCGACGATTGACACGTTGAGCCATTTTTACAGTTGGGATGGTACGGCCGTGCAAGCCGAGCTGCGCAGTCTGTTTCACCAGATAAAAACAGAGTTCCTGGATAAGTTAACGGCCGTAGGCCGCCGGGACACCGTTTTCTTTGTCGTGGCCGATCATGGGCAGGTTCCCTACATCCCGGAGCAGCGAATCCCGCTGACAGCCCATCCCCGTTTGGAAGAAATGCTGTTGATGCGGCCGTTGGGCGGCGCGCGCGAACTGTATTTATATGCCCGACAGGGACAGGTGGCTCATGTGGTGCAATACATCAATGAAGAACTAGGGGACGCCTTTTTTGCTTTGCCGGCTGATGAGGCATTGGCGGCTGGTTTGTTTGGCCCGGAGCCATTTGCCCCGCAGACGCGCCGGCGCCTCGGTGACGTGATAGCAATTGCGCGCCGGGGACACATCATGTATGCCCCCGCTGACCAAAAAATGGCCGATGAATTTAAGGCCGGGCATGGTGGTTTGTCTGCCGCAGAGATGGAAGTGCCCTGGCTGGGCTTCCGCCTGGATGAGTAGAACGAGTAGAATGGCCTGTTTTGCTTGTCAGTTGGGCAGATGACCTTATAATCTTGGGCAACCTGAGTGGAAATTATCTTTCTGGCAGCTTGTCTGCGTGTAGGCTTGCCATTGCCAGCTTCTGGGAAGACTAGAGGGATGAATAATGAGCCAAGCAGAATCTGAAAGTGCAGAAAAGGTAACCTTTACTGATCGGATGCGTGTTATTACCAAGCCGATCATTGATCCTGTCGTTACCTTTTTGGCTAAATATAAAATTTCCCCGGACATTTTGACTGTTTTGGGGATGTTGTTCCATTTCCTGTTTGCCTGGTTGATTGCCACCGGCCAATTTACCTGGGCTGGTGTGGCTATGTTGTTTATGGCCCCCTTGGATGCGTTAGATGGTTCGTTGGCGCGCAAATTGGGACGTAAACAGGGCGGTTTTGGCGCTTACCTGGATTCAGTTTTGGATAGATTGGCTGAAGTCATTTTGTTTGGCGGCTTTATTTATTACTATTACGCGCAGGGCAATGACTTTATGCTGGCGGTGACTTATATTGCCATTACCGGTTCCCTTCTGGTGAGTTATTCGCGTTCCAAAGCGGAATCTTTGGGATACGAAGCGAAGGTGGGTATTGGCAGCCGGGTCGAGCGATATTTCCTGATGATTGTTTTTCTGATTATTCGTCAGCCGCCAATCGCCCTGGGTATTTTGGCAGTGATTACGTATATAACCGTAGCGCAACGGATGTACGCAGTTTGGAAACAATGGATTACAGCTTTGCGCGAGGAAGAAGCGCAAGCAGCCCAAGCTGCTCAAGAGGTGGAATAATAGCTTATGCAAGGTAAACTGGATTCTTTAGAAGACCGGCTGGGGTTTCGTATTTATTGGTTGATTATTGGCCTGGGCTTACTGATTGTTGGTGTTATTTTTATCAATCACCTGATAACGGGTGTAACGCCTGATTCTACGGCCGTATCCATTTTTGGCTTACCTGTTTTTTGGTATGGTGTGGTCATTATGGGCGGTATCGCTCTGGGCGCTTATGTCGTTTCCCGCCTGGCGCGGGATCGGGCAGTGGCCGTGTTCAATGAGATCGTGCCGCAAAGCGTGCAGGATCGCCCTCTGGACAGTTTGTCCTTGTCCAAAAGTATCGAGAAAAAACTGAGGGAGCATCATTATATGACAGTGGGGCAATTGTTGCTGCAATGGGGGTTCGATTCCGGCAATTTACCGCTGGACAAGAAGGAAACGGCCGTTGTGGGCAAAAAGCTGCGGCAGGCGAATGGCGTCGAGAGAGAATGGCTCAGCAATGCCCCCTGGCGGCAGTGGAACCCGGATCACGTCTGGAACGGCCTGGTTGTGGTGCTGATTTTTGCTGTGATCGGGGCGCGACTCTACCACGTACTGACGCCTTCTCCCAGTATGGCCGCCGTAGGCATCGAATCACCGCTGGACTATTTCCGTAACCCGGCCATGCTCATTAACCTCCGGGCGGGCGGTTTGGGCATTTATGGCGGTCTGGCCGGCGGCGCGTTGGGCGCCTGGATTTACGCCAAACGACACAACCTTTCTTTGCTGAACTGGACGGACATTGGCGTGGTTGGCGTGGCTTTAGGCCAGGTTTTTGGTCGCTGGGGTAACTTTTTCAACCAGGAGCTTTACGGCCGTCCCTCCAATCTTCCCTGGGCTATTACCATTGACCCCCAGCATCGTCTGCCGGCCTACGCCGGGTTTGAACGCTTCCATCCCGCCTTTCTCTATGAATCCTTGTGGAGCCTGTTTGCCTTCATCATCCTCTATGTTCTGGCTAAACGATACAGCAGCCGGTTACTAAAAGGGGAGTTGACGGCGTTGTACCTGATCTTTTATGCTGTAGGCCGTATCTTGCTGGAAACAGTGCGTCTGGACAGCCGTACCGTTTCTATCGCCGGCCTGGACTTGAACATGGCAGTAGCCACACTTGTTTCTATCATCATTGCGGTTGTTGCCGCTGTTTGGGTGATTGTACGGCGGAAAAAACAGTCGGCCTCCGGGGGCCAAGTCTCTGTAGCCAGCAAGTAGAATTTAAGAATACGACACGATTATTTTGTCTAAGTGACTTTGTCATAAATGGCTTTGTCATAAATGCCGCTCGCGCGGTGTTTTGTCTATGGAGGGATTGTGGAGACCCATTATGATTGAAGCTGACAATCTCGGAAAAACATTTGAGGATTTTACGGCCGTACACGACCTTTCTCTCAACGTGCCGTCCGGTCAACTGCTGGCTTTGCTAGGCCCTAACGGGGCGGGTAAAACAACTACAGTGCGTATGTTGGGCGCCATCCTCAAACCTACGAACGGCTGGGCGCGGGTGAACGGCTTTGATGTGGTGACGCAGGCTAACCAGGTGCGTCGCTCGATTGGCATGTTGACGGAACAGCCCGGCCTTTATTTACGTATGTCAGGGCTGGAGTATTTGCTGTTTTACGGCCGTCTCTATGGCCTGCCCGACGACCTCATTCGCCGCCGGGGCCGGGAGCTGTTTGCCCGCTTCGGTATGGCCGGGGAGGAAAACCGCCGCCTGGGCCAATACTCTAAAGGGATGCGTCAAAAAGTAGGTCTGATTCGTTCCATGCTGCACGATCCGGCCGTTTTGCTGCTGGATGAACCCACCTCCGCCATGGACCCGGAAAGCGCCAAGCTGGTACGCGACGCTATCCGCGAACTGCGGGACGACCGGCGCACCATCGTCCTCTGCACCCACAACCTGGTTGAAGCCGAATCCCTGGCCGACAGCATTGCCATCATCAAAAAAGGCACGATAATAGTTCAGGACAGCACGGCCGCGCTGAAAAAGCAGCTTTTAGGTCAGCCCCAACTGGAAGTGCGGGTGGATCAGGTGCTAAACGGTGAGGTTAAAGAAATTGAGGCGTTGGTAACGGTGGACTGGGTGCGTGAAGATACCATTCGTTACCGTACAGCCAACCCTGATGTCACGAATCCGGCCCTGGTGCGTTGCCTGGACAGTTTAGGGCTGGGCGTCATTTCCTTGCGCGAAGTCCCCCAAAGTTTGGAAGACGTTTATTTGCAAGTTGTAGCCGAGTGAGGTAACTAAAAATGACCGCAATTTATTCCCCCCACGTTACCAGACAAGAAAACATCCGCATGGCCTTGGTTGTAGCCCGGCGTGAGGTGCGTGATTCGTTTCGTGATTGGCGCATCATCATCCCCATCTTTTTGTTGACGTTGATCTTTCCGGCAATTATGAATTTCACCGCCGGCCGCCTGCTTAACTTTGTGTCAGAGTATGGGGCGGAGATTATTGCTACCCAACTCGTCCCCTTTTTGCTGTTGATCGTAGGCTTTTTTCCCATGTCCTTTTCCCTCATTATTGCTCTGGAAACGTTTGTGGGTGAAAAGGAGCGCAAGAGTATGGAGCCGCTGCTGGCGACGCCTATCACCAACACGCAGTTGTATTCAGGAAAAATGGCGGCTTCGCTCATACCGCCGCTGACGGCCGCTTATTTTGGCATGTTTGTCTATCTGGCGGGATTATGGTTCTCGATTGGCTGGAAGCCCAGTCTGGAGCTGTTGACCCAGGTGATGCTGCTGACGCTGGTGCAGGGCGTCATTATGGTGGCGGCGGCCGTCGTCGTTTCCAGCCAGGCGACGAGTGTGCGGGCAGCCAATTTGTTGGCGAGTTTCATCATTGTGCCGATGGCTTTGCTGCTGCAATTTGAAGCGGTGGTGTTGTTTTGGGGCAACAGCGCCGGGATGTGGTGGTTGATTCTGGCGTTGGCGCTGACGGCCGTCATTCTCATCCGTATGGGCATGTTTATCTTCAACCGGGAAGAACTGCTGGGCCGGGATATTGATCAGATTCGCCTGGGCTGGATGTGGCAGCAGCTTGTGCAGGCGTTCACCGGGCGGGATGAGTATGGCAGCTACCCCAATCCGGTGGTTTGGGTACAGCAGACGGTCGCTATTGTGCCCCAGTTAGGCAAACCCATGGCTGCGCTGCTGGTGGCTCTGGCTGGCGGTATTCTGTTTGGTGTTTACCTTGGTTTTCAGTACAGGCTGCCGCCTGAATGGCAGGCGCAGTTGACCGGCCAGGATATGGTGCGGAACCTGTCAGCTATTCAGGTGTTTGTCGGGGCGTTGCCCTTCTTTATCTTTTTTCAGAATGTGCGGGTGATTCTGCTGCAAGCCATTTTAGGCATTATTACTCTGGGCGTTTTTTGCGTCATTATTTTTCTGCTGCCCTGGATATTGATTAGTTATGCGGCTACGCAATTTTATCTGGCCGGGCAAGACCCCTTCACCTTTTTGCTGGCCACTATTTTGCCTCACGCTATTGTGGAATTACCGGCGTTTCTCCTCATTTCCGCAGCTGCCCTGCGCTGGAACATGGTGATTATTGCCCGCCCGGCGGACAGGGCGTTGAGTGAGATTTTTCTGATACGTATGGCGGAATACGGCCGTATCCTCATTACTTTCGGTATTCCCCTCCTTATCCTCGCCGCTGTCATCGAATCTTACACCACGCCTCAGGTTTTGTTGTGGGTGTACGGCCGGTGAGATAGGGGATGATAAGGTGGTGATATTTTTTGTACAATAGATAGATAGGGATGGTTCAAATTCCCCTTAACAGCTTGTAGGACGATTTTGTAAATCGTCCAGAGGGCGATTTACAAAATCGCCCTACAAAGTGTCAAGCTAACTTTTTAGGTTGCTGAACCATCCCAATAGATACAATAAGATATGGGCGAGTGTGAATTTTTGATTTACCTTGATGAAGCGGTGAGAATCGTTACCGCCATTGGCATGTGAGTGAGCGGGGCAAAATTGTACGCTTTCGTATCCAATATGAAGCGCTTATCTTAGGCAAGTGGCAGGCAGTCATCAGGTACAATACCGCACATGACATACCGCACAAGGATATATTGTATCCCAAGGGAGATCAAACGAAAGTGATGTATTCTGACTGTGACAATGCGACAGTAGTAACTTTAGGGCAGTTAGATATCGTGGACAACTGGATGACTCATCGCACCAGATATGAAACGGAGTTGAGTTGATGGATACATTTTATCAAACAAAACCAAAAGAATTGAGTACGGAATTTACCCGTTATCTTGTAGAGAACCCGGATTTTGCCGAAGCTATCCCTGAAGGAGCGCAAGTTGTTCTTTTGGACCAGCGGGACCCGGCTTACAGCCGGCAGGTGATGAGGTATGTGGCGTAAGCAAGAGATAAAGATGATAACCCTCGGCGGCCTGTTGTTTACATTGAAGTGACAAAAATGTTACCTGTCCGTTCCCGCGTACAGGAATTGCACATTCTGGAGCGTCCTCCCGTTTATTCTGTGTAGCCTTTCCGTCCGGTTTTTACCAAAACTACGCCCTGAAAACCGAACACTCACAATTCGCAGGCTAAACGTAGTTTTAACGCCTCTCGCCCCACTTCCCGCCCTCTGGTAAACTTCCCCCTATGTTGGAAAAGAAAAGTACTCCTTTCCTTGTCGGCCTTTTGGCCCTTGTTTTAGTTGTGGGCGCGGTGGCTGCGGGCTGGCGGCTGTACAACGGCGATAACAGCCTGCTGCACAATGTCCAGGTACAAAAAAAGCAAATCACCCCCAACGCAGACGGCGCGGATGACGCCACGCTTATTCAATACGAACTGTCCCGCAACGCCGACGTTTCCATCTATTTTGAGGATGAAGACGGCAACCGCTATTACTTTCGGCAAGATAAACCGCGTGGTGCGGGGGAGTATCGCGTCTTGTTTAGCGGTGTGGTGGATGGTTACACCCTGCCGGACGATCAGGTGGAGGGGAATGTTTTGGCGCGGCTGCTGCAAAACGGCCGTTACACCTGGACTGTCTCTGCCACCGACGAAAAAGGTATTACCGAAACCGCGCAAGGCCAGATCGCCATTGCTGACGCCGATACCGACCTGCCCGACATCCGTACCTTCAGCGTCTCCCCGCCCGTTTTCACCCCCAATCGGGACGGTATTGCTGACCGCGTAAAAATTCAGTTTTTCCTGGCCAAAGATGCAGATGTGCGCGTCTTTCTGCAAATGTCGGACGGCGAAGAAGTGCCCATCAGCGAATTTGAACAAGATATACCGGCGGGTGAGGCCGGCTGGCATTACTACGATTATGAAGGGGGGGTGGACAACGGGGCCACGCCGCCGCCGGACGGCACATACCCCCTTGTCGTCCTGGCCCAGGATTTGGAAGGACAGAAGGTGCGGGCGGAAGATGAGTTGACCATCCAGTACGGTGGCGTCCCGCGCGCCGATATTTTTCCACCGCCGTCGGGGGAGACGGTGCAATTTTCAGCTACGGCCGTACCTCTCTGCAACAGCATCACCTTCACCCTCACCGTGCGCAACTACGGCACAACGCCCATCCGCACCAGCGGCCCGCCTCCCGGCACAGAGTACGATTCCGACTGGAACTATAATACTCTGGGCTGGTTCACTGAATCCGGTGTCTTTCGTGTAGGCATTGGCTATGAAAATGAACTAACCAACTACCCGTACCGCTGGGCTGTGGGCAATCTGGAAGACCTGGAAGAGATTAACGGTCAGTATTACCTGATGCCCGGCGAGCGGGCCGTCGTCACCGGTACCATCCGCGTGGTAGATACCTTTGGCGAGCGCAACCCGCAGCCAATGTGGGCCGGTCTCATCCACGAGGACGTGGAAGTGGCCCAGTTTAACGCCCGCGTAGACCCCCACCAAATTTTAGTAGACGTCCCCGACGACGCCAACCGCCCCCAGTGCGCCCCCCGCGATCCACCGGTGCGGGTAAAAGAAGAGGATTGAACCGAGTTATGATCGCATCACCGCCAAACAAGATAAAAACTTACGCCACCCATCCCCCCAGCATCACCGACTGCCTGTCCGTCGAACCCCAGGTAGCTGAACTGGTCCTGACCCGCTTTCTGCAAAACGAGATCGGGAAGGCCGGCTTTAATCGCGCCGTCCTGGGTCTCTCCGGCGGCATTGATTCCGCTCTCTCCTGCTACCTGGCCGCCCGCGCCCTGGGGCCGGAAAACGTCCTGGCTCTGCGCCTGCCCCACCGCACTTCCCACCCGGAAAGCCTGGCCCACGCCGATCTGGTCATCGAAGCGTTAGGCGTACCCAGCGAAACCGTAGACATCACTGGTATGGTGGATGGCCTCCAGCAAGCGACGCCTGACATGACGCCCCACCGCCTGGGCAACGTTATGGCCCGCGCCCGCATGATTGTCATTTTTGACCGTTCTATGGTCTTTAACGGCTTGGTGATCGGTACCAGCAACAAGACAGAACTGCTTCTGGGGTACGGTACCATTTACGGCGACCTGGCCTCCGCCATCAACCCCATCGGTGACCTGTACAAAACCCAGGTGCGCCACCTGGCCCGCGCCCTGGGCGTCCCCGCCGTCATCATAAACAAGCCCCCCTCCGCCGACCTCATCCCTGGCCAGACAGACGAAACCGACTTCGGCTTTACCTACGAAGAAGTGGATGAACTGCTCTACCTGCTGTTTGATGAGCGGTACTCGCCGGCAGAAGCGGTAGACGCCGGTTTTGCCCCCGCCTTCGTTACGCAGGTCATCCAGATGGTGCGGCGCAGCCATTACAAACGCACCATGCCCCTCATTCCCAAAGTCAGCGACCGCTCTATCACCCACGACTTCCGCTATTTGCGGGATTGGGGCACGTGATGCGTGAAAGCGTGACGGTTGTGGTAAACTCTGCCCATATGGATAAGCATTCAAAGCAGATAAAAATTGCGCTGATTGTTCTGTTTTTTATTCTCCTGTGGGGCGTTCCGGCCGTTCACGGCCGTATCTTCCCCCAAACGCCCCGCTGGCAAGACAAGGTAGACCCCTGGCTGCTCAACACTCCTGCTGCCGCAGCCGAACCCGTCGAGTTCCTCCTCAGCCTGACCGCGCAAGCCGACCTGAGCGGGGCGGATGCTCTGACGGACAAGACAGCCAAAGGCCATTACGTGTATGAACAGCTTACGGCCGTTGCCCGCCAAACCCAGCCCCCCATCATCACCCGTCTGCAAAGCCTGGGTGCAGAATACCGCCCCTACTGGATCAGCAACATGATCTGGGTGCGCGGCGATGCCAACATCCTGCGGGAAATGGCCCTGCGTGACGACGTAGCTCACCTGTACGCCAATCCGCAGATTGCTTTGGATGTACCGGAGGAGGATACGGCCGTCAGCCAAAGCGTCACCGCCTGGGATAACATCGGCTACGTGGGAGCCAAAACTGTGTGGCAGATGGGTATCACCGGGCAAGGCGTCGTCATTGGCGGGCAAGACACCGGCTACGAATGGGCCCATCCTGCCCTGCAAAACAGCTACCGCGGCTGGGACGGCGCAACGGCCAACCACGATTACAACTGGCACGACGCTATCCACAGCGACAGCGGCAGCGTGAACCCCTGCGGCGTTGATTCCCCTGCCCCCTGCGACGACTACGGTCACGGTACGCATACCATGGGCACGATGACCGGCAATGATCTTTCTCCTACCGACCCTACCTGGCCCGGCGGTGCAGCCAATCCCGTCGGTATGGCCCCCGGCGCAGAATGGATCGCCTGCCGCAACATGGAGCAGGGCGTGGGCACACCCGCCACCTACACAGAATGTTACGAATGGTTCATCGCCCCCTACCCCGTCGGCGGCGACCCCGTGACCGAGGGCGACCCGGCGAAAGCGCCCCACGTCATCAACAATTCCTGGTCTTGCCCGCCCAGCGAAGGCTGCAACCCCGCTTCACTGCTGGGCGTCGTGCAGGCCGTCCGCGCGGCGGGCATCGTTACCGTCCACTCTGCCGGGAACAGCGGTTCCAGTTGCAGCACAGTCAACACTCCTGCTGCTATTTATGACGAATCGTTTTCCGTCGGAGCCACCGGCGTAAGCAGTGACGCGATTGCCGGTTTCAGCAGCCGGGGGCCGGTCACGGTGGATGGCAGCAACCGCCCCAAACCGGACATCTCCGCGCCCGGCGTAGACATCTATTCAGCTTATCGCGGCGGCGGGTACGCATCTCTGAGCGGCACCAGCATGGCCGGGCCGCACGTGGCGGGCCTGGTCGCCCTGATCATCTCGGCCCGGCCTGACTTGGCCGGTAACGTGGCCGCCATCGAGCAAATTGTGCAGGAGTCGGCCGTTCCCCTGACCACCTCCCAAGGCTGCGGCGGTGACGCCCCGGATGCCGTGCCCAATAATGTGTATGGCTACGGCCGTATCAACGCCCTGCAAGCCATCATTAACATCACCTTGCCTTACCGTTACTATTACCCCTTGTTTTTTAAGGAATGAGGGGATGAGGCGCAGGAGAACAGGGGGAAAATGCTTCACGCTTCACGTCCCACGCCCCTCGTTTTACTATCCCTCAAAATCCGGTAAAATCCCGCCAGACAAAACCGCAGATTCCCAATTACCTAAACTAATCCGCGCAATCTGCGGCTTGGGAGAGAACGAGATGAAACGAGCCATCAGCATCAGCCTGGGCAGCTCCCAGCGGGATAAAAAAGTAGAAATTGACCTACTGGGGGAAACGGTTAGCCTGGAGCGGCGAGGTACAGACGGCGACATTGCCAAAGCTACTGCTCTGTTTACCGAACTGGACGGCCAATATGACGCTTTTGGTGTGGGCGGCATTGATCTGTGGGTGCAGATGGGGGAAAAACGGTACAACATCCGCGCCGCCCAGCAGCTGGTCAAAGGCGTGCAGAAAACACCTTACGTAGACGGCAGCGGTCTGAAAAACACGCTGGAACGCCAGGTCGTGCCGGTGATGATGGAGGAACTGGGGCCGGAATACAGTTCCGGTAAGGCATTTGTCGTCTTGGGCGTAGACCGGTACGGCATGAGCCTTTCCTTTGCCGAACAGGGTTATGACTGTGTTTTTGGCGATCTGATGTTTGCCCTGGGCGTGCCCCTGCCTATTCACGGCTTGAAATGGCTGAACCGCGTGGCTAGAATTATGGTTCCCATCGGCACGCAGCTGCCTATCAGCGTTATCTACCCCACCGGCGAAAAGCAGGAAGAAATTGTGCCCAAATTTGGCAAATGGTACGCTTGGGCGGACGTGATTGCCGGGGATTGCCATTACATCAAGCGGCATATGCCTGATGATTTGCCGGGTAAAACTATCGTCACCAACACGACCACGGAAAAGGATATGGAGCTGTTCCAACGCCGGGGTGTGAAATATGTGGTCACCTCTACGCCGGTGCTGCACGGCCGTTCCTTTGGTACCAATATGATGGAAGCGGCGCTTACGGCCGTTGCCGGCCAAGGCCGCGCCCTGAGCCATGCCGAACTGGATGAGATGCTGCAAGAATTGGATATGAAGCCCACAATACATAAATTGTAATTGAGTAATTGGGTAACTGGGTAATTACTCGATTACCCAATTGCCCCTCCTTTGGAGGAAAAAATGGACGTAATCATCGCTGCCGGAGGCATCCCTGAACCGGACGACCCCATGTACGCCTATACGCAAGGCAAACCCAAAGCCCTGATGGACATGCACGGCCGTACCATGCTGGAACGGGTGGTAGACGGCCTGCAAGATTCAAAATACGTAGACGACATCGTCGTTGTCGGTTTGGGCGGCGACATGGGGCAAACCTTCAAACGCCCTGTCCACCACGTACCGGATCAGGGCAGCCTGGTCAAAAACGGGCTGGCCGGGGCGCAATACTGGTTGGACCGCAAACCGGATTCCCGCCGCTTCATCCTCTGCACTTCCGACATCCCCCTGCTGACTGGCCCTCTCATGGATCAATTCATGGCAATGTGCCAGCCATATGACAGCGGCGTTTATTACATCATGGTCACCAAAGAAGCGATGGAAAAACGGTTCCCCCACTCCAATCGCACCTTTGTCAAGCTAAAAGGGAGGGAAATTGCCGGAGGTGACGTGGGTATCATGGACGCCAAATTGATGGACTCCGAAGAAACGCTGGACATGGTGGCCAATGCCCGCAAACACGCCTGGAAAATCGCCCGTATCGCCGGGCTGCGCATCCTGATCAAGTTACTCTTCCGCAAACTGGACATCACCGACATCGAACAAACAGGCGAACGCATCGTCGGCCTGCCCGTCAAAATCATCCTCGACCCGCCGGCTGAACTGGCTATGGATGGGGACAAGCCGGATCAGATTGATTTGCTGCGCGACGAATTGGCAAAAACTATAAACATGGGGCCGAGACTGCCCGACTGCTCGACCACCAAACTACCAGACTAATTATGAATACCCGGATTGATCACAAATACATTGCCATTGAAGGCGTCATTGGCGTGGGCAAGACGACGTTGGCCCGCCTGCTGGAACCCCAATTTGGCAATGCCACGGTACTGCTGGAAGTGTTTGAAGAAAATCCTTTCCTGGCCGAATTTTACCAGGATCGGGATCAATACGCCTTCCAGACACAGATTTTCTTTCTCCTCAGCCGCTACCATCAGCAGCACGAGGCTGTGCCCGCCGCTTTGCAGCAAGGTGACCTCATCTCAGATTACACCTTTGCCAAAGATGAGTTGTTCGCCTGGCTGAATTTGAAAGATGACGAACTGGCGATGTACGGCCGTGTTCACGCCGCCCTCGGTGAAAAAATCCCTAAACCGGATTTGCTGGTCTACCTGCAAGCGGATCACGACGTGATCATGCGCCGCATTGCCCTGCGTGACCGGCCCTACGAGCGGGATATGGACCCGGAATATATCCGCCAACTGGCTGCTGCTTACGAAAACTGGCTTTCCGCCCTGCAAGACCCGCCCGTTCTCACCATCAACGTCAGCGACCTGGATTTCCTCTCCAACCCGGACGACCTGGACAGCGTAGCCAGCCTGATCAAAGAGACGTTGGCCCGGCAGCAACCTTCTCCCCAACCGGCCGACACCCAGATGCGTCTGCTGCAATACGGCCGTCTGCCCGGCTTCCAGGAATTTCACCGCCACCTGGATAAAAGCAAAGGTTTCGACCTCGACCTGTTCATCAACTACATTCTGCTCACCGAAGAAGTGGGCGAAGTTGCCCGCGAACTGATAAAAATACGAGGGGAAGAACTACGGCTCAAGAGCGACGGCCGCCCCGCCGCAGAAGCCCGCCAGGAAGCGATCAACCGCTACCGCCCCACCTTGCGCGGTGAACTGGCCGACCTGCTGGCTTACACCATCAAGTTAGCCAACTATACCGGTATTGATTTGGAGCAAGCCTATCTGGAAAAAATGCGGCAAAACATCGGTCGCGCCTGGCCGGAAGAACGTACCCTGCCCGAATGAAATCACAGATAACGCAGATTTTTCCCGGGGAAATTTGTTTATGCCCCAATATACGATAAACGGCCGTTGTAAGGTCATCTCCATCACGTTATAATGCCCATACATTTTCCGTGAGGGTGCAATGAGCAGAACTTTTGTTATTTTAGGCGCATTATTTATGTTTTTAGGTGTGGGGGCCGGCGCTTTTGGGGCGCATGGTCTCAGCAGTTATTTTGCTCAATTTCCTGATTTGGAGGCTACGTGGAAAACGGCCGTAACCTACCAAATCTACCACGCCCTCGGACTACTCATCACCGCCTTTTTAGTCGAAAAATATAGCAACAGCAAGTTACCTAAATGGGCCGGTTATCTCTTTACGGCTGGCGTCTTGCTCTTTTCCGGTTCTCTCTACCTGCTCATTTTCACCCGGGCGGGCTGGTTTGGGGCCATCACCCCCTTTGGCGGCCTGGCCTTCCTCAGCGGCTGGCTCTTGATTCTCATTGCTGCCTGGCGCAGCCGGTAACAAAGCCTTATGAGCGACTACATCAAGGTTTATGAAGTTGGCCCGCGTGATGGTTTACAAAATGAAGCAACACTCCTGGACACCAAACAAAAAAATCAAATTGTAGACGGCCTCATCACAGCCGGTTTGCAGCATATCGAACTGACCAGCTTCGTTCATCCCAAAGCCGTACCCCAAATGGCGGATGCAGATGTAGTAATGGCTGACAATCTGGCAAACCACCCCCAAACCGACTTTATCGGCCTGGTGTTCAACCAACGGGGCTACGACCGGGCCATTGAGGCCGGCTGCCGAGCCATGGCCTTTGGCGTGGCTGTCAGCGAGACGTTTAGCCAGAAGAACACCAACCGCACGCCGCAAAAAGCCTTTGACGTAACGCGCAGCCTGATGGAGCAAGCCAAACGGGACGGCGTGTGGACGCGCGTTTACGTGATGACTGCCTGGGTTTGCCCCTTTGAAGGCTACATCCCCCCACATCGCACCATCGCCCTGGCGGAACGGTTATGGGAATTGGGCGTGGATGAACTGGCAATTGCCGACACCATCGGTTTTGCTAATCCGCTGGACGTGGGGCGATTGATGGAGCGGTTGGGGCGACGGCTGGATATGAACCGGCTGGCCATCCATCTGCACGATACGCAGGTGTTGGGCCTGGCCAACGCCACGGCCGCTTTGCAGGCCGGCGTGCGTATTTTTGACAGCAGCATTGGCGGATTGGGCGGCTGCCCCTTTGCGCCCGGTGCGGCGGGCAATCTGGCTACGGAAGACCTGGTTTTTCTGGCGTATAAACTGGGGCTGGGTACGGGTGTGGATTTTGAAAAGTTGTGGGACGTAGTGTATCTGATGGACAAATGGATGGGCCGGCCGGTCGGCGGCCGTATCCGTTCCTGGTGGGAAAGTTATTGCCGGATGGAGCCGCTTATTTCTTTTGTCTGAGCAAATTTTGGCGCCGCAACTGCTGCTGGCAGCGTACAGTCAGGGCGTCTTTCCGATGGCCCACGAGGATGGAGAAATTTACTGGTACGATCCCGATCCTCGCGCTATCATCCCGCTGGATGATCGTTTCCATGTTTCTAAATCGTTGGCCCGCACTATCCGGCAAGGGAAGTTTGAGATGCGGGTGGATACGGCGTTTACGGCCGTTATGCAAGCCTGCGCTCAACCCCAACCTGGCCGGGAAGATACCTGGATCAGTGACGACTTGATCATCGCCTATACCCGGCTGCACCGGGCCGGATACGTGCACAGTGTAGAAGCCTGGCAGGACGGCAAGTTGGTTGGCGGATTATACGGTGTTTCCCTGCGCGGCCTTTTTGCCGGAGAAAGTATGTTCAGCCGGGCGCGGGACAGCAGCAAAGTAGCGCTGGTTTATCTGGTAGAGCATTTGCGCCGCCGTCATTTTTTGCTTCTGGACATCCAGTTTATGACGGGACATTTGCGTCAGTTCGGTGCTATCGAGATTCCGGCAGCGGAATATAAAAGACGTTTGGCGCAGGCTTTACACGCTCCTGCCCAATTTTAGTGACCATCCAAAAATAAGTTCCACCTGAACCTCTGAGGTCTGAGAGGTCTCAGAGGTTTGAAAACGGAAAGTTAATTATGGACGATTATTTGGAGATTTATTGAGGAAAATTATGGACAGGCAATTTGACCCCGATGACGTTCGTTTTTTTAGTGGCCGTTCCAATCCTAAATTGGCCGCAGATATTGCCCGGACACTTAACGTGCCTTTGGCGGCTACCCATTTCTCTCGTTTTAGTAATGACAATTTGTTTGTGCAGTTGGGGGACAGCGTACGCGGCCGTAAGGTGTATATCGTACAATCTCTCACGCCGCCGGTGAGCGACCATTTGCTGGAACTGCTGATGATGCTGGATATTGCCAAAAGCGCCGCCGCCAGAGAAGTCCACGCCATTATTCCCTACTTCTCCTACGCTCGCTCCGACAAGAAAGACGCGCCGCGCATCTCCATCACTGCCCGGCTGGTGGCTGATTTGCTGCAAACGGCCGGAGCTACCCACGTGATGACCATGACGCTCCACTCTCCCCAGGTGCATGGCTTTTTTGGTGTGCCCACTGACCCGCTGACAGCGCGGATGGAATTTGAAGCGTACCTGAAGGCGAAGGGGCTGGACCCCAAGCGGGATTTGGTGGTGGCTCCGGACATGGGTCAGGCAAAATCGGCCGTACGTTTTGCCCGTTCCCTGGGTTTATCCATCGCTTCAGCAGACAAGGAGCGGGTGTCGGATACGGAAGTGCGCATTGGCGGTATGATCGGCCGTCAGATTCGCGGCTTTGCACACGCCATTGTGTACGACGACGAGATTGCCACGGCCGGATCGGTGACGGAGTTGAGTGAAGTGTTGGTGGAAAACGGTATCCAGCGCATTACCATGGTGTGTACGCACGGCCTGTTCCTGGGGCCG
>JALUPA010000680.1 GCA_027054335.1 Ardenticatenaceae bacterium
TTTACCGGCAAATCGTCCCTGTTCTGGAAGCGCTGGCGCGGCATTACCTGGCGCTGGACCGGTATGAGGACGCGCTGCATTGCGCCCGGCGGCTGCTGGAGATGGAGCCGTGGCGGGAAACGCCGCACCGCCTGATTATGCGGGCCTACACGGCTATGGGGCAGCCGGAAATGGCGCTGCGCCAATGGGCGGAATGCCGCCGCCTGCTGGCCGAGGAACTGGGCGCGGAACCGGACGCGCAGACGGCGGCGCTGGCGGCGGAAATCAAACAGGGCGCGGCCGCCCCCCGGCCGCCGGCCCCGGCGGAACTCACCCCTTTTGTCGGCCGGGAGGAGGAACTGCTCTGGCTGAAGGCGCGGTTGATTGACCCGGAACGCCGCCTGTTGACCCTGGCGGGCCCGGGCGGAATAGGGAAGACGCGGCTGGCGCAGGCGGCCGTCGCCCGGATGGCGCGTTATTTTGCCGGCGGCGTTTGCTTTGTCTCGCTGGCGGAAGCGGGCCGCCCCGCCGACCCGGAGCAAACCCTGCTGGCCGCTCTGGCAGACGGGCTGGAGATGCCGGTGGAGGCGGGGCGGCCGTTGGCGGAGCAGGCGGCCGATTTTTTGCGCGATCGGGAGATGCTGCTGACGCTGGACAACTTTGAAGAGATGGCGACGACCGTTGGTCTGGTGCTGCGCCTGCTGGACGCCTCGCCCCGCACTACCATTCTCATCACCTCCCGCGTCCGGCTGAACTGCCCGGAGGAGACGGCGTTTCATCTGGAGGGACTGCCGGCTCCACCGCCCGACGCCGGCCCGGCGTCGCTGGCTTACCCCAGCGTCCGGCTGTTTCTGGAGCGCGCCCGGCGTTATCTGCCCCGCTTTCAGCCGGAGCCGGATGAGCTGGCCCAGATTGGGCAGCTTTGTCGCCTGACGGAGGGGATGCCTCTGGCGCTGCTGTTGGCGGCGACGTGGGTGGAGGAGTTTAGCTGCGCGGAAATTGTGACGGCCGCGCGCCAGAACAAAAAGCTCCTGGGCAGGCGGGGCACGGGAATTCTGCCCCGCCAGCGCAGCGTGCAGGCGGTGTTTGAACATTCCTGGGCGCAGTTGTCCCCGGCGGAACGGGAAACGCTGGCCCGCTTGTCGTTGTTTGCCGGGGCGTTTGGCCGGGAGGCGGCTACGGCCGTGGCCGCCGCTTCCCCTTCGGCCCTGAGCCTGCTGGCGGCCAAAAGTATGGTGGAGGCGGCGGGGCGCGGCCGTTACCGGTTCCACCCCTTGCTGCGGCAGATGGCGGCGGACAAGCTGGCAGAGATGGGGGATACGGCCGGGGACGCCGCGCAGCGGTACGCCGCCTGGTACGCCGCTTTTTTACAGGCGCAGAAAGAGGCTTTGTCCGGCGCGGGCCAGTTGGCGGCGTTGGCGGCCATCCGCCGGGAAGCGGCTAACGCGCGGCAGGCGTGGCGGCTGGCGCTGGACGGCGGCTATCTGGAAAGCGCGCAGCAGATGGCGGGGGTGTTGGCCGCTTTTTATGATGATTCCGGCCGGCCGGAAACGGGCCTGGCGTTGTTTGCCGCGGCGCAGCGCGATTTGGCGGCGGCGGGGCAGACGAACAGCCGGTTGTATCTTCAGGTTTTGCTTTACCTGGCGCAGTTTCTGGAGCGGGCGCACCGGTATGATGAGGCGGTGGACGTTTTGCAGCAGATGCTGGCGGCCCCGGCGGCCGGCGACACGTTAAAAGCGGATGGGCATTACCGGCTGGGCTGCTGCCTGATGCGCCGCGGCGAACTGGAGGCCGCCCTGTCCAGCCTGGCGGAAGCGGAACGTTATTTTTCCCGGCTGGAATCGGATCGGGGGATGAGCCTGGTTTTCAGCGCGCAGGGCGGCGTGCTGCGGGAGTTGGGGCGGTATGCGGACGCCCGGCGCAAACTGGAACTGAGCGCGCGACTGCGCCGGGAGATAGGCAGCCCGCGTATGCTGGCCATGGGGTTGAGCAATTTGGGCTTCTTGCTCATCCGGCTGGGGGAGTATGACGAGGCGATTGCTCTGCTGGAGGAATGTCTGGCGCTGGAACGGCAGTTGGGGCACGAACCGGCTGTCAAGGACATGTTGATCAATTTGAGTCTGGCATACGCCGATCAGGAAAACTGGTCGGAAGCGCGGGATTGCCTGACGGAGGCGCTGGAAATTTCCCGCCGGCTGGAGGATGGGAAAGGAGAAGCGATTTGCCTGAATAATCTGGGGGATATTGCTGCCAGCCAGGGGGCGTATGAGGAGGCGGTTGAGCTGCTCCAGGCCAGTTTGCGCCTGAAGCGGGCGGCGCATAACCAAACCGGCATCCCTTTTTCTCTGGTTCACCTGGGGCGGGCGTATCTGGGGCTGGGGCGGCGGCCGGAGGCGCGGGAGGCGCTGCTGGAGGCGGAACGGCGGGCGGAGACGTTGTCGCTCCGGCCGTTGTGGCTGGCCTGTCAGGTGGAAATCGGCCGTTTGCTGCTGGCAGAGGGGCATCGGGAGGAAGCGGCGCGGCGGCTCTCTCTGGCGCAAAGCGACGCGGCGGCCTGGGCGCGCACCCGGCGGGAGGCGGCGGCCTTGCTGGAATAGTGATGCGTGATGCGTGATGCGTGAGACGTGATTCTCCCGTCACGTCTCACGCATCACGCCTGTTCCCGCAGTTTGGCTAATACCCGGTAAGGCAGCAGGGGGATTTCATCGAACCAGATGCCGGTGGCGTCGTGTACGGCCGTAACCAAAGCCGGCGCCAACGGAAGAAAAGGCATCTCTGCCATGCCCCGTGCCCCCCAAGGGCCTAGCGGGTCGGCCGTTTCCACAATGACCGACTCCACCCGGTCTGGGATGTCCATGATACCGGGGATAAGATATTGGCTGAGGTAAGGGTTCTGGATACGGCCGTTTTGCACCACCAGATTTTCCATCAGCGCATACCCTTGCGCCTGCACCACCGCTCCCTCAATCTGGCCTTCTATGGCTCGCGGGTTAATCGCCTTGCCCACGTCATCCGCACAGACAACCCGATCAATGTGCACAAAGCCTGTTTCCGTGTCCACCGTCACCTCCACCATTTCCGCCACATAGCCGTAAGCAAAATTAGGCATACAAACGCCCGTTTCCGGATCATACGGCTGCGTGCGTGGCGGTTCATAGCGAAAATGCCCCAGCGCCGGGCGGTTTTCGTCAGTCCAGGCAGCTAACGCTTTTTCTGCCGCGCCCCGGATGGCATTACCGGCCATAAACGTCATACGCGAAGCGGATACGGAACCGGAATCGCCGCTGGTAGCCGTATCCGACATATCCAACTCTACCAGAGAAATGTCTACGCCTACAGCCTCAGCCGTCATTTGCCTGAGCGCCGTGTGCGACCCTTGCCCTACATCCGCTGCTGCATGATGCAAAACTACCCGCTCAATTTCCCGGCCGCCATGCAGTTCAATCGTGGCCTCACATCGCTCCGGAAAACCAAAAGAAAACCCCACATTTTTGAAGGCGCAGGCAAAGCCGCGCCCTTTTTTGAGAGATTGGGGATTGGAGATTGGAGATTGGACGTCGTTTGCCGCTAACCGATCACCGTCCACCGAATACCAGCCGCCGGCGCTGGCGCACGCTGTAATCACCTTGTCTAGGCTGACACCGGGGGGGACGGGCGTCTGCACCGTCATCAGGCTGCCTTCACGTAGAACGTTCTTTAAGCGTAGTTCTACCGGGTCCATATTCAGCGCCTCGGCCAGTTTGTTCATCTGCAGTTCGGCGGCAAAAGCGCCTTGCGGCCCGCCAAAGCCGCGGAATGCACCGCCCGGCGGATTGTTGGTAGTGATGGCGTAACTGTCAATGTGGGCGTTGGGGATTTCATACGGGCCGGCGACCATGAGATGGAAGTTGCCTAACACTTTGGTGCTGGTGTAGGCGTATGCACCGCTATTCATTAAGACCTGGGCAGATACGGCCGTAATCTTCCCCTCTTTCGTCGCCCCCCACTTCGTGCGCACAAGGGCCGGATGCCGTTTGTGATGGCCTACAATGCTCTCTTCCCGCGTCCAGATGATGCGCACCGGGCGGTCAATCCCCATTTCGTGCAGGCGCATGGCCGCCAATCCCAGGACAATTTGCAGCGACATATCCTCCTTGCCGCCAAACGCCCCGCCAATCGCCGGGTAAATAATGCGCACCCGCTCCTCCGGCAGCCCCAGGGCGTGAGCCACCTGCTCCCGATCCTCATGCGCCCATTGGCCGCCAATCTCCACCGTCACCCGGCCTTCTTCGTCAATGTAACCCAACCCTGCTTCCGGCTGGAGGAAGACGTGTTCCTGATAAGGCAGGTGGTACTCACCCTCAATAATCACGTCTGCTGCCGCCCACCCAGCGCCCATATCCCCCTTACGAATCCGGTCGTGCATCAGGATATTGCTGCCGTGCCAGGGATGCAGAACAATCTCATCCTTCATCGCCTCTTCCATGTCCGTCACCAACGGCAGCGGTTCCCATTCAATTTTGATGAGACTGCGGGCCAGCGCCGCCGCTTCCTCCGTTTCCGCCACAATGACGGCTACCTGCTCCCCCTCCCAGCGGCTGATGTCCGAGTAAGGCTTGTCACTGCCCAAGCCTACCAACACTGGCTGGTCCGGCAGGATAAGGCCGTACTCATTCACCGGTACATCTTTGGCTGTGAGAATGGCTACCACACCCGGCACAGTTTCCGCCTCGCTCAAATCCATAGAAATCATGCGGGCGTGCGGTTGATTGCTAAACAGCACTTTACCATACAGCAAATTGTCCGGCGTCAAATCACCGGGAAAATGGGCGGTTCCCGTCACTTTGCTAACTGCGTCAACACGTCGAATAGATTGGGATATAGTCATAGTTATTTCCGGTGCAACCCACTTTACCCATGCAGCGCACCTCTCCTACAATTAATAATGGTCGTCAAAGGGGTCTTTGTGCCGGGAGTGCAGTGAGGGATCACCGGTGCGCCGCCGGCCTTCCGGGCTGGCCAGAATGAATCCAATAGCAAACATGACTTGTAACACGATGACAATAGCGACTGCGGTCATCAACACCAACCCCCATTCGGGTACAGACCGGGGTATGAAAAGTTGTACGTAAAAAAGAGATGGCGTGAGGATGCCGGAATCAAAGAGATATTTAGCCAGAAAATAGCCGAGAACAAAGGATAATCCCAGCCAGATAATTTGGGCAATGGTGCGTTTGGTTAATCCTTTCCGTTCGGCCAGTTCCTCGTCTTTTTTCTTTTCTATACGCATTGTTCACCCTCCAGAAGCCTTTTCCACAGCTTCTATAATTTTATAATAGCCGGTACAGCGACATAAATTGCCGCTAAATGCCTGCCGAATCTGTTCCGGTTCGGGGGTGGGAGATTCTTCCAGCAGCTTGGCCCCCGACATCAGAAAACCGGGGATGCAGAAGCCGCACTGCACGGCGCCGGTCTCAATAAACGCTTCTTGTAAGGGATGCAGTGCGCCATCCCAACCGGCCCAATTGGGCAGCCCTTCGATGGTAACGATGTCAGCGCCATGCGCTCGCGGGGCGGGGACCAGACAAGACATGACAGCCATCCCATCCAAATAGACGGTGCAAGCGCCGCATTCGCCTTCACCGCAGCCTTCTTTAGCCCCGGTGAGCAGCCCTTCTTCCCGCAGCCAGTGGAGCAGATTTTTGTGATGGCCGCCTACGGCCGTAATCTCTCTCCCATTCACCGTAGCCGTAATCAGCGACCCGGCCTCATGCTGCCCGGCAAACTGCTCTCCGGCCGGGAACTGCCCCTGCGTCCTGCCCCAGAGCATAACTGGCTGCCGCGGCCACTGCGCCCGTTCCCGCCCCTCCCGCAGCACCGCCAAAGCCCGCCGGGTCAGCGTATGAATCATCTGCCGCCGGTAATCGGCCGGCCCGCGAATATCGTCAATTGGTGTGGCGGCGGCGGCCGTCAATCGGGCCGCTTCAGCAATGACCGCATCAGTCAACCGCTTACCCGCCAAATACACTTCAGCGTCTGGAGAATTGATGATGATGGGAGCGACGCTGCCCTGGGTGATAGTCGCGGCCATTACTGTTGACCCGTCTGCGGCAAAATCCAGGACAATAGCCAAATTGACGACTGAGATAGCTTGCGCCCGCCGCAGCCCCAGCTTGACAAAAATGGCCCGGGCGCTTGCCGGCAAGGGCGCAAAATGGATGTCCACCAGCATCTCGTCCGGGCGCATTACCGTGCGCCGCACCCCGGTGTAAAAGTTGGCCAGCGGTACAACACGCTCGCCGCCCAGAGAAGCCAGGGTAACGGAGGCATTCAGGGCGCGCAAGGGGGTGATAGTATCATTGGCCGGACTGGCGGTAATCAGGTTACCAGCCACCGTGCCCCGGTTGCGAATCTGGGGAGAAGCCACTTCCAGGCAAGCCTGGGCCAGCGGCAGCGATTTCTGCACCAGTAACTCCGAGGCTACAACCTGGTTGTGCGTCACCAACGGCCCCAGGTGGATGGTTCCCTGGTCGTCCTGGGTGATGTCAGCCAATCCGGGAATGCGGGTAACGTCAATGAGAACTTTTACGTCCTGGCGAACGCCCCGTTCCATTTCCAGCAGGATGTCTGTCCCCCCGGCCACGATGCGGGCAGCACGGCCGTATTCAGCCAACAAGCGCAGCGCATCTTCTACTGTCGCGGGGGTTTCGTATCGTTCAAGGAAGTGGGTGTAATAGTTCATATTGGTAGTATAAATTGGAATGGAAAGGAGTACAAGCGATGAGAGGCATCAGTGAGGGTATTACTGAACACTAAACCCCGTACAACGTTTTAACCGCGTTATACACCCAGCTCATCTCCTTCCGGGGATAATGTTGGGAGAGGTAGCGCATGAGAGGGGGGGTGTCGCGGGGGTCGAGGCCGGATTCGGCTACCAGGTGGCGTAACCAGGCTCGTTTTTGCAGTTCCAGCAAAAATTCCTGGTAGACGCGGTTGATGAGGTCGGCAGCGATTTCGATGCGCTCCGGGTCAAAGTCGCTTTCCAATTCCCGGTATACGTCCTGGACACGGCCGTTGTCAAAATCGTAGCCGTTCTCCAGCATCTTGAACAGAGCGTGCTCCACGTCCGTCTTGCTCACGTTGGCGTCGGCCGTCCAGTGGATTTCCTCGATGCTGGGCGGTTTGCATTTCCAGTAGACGGCCGTATCCCGCGTAGATAGCATCAAAATTGCCCCTTCCTCCACAAACACATCCTCGCCGGCTGCCTGGTTTTTCGCTTCCATTTGCGCCTGCCAGCGGCGGTACGCCTGGGCCAAGCCGGCCGGGTCGGGCCGGGCCACTTCCAGTGTGGGGATAAGGTCGAGTTTGTAGCGATGAGCCATGTCAGCCAGCAGGCGGTAGCTGACAGGCTTTTTGGGGCGCACGGCCGTATGCAGCGTCAGAGCCAGCGGCGTATCGTATTGCACCAGATGGGGGTTGCGGTAGCCCCACAATTCAAAGACCAGCGTTACCTTTTGCGTCCGGATCGCCTCCTCCACCGGTGCGCGATCCGGTAAAACGTCTTGCAGGAGGGCGTTCCAGTCCCCCCAGCGGCTGGGCGTCAAAACCGGCTGCAAGCGGGTACGGGGGATCACTTCCAAAATATTGCCCTCTTTGTCAGTCAGCGGGTAAAAGATGATGGCTGTGCCGTCCAGCTTGAGGTTGAAGCGGGCGTCCACAATATTTTGCGGCACGGGGATAGAGACGCGCACGGAGCCGTCCTGCTCTTTGACGTAGGGGTAGTGGATTTTGGGCATGGCGTAGATGAATTCGAGGCGTTCTTCACCGGCTACGGCCGTAACCGCCAACATGCCCAGCTTGTCGCTCTCGTCCCGGCACAGATAGCCGGAAAAAGGAATTCCGCCCGGCGAAACTACGTCAAAAGGCTGCCACCGCCGCCGGGAAACGCCGGTAATGGAGATGATTTGTTCTAACATAAATGAGATCGTGCAGCTATAAAGTTAAAGCAAGAAAACCTCAGTTTATTTGGGAAGACGTCTGATTCGATGGATGCCTGGTTCAATTACAACAAAAGCGTTAGATAATTCCTCTTCAGAATAGAGGCGCAAGACTTTTTCGAGTTCTTCGTGAACAGCATTTTTTGTTACAGGCAATATGCGCAAATACAGAACACCGCTCCCCAGCTTTTTCACGAAGACAAGATGCCCAAAATCTCTGTCGCGTGTCACAAAGATTCGATTTTGTTCCTGGGCAACGTTAAGCAGGTCTTCATCATCTGCCTGTGAAAGCCCAATCCTGGCTACAGGAACAACATCATGCCCCAGACTTTCCAGAAAACGCGTTGTAATGGCATAAACGTCCTGGTCAAGTAAAAATCTCATGCGGGAACAGGACTAAAATGAATATCTTCTGCCGCTACCAGAGCAATCGCGTACTGAATACAGGCGCGAATATCTTCAATTGTCAGGTCGGGATAATAATCCTGACGTATTTCCTGAAACGACAATCCTTCATCAAGAAGTTCGAGAACGCTTTGTACGGTAATGCGTGTGCCGGCTATACAGGGTTTTCCAAAATGTATTTGGGGATTAACGCCGATTCTTTTTGTCATCTGTTCACCTCACAAAATAAAAGCTGCCAACCTGATTATAGCACACCGGGATTAGGAGATTAATCATTCCTAACCCCCAATTTTCTGCAATGTTTTCACCAGCCGGTCTACTTCGGCCATCGTGTTGTAATGGGCGAAGCCGATGCGCACGAGGCCGCCTTTGTCCAGCAGGCCCAGCCGTTCCATGACGGCGATGGCGTAGTAGTGGCCGTTCCAGACGAAGATGCCTTGTTCGCCCAGCCGGGCGGCCAGTTGGGCCGGGGTGTAACCGGCCAGGCTGACGGCGAAGGTGGGGGTGCGTTGGTCTAGCTGTTCAATGTCGGTGATACCGTACACTTTGAGGCCGGGCATATCAGCTACGCCCCGCAAAAACCGTTCGCTCAAGGCCATCTCATACACTTTTATCCGCTCCATAGCTAGGTGGATGCGTTGGCGGCGATCTCCTGTCTTTCCGCCGATGGCGGCAATGTAGTTAACGGCAGCCGTTACCCCGGCCAGGCTTTCAAAACTCTGTGTGCCGGTTTCCCATTTCTCTGGCGATTTGGGGGAGGCAGGGCGCACTTTGTAGGCAGTCAGGCTATCCATCAAATCATACTTGCCGTAGAGGACGCCGGTATGAGGGCCAAAGAATTTGTAAACGGAACAGGCCAGAAAGTCACAATCCCAGGCTTGGACGTCAATGAGGCCGTGTGGGGCGTAGTGAACGGCGTCTACGTAGACCAGGGCGCCCCCAGCATGGGCCATGCGCACGGCGCGGGGGATGTCTGTGATACTGCCTACGGCGTTGGAAGCGGCCGTAATCGCCAGCAGTCGCGTCTTTTCGTTCAGCAGGTCGGCCAGATCGTCCAGATTCAGGGTGCAGTCGGCCGTATTGAAATCCAGCCAGCGCACGGTAACGCCCCGGTCTGCGGCAGCCATAAGCCAGGGGGAGATGTTGGCGTCGTGGTCCAGGCGGGTGACGATAATTTCGTCGCCCGGCTGCCAGGTGCGGGAGAGAGCACGGCTGAAGCTGAAAGTGAGGCTGGTCATGTTCTGGCCAAAGGCAATTTCTTCCGATCTGGCATTGAGCATGTCAGCCAGGGCCTGCCGGGCGGCAGCGACAACTTTGCCGGTTTCTTCACTGGTGCGGAAAAGGCCGCCTAAGTTGCTGCTGCCGCCTTGCAGGTAGCCGGACATGGCGTCAATCACGCTTTGGGGCGTTTGGGTACCACCAGGGCCGTCGAGGTATACGGCCGTTTCGCCATTAACTCGTAATTGCAGCGCCGGAAACTGGGCGTGCCAGGGAACAGGGTTGAAAGAATCGTTTTGTTCTGTCATAGAGTGTGTTACAAAAGTCAATAAAAAAGGCGGGATAAGTAGTTTTTGTATGATAGCGGTCACCAAAACCACGAACCTATCCCCTGAATACAAACCTTATTGTACCGCAAAATCTCACTTCTATCGCTTCCATTTTAACCTGTTAGTTCTCTCCCCTCCTCCACTGGTTCAGCGATTACGTCTATGACCGCCTGATTCCCCTGCGCAGCAACCACCTGTTACTGGAACTGAACCGGATTCTCGACTTTCCCCTCTGGAAACTGCCTGCGCCGACTATCATCAATGTAAGGGCAAAGGTCGCCCTGTCAGCCATCCCATCCCGCAACTGCGGCGGGCTGTCCTGGTCAAGTATTTTGTCGGTTACCCGGTTTTTGCCGGCCCCGACCATACCACCCTGGAACGGTTCGAGATGTACCTCATCCTTCACCACCCCCGCCTCTTTTTCGATACGGTTCTGGACCAAATTGACGCTGCTTTTCCTGATGAACGCCGCCGCACCCCAATCGGTGACACTTTTATAGAGGGTCGTTACGCCACCGACTATTACAGCTTCTACTGACTCCTGCCCTTTCAGGCAGACCTCCCCAGATAAGGTACGGTTTTTCATCTGACCCTCGCCGCATTTACATAGGACTGCTCTGATCCTTTTTGGACTTTGCCGTTTCTTGCCAGCTTATCCGGCATCCCCTGCCCCTCTACGCGATTTTTGTTCATCGAGTCCAGATTTTGCGTTCCGGCTTCCTCTCCACGCTCGCTCGCGCTCACGCAGTTGCCTTCGGCTAGTGGTTCGTCGGGTCAACACCCACAGGAGACTTTCACTCTCTAGTTACCACCCATGTCGGGCGTACAAAAAAACGGGGCCAGCGTAACGCCAGACCGGTCATATCAACTCTGTTTTATTGAAAATCAGCCTTAGTAAGCGTCCATAATTAACTTCCCGTTTTCAAACCTCTGAGGTCTGAGAGACCTCAGAGGTTTAGGTGGAACTTATTTTTGGATGGTCACTTAGTTAGAAGGGAATCTCGTCTTCCTCTTGCGCGGGTGCGGCCTCGGAATACTCGCCACCACCCGATGAGGCCGCATAACCAGCTTCTTCACGGGTGCTGAGGAAACGAACAACATCGGCCGTTATCTCATAGGAAGCGCCGACCGTACCATCCTGCCGGGTAAACAAGCGCGGCGCGCCTGTGTTCGGGTCAGGACGAATACGCCCTTCAACCAAAACCTTGCTGCCCCGGCTCAAATATTGATTGGCCGTTTCTGCTTGTTTGCGCCATACAGAAACCCGGAACCAGATTGTTTCCTCACGCGGCTCACCGGTAGCCCCATCTGTCCAGCGGCGGTTGGTGGCCACACTGAAATTGGTTACGGCCGTGCCATCCGGCATATACCGCATCTCCGGATCATTCCCCAAATTGCCTACAATAATAATCTTTTGATACATTCGACACTCTCCTTAAGATTTTTCGCCCGGTGTAACGTTATTAATGAACTTCAAAATGAAATGCACGGCAATATTAACACGATTTTCCGGCAATTCACAACGATACCATCATACTATTACTGGAATACCACTTTTCAACACAATTAAATAATAGCACAAATGTTCTTGAGCCTCAACAAAAAGAAAACATGATCCTCCATAAAAAGAAGAACCATGTCCTGAATTTCTTGCAGGCCTGATTTATACCCAACCGCGCAAACGCACCGCTTCGGCAACCCGTGTCACGGCTACCAGATAAGCAGCTACTCGCGCAGGTACTTGTCGGTTTTGCGCCATATTATGCACCGCTTCAAATGCCGTAGAAATTTTGCGGTCCAGCCGTTCATTGACCATCTCTTCTTCCCAATAATACTGGTAGCCATTCTGCACGCCTTCAAAATAGGACACAATAACGCCTCCGGCGTTGCAGAGAAAGTCAGGGATAATGTAAATGCCTTTATCCTGGAGAATAGCGTCCGCTTCCGGCGTAGTGGGGCCGTTTGCCAGTTCCGCCACAATTTTGGCCCTTATCTTGTGGGCGTTATTGGCGGTAAGCTGGTTTTCAATGGCCGCCGGAATCAAAATATCCACGTCCAGTTCCAGCAGTTCGGCATTAGCGATGTTTTCCGTTTCGGGGCAATCGGCCACTTTGCCGGTACGCCACAAATGATCGGAAACAACCTGGGGATCAAGGCCGTGTGGGTTGTAAATGCCGCCAAATTCATCGCTGACGGCCACCACTTTGAGGCCAAATTTCTCTGTACCCAACCGGTGCGCCCAGGAACCGACGTTACCGTACCCCTGGATGGCGCAGCTTGTACCGTTCAGGGACATGTCCAGCAGTTCAGCTGCATTCCGAATGGTAAATAGGCCGCCCATCGCTGTCGCCGGCGTGCGCCCTTGTGAACCGCCCAGGGCCAACGGCTTGCCGGTGATGACGCCAGGTTCGTGATGATTGACCAGCGTTTCGTATTCGTCCAGCATCCAGGCCATAATTTGCGGGTTAGTGTGGACGTCGGGGGCCGGGACATCCCGCGTGGGGCCGATGTAGGGAGCGATGCGGCGCATGTAGCCCCGGCTCAACCGTTCCAGTTCGCCCGGGGACATTTCGCGGGGGTCGCAAATAACGCCGCCTTTGGCGCCGCCGAGGGGGATGTCGGACACGGCCGTTTTCCAGGTCATCCAGGCGGCCAAGGCCCGCACCGTATCAATCGTCTCGTCAGGGTGAAAGCGGATGCCGCCTTTGCCGGGGCCGCGGGCGTCATTGTATTGCACCCGAAAGCCACGAAAGCTGCGGGTCGTGCCGTCATCCAGCCGCACCGGAATGGTAAAGTGGAATTCACGCATCGGTTCCCGCAAGAACTGGTGCATGGCTTCATCTAATTGTAAAATGGCGGCAGCCTCATCCAACTGAGCCTGCGCGATTGCAAATGGGTTCAGATTTTCGCTCATTTCAGGTTTCAAACTCCAACTGGGATTGAAGGAAAATGGAGATTCTCCGACTGGCAATCTCTAATCTCCAATCTCCGTATCTGTAAAGTACAAATAGCTCCCATCCCGATTACTCGGAGTGGGAGCTAAGCAACTTAACTGATGCTAAGGTGAAAGTCACCTACGAGTTTGATTGATCTGGCGGGTATTGTCAAGATTTATCACTGGTTTCCGACAGATCATTGGGCAAACGTTTACTTTGACGCCAATCAGACCCAACCGCGCAGACGCACTGCTTCGGCCACCCGGCTGACAGCTACTAAATACGCCGCTAAGCGATTGTGGACGTTGCGGGCTACGGCCGTATCATGCACGGCCCAGAAAGCGGCCGTCATCTTGTGATCCAGCCGTTCATGCACCATGGATTCCGGCCAGTAATACTGGTAGCCGTTCTGCACCATCTCAAAGTAAGAGACCGTTACCCCGCCCGCATTACAGAGGAAGTCAGGAATGACGTAGACGTTGTTTTCGTGCAGGATGAGGTCTGCTTCCGGGGTGGTGGGGCCGTTGGCCAGTTCTGCCACAATTTTGGCCTTGATGTTGGCCGCGTTCTTTTCCGTGATCACATTTTCCAGGGCGGAGGGGAACAGCACGTCCACTTCCAGTTCCAGCAGCTCTTCATTGGTGATGGAATCCGTGCCGGGGAAGTTGATGACGGAACCAGTTTCCCGTTTGTAATTCAGGCACTCTTCTGCGCTCAAGCCGTTGGTATTCAGCACGCCGCCGCGGGAATCGCTGATGGCGACCACTTTCATGCCCAGGATTTCTTCGGCCAGCAAATGGGCAAACGTGCCGGCGTTGCCGTACCCCTGGATGGCGGCCGTTTTGCCCTGTAAATCCATGTCCATTACCTTGCCTACTTCCCGCACGGTGTAGATGCCGCCCCGCGCCGTGGCGTCGCCCCGGCCGGCCGAACCGCCCAATTCCAGCGGCTTGCCGGTGATAACGCCCGGTTCTTTGTGGCCGACGATATGTTCGTACTCGTCCATCATCCAGGCCATAATTTGTGGATTGGTGTAGACGTCGGGCGCGGGCACGTCCTGGGTAATGCCCACGATGTTGGCAATGTTGCGCATAAAGCCACGGGAGAGCCGCTCCAGTTCGGTGGCTGACAAAGCTCTGGGATCGCAAATAACGCCACCCTTCCCGCCCCCCAGGGGAATGTCTACGACGGCCGTTTTCCAGGTCATCCAGGCCGCCAAAGCCCGCACCGTGTCAATCGTCTCCTCCCAATGGAAGCGGATACCGCCTTTGTTGGGGCCGCGGGCATCGTTGTACTGCACCCGGAAACCATTAAATACTTGTGTGCTGCCGTCGTCCATCTTTACCGGAATGGTAAAATGATATTCGCGCATTGGCTGCCGCAAAAACTGGTGCATCGCCGGATCAAGTTGCAGTAACTCGGCCGCATCGTCTAGCTGCTTCTGGGCAATCGCAAAGGGGTTCAGATTTTCGCTCATTTTTTTAATCTCCTATATCTTAAACTTGGACATTTTGCACAATAATACAACAAAACAAGTATACAAATTGTACTATACCATACCAAACTAACATATGATAAATGTCACGTGATGCGTATTGCGTATTGCTAAAGCGACAGGGTGAGAGGGTGGCAACTTTGCCGCTCCCTCACCCTGTAACTTTGCCACCTTGCCGCCCCCTCTGGTAAACTTCCCCCATGCTGAACCAACTCGTCCTTGCTTTCATCCTGAGCAGTCTTATCGTCATTGTTGCTTATTGGCGCGGTTCCCTGTCTCCTTCCGGGGCGGCAGCGGCCGTGTTGGTGGGCGTCCTGGTTTTTGGCCTGGGCGGCTGGCGGTGGGGCGTCCTCCTGGTCTTGTTTTTTGTCAGTTCCAGCCTGCTTTCCCACTACCGGGAAGATGAGAAGCGGGCCGTAGCGGATGAAAAATTTGACAAAAGCCACCGCCGGGATGCGGGGCAGGTGTTGGCCAATGGCGGCGCCGGGGCGTTGGCGGCGGTGCTGCATACGGCCGTCCCCGCCCCGTTCTGGCTGCCCGCTTTTGTGGGGACGCTGGCTGCCGTCACGGCCGATACCTGGGCGACGGAATTGGGCACGTTGAGCCACAAGCCGCCCCGCCTGATCACTAACGGTCGCACCGTTCCCGTGGGTACGTCGGGCGGTATTTCTTTGTGGGGTACGGCCGTTTCCTTTGGCGGCGGGCTGTTCATTGGGCTGGCGGCCGGACTGCTGATACGGCAAAATGTTCTTGCTCTCAGCCTTGTCGGTGGTCTGGCCGGATTAGCCGGTTCTCTGAGCGACAGTTTGCTGGGAGCTACCGTGCAGCAAATTTATATTTGTGACGTTTGTGGCCAGGAAACGGAGAAAAAGCAGCACTGCGGCCAACCCACCCACCCTCTGCGCGGCTGGAACTGGATGAGTAATGATCTGGTAAATCTGGTATCATCTGTGACGGGGGGATTGGCGGCCGTGTTATTGAGTTTGGTAATTGGGTAACGGGTACTTGGTAATCAGGAAATTATCAATTACCCGTTACCCATCACAAAAAGTCTATGCAAAGTGAAGCCTGTCCCACCGGATTTTCTTTACGTCATACCCTCAAAGCCAAGAATCGGGCCATCACCCGCCTGGCCTGGTCACCAGACGGCCGTACCCTGGCCTCCGCCTCTTACGATCAAACTGTGCGCCTCTGGGACACAGAAGCAGGCGCGCAAAGTCAGGAGCTGTTGGGTTACAGCGGTTCTGTCTTCACCGTAGCCATCACGCCAGACGGCCGTCAGGCCATCTCCGCCTCTAAAAACGCTCTCAAAGTATGGAACTTAACCCACGGCAAACGTTCCAAAACCCTGCGTGGCCACAAAGATTACGTTTACGCTGTCGCCGTCACGCCGGACAGCCAGCGCATTGTCTCCGGCGCTTATGACGAGACGGTGCGCGTCTGGGATATAGCGTCGGAAGAAATGCTGGCTGCGCTGGCGGGACATCAAGGGCGTGTAGGCTGCGTGGCGGTTACGCCGGACGGCCGTCGTGCTATTTCCGGGGCCGGGGACGCCAGCGTCAAAATCTGGAGCCTGGCCGAGTACCGGGAATTGAGTACCCTCAACGGTCACAGCGGGGAAATTCTCTCCCTGGCTGTTTCTCCCGATGGCCGGTTGCTGGCTTCTGCTTCCCACGATGGAGACGTACGGGTATGGAATCTGGATACGGGTGATTTGATCGCGGTGCTGACGGAACATGGCAAGTTAGTTACCAGCGTCTCGTTTTCGGCAGACGGCCGTATCTTGGCCTCTAAATCCGCCGATCACAGTGTCATCCTCTGGCGCTGCGCCAACTGGGAACCGTTAGCCTGCCTGGCCGAACCTCACGCCAAATTCGCCTTCTCCGGCCTGGCTTTCAATCCCCAATCACCCGTCCTGGCAACCCTCGGCGACAAGGATAAGTCCATCCGTATCTGGGATTTGGATACGGCCGTGTGGTTTTGAGCATTCGGGGCGAGACGGTGCAGAATAATGAAGCAAGAACAAAACAATTCGGATTGGCTGCACTGGGTGCAAAGGTTGCAGGCAATTGCCCAAACGGGACTCACTTATGGAACCGGGACTTATTTGCTGGTGCAGGAGCGGGCGGACGGGAACCACTGGACGCTGCCGGGCGGCTGGGTAGACGTGGGGGATTCGCCGGCTACGGCCGTCACCCGGGAAATCTCTGAAGAATCCGGCTACCACACCCGCCCTCTCAAACTCGCGGCCTGCTTTGACCGCAACAACCATCCTCATCCGCCCATTATCTTCCACACCTTCAAGCTGTTCTTCCTCTGCGAACTCCTCGGCGGCGAACCGACTTCCAGTCTGGAAACGGCCGGCAGCGCCTTCTTTCGTCGGGATGAGATTCCGGTAGACAATCTTTCCCTTTCCCGCGTCACGCCGGGCCAGATCGAGATGCTTTTTACCCACCACGCCAACCCTGGTCTGCCCACAGAGTTTGATTAGGGAGAAGGACAGCGAATTGGGGAAGGAACGAATTTGAACGTCACATTGACGATGGTAATACTTATTATTATACTTCTGGTATAAAAGGTGGTATAAAATGGCTACAGTAAAAACAGCAATCTCTTTACCGGAAACACTTTTCAAGGAAATTGACGATTTGGCGCGAGAAACCAACGTCTCCCGCAGCAAATTATTGGCGCAGGCGGCCGAAGAATACCTGGAACGGCGCCGCGGTCAAATGCTGTTGAAAGCAATCAATGAAGCTTATGCCGACGGGCTTGACCCGGAAGAAGAAGAATTTTTGCAGGTAATGGATCGTAAAGCGCGCCAATGGATGCGTGAGAACGGAGACGAATGGGCATGAATCAGGGGGATATTTTCTGGGTTGACCTGGACGAACCCGTTGGTTCCGCTCCCGGATATTTACGGCCGGTCGTAATCGTGCAAAATGACGCTCTCAATACCGGACGTATCCGCACAACCATCGTTTGCATCCTTACTACCAATCTAAAGCGAGCCGCATCGCCCGGTAACGTTTTGCTGGAGAAAGGAGAAGCCAACTTACCCAAACAAAGCGTTGTCAACGTCTCACAAATTTACACGATTAGCAAGTATGCGTTAGGCGAGTATGTAGGCACACTGTCAAAAAAAAGAGTGCAGCAAATTGTTGCGGGGATACAGTTGCTCATCGAGCCGGTACGATTGTAAGGGCGGACGAGGGCATTTTGATTGAACTGACTGCTTTGCAACAAGAAGCGATTGCAGCGGAAGGAACCAGCTTTTTGCTGGGGATGGCCGGGACGGGGAAGACAACGGCCGTCCACCACCGCCTCCTTCACTTACTGGCCCAGGGCGAACCGGCCTACGCCATTCTTACCATTGTGGCCGAGCCGGACAGGGCGCAGGGATTTGTCACGGCCGTACAGCAATCCGAACTTGGCCCCTACGGCGACCTGACCGTAACCACCTACAACAAGATGGCCATGGAGATGGTGGATTTGTTCTGGCCTCTGGTGGCCCGGCCGGGGGGCTTTGTACGGCCGTACCACCCCCCCACTTTCCTCACCTACGACCTGGCCCAACTGCTCATGTGGCACATCATTACTCCCATGCTCAACGCCGGGGCCTTTGCCGATTTGCGCCTGCGCCCCCAGCAGATCGTCAGCCAACTGCTGGACACCCTCAACCGCGCCGCGCTCAACAGCCTGACCCTGGACGAAGCGATTCTGCGCCAGAAAGTGACCTGGACGGGCGCACCGGAACGGCTGATTCACCTGGAAGAAGCGGCCGCAGCCGCCCGCCAGTTCCGTCAGACCTGCCTGGAGCAAAGCCTGTTGGATTTATCCCTGGCAGTGGAGATTTTCGATACCCAGCTTGTCCATCACCCCGAATTTCACCGCTACTTCAGCGAGCGGTTCCGCCACCTGATCGTGGATAACGTGGAGGAGCAGACTCCCGCCGGGCAAAATTTTGTGGCTGCACTGATGGACGAGATTGTCAGTACGGCCGTCGTCTACGACGTTGGCGGCGGCTACAAACGGTTTCTGGCGGCCGATCCCGACGGGGGGATGCGTTTTGCCACGCTTTGCCGCCGCGTGTTTCGTTTTGAGGAACCGTTCGTCACCAACACGCCTCTCATTCATCTGGCAAATCTGGTGCAAAACCATTTGGAACATACCAGCCTCCCTACGGCCGAAGCGGGAGAGGCTGTTTGGGGCGTAGTGGGCGGCCGTTACCGGCGGGAGATGGCGGTGGAACTGGCCGAATTTCTGGCCGATTTTCTCCGTGAGCAGCAAATCGCTCCCCGTGACGTTGCTATCATCGCTCCTTACCTAGACGGGGCGCTACGCTACATGCTGACGCAAGCATTCCAAAAAGCGGGACTGCCTTACTACTTCCTGCGCCGCCGTTCCAGCCCCCGCGACGAACCGCGCGTCCGCGCCTGGCTCACCTGGCTGGCCCTGGCCCATCCCGATTGGAAGTGGCATCCTACCGATTACGACGTGGCCGAGGCACTGACTCTGAGCATCGCCGGTCTCGATCCGGCTCGCGCCGAACTGATTACAGAATGGCTTTACCGCCCGGAAACGCCGGAACTGCTGCCTCTGGACAATATGCCAGAGCGTATCCGGGAACGTGTCGGGGCCGACATGGCTGGGTTGGCTGAGGCCCTGCGGCTGTGGCTGGCAGAGTATGACGCCAACGCCCCCACCGAGCAGTTTCTTTACGATTTGTTCCAGTTTCTCTCCCAATACCGCTTTCACCCGGAGCCGGATACGGCGGGAGCAGCCGTGTGCGACTGGCTGATGCAGCAAGCAGTTCGTTTGCGCCAGTCGGCTGCTGCGATTGGTCTGGAAACACCAGCCGCCGTTGGCCGCACTTTTATTGACGGCATCAACCAGGGGTTGGTCACGGCTAATCCCCCCGATTTGGGCGAGCCGCCGGACCCGGACGGGATCATGATTTCTACAATTTATGGCTATTTACTGGCGGGGGAGCCGGCGCAGGTACAAGTCTGGCTGGAAACGGCCGCTACCGGCTGGTGGGACATCCCCAATCAACCGTTGAGTAACGCTTTTGTTCTGGCGCAGAGTTATGATAGGGCACGGCCGTGGACGATTGCCGACGACGGTTTGATCCGCAATCAGTTACTCAGCCATATCATTCGCGGCCTCACCGCCCGCTGCTCCGGCGGCGTCATCCTGGCTTCCAGCGATTTGGACAGGCGTGGCGTGCGCCAGGACGGGCCTTTGTGGCGCGCTTTGGGGACGGCCGTTAAGGGCAGTTAACCGCTTGCTCCCTTGATCAGTTCTGTTTCCTGGTAACGACTCAGACCTGACAGGTTTTCACCAGAGAAATCGGCCGCCAAAACGTGGTTGAAAAACCTGTCAGGTCGGAGGAGAGGCTTGATAGTTATGTTTCCTGGAGCATTTGCTGCGCCGGGAACATATATCCCGCGCCCCATTCCGAGAGAATGTAATGCGGATTTTTGCGGTCCGGCTCGATTTTGTGGCGCAGCCGGTAAACGTGCGTGTGCAGCCGCTCCTCGCTGACTTCTTCCATCGGCCAGATGCGGGTAAAAAGTGCCTGGTAAGTCACCGGCCGGCCGGTATTCTGCATCAAAATATACAGCAAGCGCGATTCTGTAGAGGTGAGAGAACGCTCCTCCCCACCAAGAAACACCTTGCGATTGGGAAAATCCACCTGTAACCAATCATCTACCACAATGATCGGGGCAAGCGCATAATTAAACCCGTCCGTGCGGCGTAGCACTCGCCGCACTCGCGCCACCAGTTCGCGGGGGCGGTGCGGCTTGAGAATGTAATCTTCTGCATATTGTTCCAGGCCGTCTACAATTGTTTGTTCGTCATTGATGGCCGTCAGCATAATGATCGGCAGCGGGGCAAACCGGTGGATAGCCGCGCACAGCTCGAAGCCATCCATACCGGGCATGTTCAGGTCTATGACAGCCAGATGAGGCAAGCCATACTTTTTGATTTGGGTGAGCGCCTGCTGGCCGGATACGGCCGTAGACACCCAAAACCCCTCCCGCTCCAGAATATCCTGAACAAGCTCCACAAAAACAGGGTCGTCATCTACAGCCAATATTTTCTGGATACCTTCTAAAGGTTGATCGGACAACATAGTGTATGATGTGTAACCTCGGGATGCGTGAAAAATGCCAAAAATTCATATTTCACGCACCACACGTAACCACTAACCGGTGTGTGCTTCCTTATACTCCTTCACCAAATCCCGCTTCAGCACCTTCCCCACCGTCGTCTTAGGCAGATCATCTACAAAAATCACAATACGCGGATACTTGTATTTGGCTAATTCTCCTTTGCTCCACTCAATGATCTCCTGCTCTGTCGTCGCATCGCCCGGCTGCTTTACAATCCAGGCCACTACAGTTTCACCGCGAGCACCGTGGGGAACGCCAGCTACAGCCACTTCCTGCACGGCCGGATGCGTCATCAGCAC
>JALUPA010000681.1 GCA_027054335.1 Ardenticatenaceae bacterium
GCTCCGCGTCGCGTGGACGCAGAGCGTCCGGGTGGGCATTCCCACGTAGAACGTGGGAACGAGACGGGGGAGTGAACATTTGTTAGCGAAAATTCTTTACAAACAGAGCAAGTTTTAAAAAATCTGCATCATCTGCGTTAATCTGCGTCCTATTCATTGGTTTGAGGCGTAGCTTCGCTGGACGGTTACAAACTAACACATCACCCCCACTTTTTCCCGCACCGCATCGTTCCGGTTCGACAAATCCTGCAAGTACACGCGCACCGGATAAATCTGATCCAGCGCATCGGTCAACGCCGTGATAAATTGCCGGTACTGGCGCAACTGCTCCAGTCCGGAAGCCTGCCCGCCCGCCTGGTAGACGCCGATACAGTTGATGAGGGTGACGGCCGTATCCCCCAACATTTCCGGCGCCTCACACTCATCCAACTGCACCGCCACCATAGGCAAATCATGCGCTTGAGCATAGGCTATCTCCTCCTGCACCGACTCCGATTTCACCGAATGGTGAGACAACGCCACAACCATCGTATACGCTCCCGCCAGCGCCGTGGCAATAGCTTCTCCCCAAGCCTCGTCCGGCCCAATGTCCGTCGCATCCCGCCAGACAACATAGCCGCGCTCCTGCAAATCCGCCTGAATCAAATCAATCAACTCTGCATCCTGGTTGGAATAGCTGAGGTAAATGTGAGACATACAACACTCCTTTACCGGGAAGATGACGATCCGGCCGGCAATAGCAACACAACACTGTTATCCGGGCCGGCAACATCGTCTGCAGCCTTCACAGCCAGCCGCTCACCGGTCAATCCATTATACAATCCGACCAATATCCGGCCGCTTTCAGGCGGCGACTGGAAAGGTATGACGCGCACATCCTGAACAATTTGCCCTTGAGGCCATTGCGTCATGGCGTACGTTCTGGCTAAAGGAAATCCGTCTTTTTGGGCAATCATTTGACCGTTTGCGTCAAATACCTGGACGAAAACGGTTGTAGAATCGGGTACAGGTGGATTTGCTTCCCAAAGCAGCGTGACGTACAGGCCGCTATCTTTCCAGCTTGCTTCTGCCCCGTGTAAAACAATGGCCTCACGTCCGGTTTCATCGCTGAATATGGCCAATGGCGGGCTGCCGGGAATGGATGCCGATGTACCGTCCGCCGGTTCCAGTTCAATGTGATCGGCGTTAAAGCTGGTCAAGAAAACCTGGACGCCGGAAGTTTGCGCCAACAATTCCGGCCAATCAATGCCGCTGCCCATCACGCCATGCGCATACGGCGCTTCTTCGCGGATGTCGTCTGCCCGTAAAAAACGCGCGTCGTTCTGGCGGCCGGTTTGCGTGTTTACAATATCTGCCTCGTTGAGGTAATCCACGTAAAAGATAACCCCTTCGTGCCCCAACGGGTATGTTAGCTTGTGGCTGCGCAGTTCGTTGGGGAAATTGATGAATATGGCCGTATCCCCCTTCTCATTGGCGGCCAGCGCCTTTTCTGCCGCTTGCCAGTAAACAGAACCCAGCAAACGGTGATACGTCATCTGCTGGCGGACAAACCGGTAATTTTGCCCCAGCAGAAACACCAACAGCAATGAAATAATCAGTAAAAACGCACCGGCTGCGGCCCATCGGCCGGAACGCAGCCGCGCCACAGCCCATTGGCCGCCGGAAACAAAAACATTGCCCCATAACCAGGCGATCCCCACAGATGGCAGCAGCAACAACCGAGGGGAACTCAATGTTTCGCCAAAACTCAACAACCATATAGCCGGTAAGCTGGTCAGGACAATCCAGTACCAGGGATAAGCGGCTGGCGAAAGGAAGAAAAACAGGGCTGCCGGCATTTTATCCGCCGTTTCCACTTTATAACAGGCATAGTATTGTACGCCAAAAGCCAGCAGCAAAGCGGGAACGGCCAGCAGTGCGATTGTCACCAGGTCGTTCCCACCCCATCGCGCTCTGATGGCGCCGCCCAGCCAGGTCAGTGGATAACCGGCGCCTTGCAAATAGTAGAAGCTGTTTTGCCATAATGTTTCGCTGTTATTTACGGCCGTATCCGCCCGCGTATTCGGCACAGTGACCCACACCAGAAACCATAGCAGCAAAGGCAGCAGCCAGACAAAAACACGGCGCAGCCGTTTCCCGAAATCAGCGCCCCATCCCCGCGTTGCCTCAAAGAGAATGAGCAGTGGCGCAGCCGCCACACCGCTTTCGTGGGCAAAAGGGGCCAGAAACGTCAATACCAGACTGGCTGCCGCCCAGCTTTTCCCCCCACCCGCCTGGTAACGCGCATAAAAAAGCAGCGCGCCCAATACCAGCGCGGCAACCAGGCTGTAAGACAAGGCGCTTATCCAGGGGACAGCCTGAAAACTGAAGGGATAGGCCAGGAAAAGCGCAGCAGCCAGATAACCCTGCCCCCACCGCCACGCCGCAGACGGTTGATTTCGGCAAGGAAAAATTTTATACACCAGAAACCCAACCAAAAGAC
>JALUPA010000682.1 GCA_027054335.1 Ardenticatenaceae bacterium
TACACGGCCCTTCCAGAATACGCACATTGCCGTATGGTTCCGGCGTCCACAAGTGCATAGCCAGGGCCACATCCGGTTTGGGGTCTTTCAGAACGCCGTCGGCAATCATGGCAAACGCGCCGCCCAATCCTTCTTCGGCCGGCTGAAAGACAAATTTAAGCGTCCCGGCTATCTCATCCTGATATTGAGTCAGGATTTTAGCCAGGGTCAGGCCCATGGTGGTGTGCCCATCGTGACCGCAGGCGTGCATGACGCCGGGATTTTCTGAAGCGTATACAATGTCACTGTTTTCCTGGATGGGCAGTGCATCCATGTCAAAACGCAGGAGGATGGTGGGGCCGGGCCGGCCGCCTTCCAGCAAAGCCACAACGCCGGTCTGGCCAATACCACGTTGCACTTCCAGCCCCAGTTCCTGCAATGTTTCGGCCACAATGCCGGAGGTGCGGGTTTCTTCAAACCCCAGTTCGGGATAGCGATGAAAATCCCGCCGCCTGGCGACCATCTCGTCGTAATGTGCTTCTGCTTCTTTCCGAAAGTCGGGTTGCGCCATATTGTTCGTTGGCTCCTCTTTATAAACCACAGATAGGAATGGCCGCAGATGAAAAACCTACAGGCTATCTGGTTTGTGGTACGTTATGTGCTTGTCTCTTCCTAAAATCCAGACCAAACGGGTCTGTATCAGAGGGGGATTATATCAGAAAACGGGAGGGGGGATACAGGCAGTTTGCGGTCATTGTTTCCAGTATAACGGCCGTTGCCCTGCAATTCGATTCAGGATTGATTGGCTACCAAAAGATAGGCCGCCACACTATGCCAGGTAACGGTCTGGTTTTGCAATTGACAGCCGTACACCTCTTTCACCTCCCCCACTTCCGCCACCGACAACCCGCCCACCAGCAAACGCGGCCCGTAAGCCGGTTTGACCTGGTACACCGTCTCGCCAGGGAACCAGCGGGACAGATACACCGGGGTAATGCGCCATTGTTCCGTCTGCCGCTCGGTGATGATTTGCCCGGCGAGACCCGCTTCCGGCACGGCCGTTTCCAAGTCAGCCTCGCCCCAATTTACCAGCGGGTCAGCATAACCTCTTTTTTCCGGGATGATGGGAAACGGCCGTTTTCCACTTCACGGCTGCGCCAATAAAGCTAACACACCCGCGGGACTCAGCACAGGCACCGGCTGCACCTCAAAATCCCGTTTATTCCGGGTAACAATATAATCTACTTGCGCATTTAACGCCGCTCCCATTTGTAGGGCATCTTCAAAATCCTGCCACCCCCAAATCAGCGCTTTGCGAACAACCTGATCATCTACTGTGGCTACAGTGAAAACATCCAATAGTCCGGTTATTGCGGCAACGGCCGTTTCTCTGTTTCGCCAACGGGTAATCACATAAAAAAGCGTACTGACACTATGAGCAGCGATCAACCCCTTTACTTCTTGACGCACAACAGCATCAAGAACGCTGGCCGAATCCGCATAAAAAGGCTGACGCTCCTGCACTACGTCAATCACGACATTTAAGTCGACTAGAATTTGGAACTTACCCGCCATATTTTTCCTGCAAGTAGGTGTGATAAGCGTCTTCAACGTCAATATCCGGCGGCAAAATTCCTGTTAATTGCCGTACAAGCGGCGTGTGTTCGACCCCGTTTTCATTATCCAGGTGACGAAAAAAAAGTTCGATAAGCTGCGAAACAGATGTATCATGTTTCGCCGCATATGTTTTCGCCTTTTCGATCAAACGGGCATCCACTCGCAATGTCAATTTCTTTTTTTCTTTATACAGCATAATAACACCTCACCTTGACGTATATTTTAGCATAAAAATATACGGCTTGCAATCGGCATCCCAGTCTGATTCAAGATTGACTTTACCGAAAAAAGCCGCGGATTACGCGGATTATCTGGATTTTACTCGACTAAAATTTGCGCTGTTTTGTCTGCCAAAGGGCTTTTTTCGGAAGACTCAATATTGATTGGTCGCCAAAATATACGCCACCACAGTTTGCCAGGTTACCGTCTGGTTTTTCAGTTGACGGCCGTACACCTCTTTCACCTCCCCCACTTCCGCCACCGACAACCCGCCCGCCAGCAAACGCGGCCCGTAAGCCGGTTTGACCTGGTACACCGTCTCGTCAGGGAACCAGCGGGACAGATGCACTGGGGTAATGCGCCGTTGTTCCGTCTGCCGCTCGGTGATGATTTGCCCGGTGAGACCGGCTTCGTACACGGCCGTTTCCCAATCCGTCTCATCCCAGTTCACCAGCGGGTCGGTTTCGTCATGGTAAATGGCTTCCTCAGCCGCAGCCACCTTGTCGCGCAGGGATTCACGGCCGTGCCAATCCACCAGTTCATACAATCGCTGCGTGTGGCGGGGGAGGGTTTGAATGAAGGCGATACGGCCGTCGGGGTGGAGGCGGGTTTTCAGAAGGGTGAGTAATTGGGTAATTGGTAATTGGTAACTGGTAATTGGGT
>JALUPA010000683.1 GCA_027054335.1 Ardenticatenaceae bacterium
TATTACCATCTCCATACTGCCGAAATAGAATCTGCCATTCGCGCCGATTCAGAAGAAGTCCTGCTTCAGACCTACAACCAAGCGTATTGTTTGCCGGAGAAAACGTGAAATCCTGCCGCCCCATCATTTCGAAGAATCTTTCGCATGTGCAGTCAAAGAGTTCATTAAGAAGCCAGCCCCTTGACTGTATGCTGTTTGTGCATACAATACAATCATGGATTATGAATGGGATCCTCATAAAGCAAAAGCCAATCATCGTAAACACGGTATCCATTTTGCTGATGCTGTAGCGGTTTTCGAGGATGAACACGCTTTGTGGCGTGAAGACGAAGGCAATTATGGGGAAGACAGATTCGTAGTGGCAGGCACGGACTATCTGGATCGAATCGTAACTGTTGTTTTTACTTTTCGCGGCGATAACATTCGGATCATTTCAGCCAGAAAGGCTACAAACCAAGAGAGGAAAACCTATGAAAACAGAAAGTTATGAAATGCGTAAAGAATACGATTTTGGTCAAGCCAAACGGGGAGCAATTGTACCGACACCACCTAACAAAACACGGATCACCATCCGTATTGACACTGATATTCTCAATTGGTTTCGAGAAACAGTTAACGCTCGAGGCGGAGGCAGTTACCAGGCGCTTATCAACCAAGCATTACGCGAATACATTGAAAATCAGGAAAATGATTGGGAAGCTGCCTTGCGACGTGTTATCCGCGAAGAACTGCAACTGGCGTCAAGTCAATAGATACACTGACAAACTGGCAAACCTGCTTCTCATCCCCTCACTCCCCCATCCCTGCAATCACCCCGCGCACATCGGCCGGCTGCCAGCCGGGCGGCTTGAGCAGCTTGCCGTCGGCGCGGCGGGGACCGGCCAGTTTGGCCATGTTGGCCCGGTGGACTTCGGCGTAAACGGCATCGGCGTCAATGCCGCAGTCGGCGAACGTACCGTAGACGACGTAGAGTAGATCGGCCAGTTCGTGGGCCAGGTTGGTCAGGTCCGGGATGGCGCCTTGCTGGAGAACGGCCGTCACCTCCCCAAACGCCGCCATCACTTCCTCATACTCTTCCCGGATAAGCGTCTGGCGCAACTGCAAAATGTCCGCTCCCGGCACGACCGGACTAACCGGCGTTTCGCCCAGGGCGTCGTGAAACTCTCTGATTTTTTGATAGTTGGTTTTTGTCATGGGGGTGCGTGATACGTAATGCGTGATGCGTGATGCGTATGAACCAGTCACGCATCACGTACCACGCATCACGAAGTCAGAACGATATTACGACTTAAATTTTGACTTTAACCAGAAGAATAACAATCCACCAACCAACGCCGAAACAGCAGTCGAGATTGCTACGCGCACGGCCGTATCCTTCATTTGCGGGTCGGTAAACACGTCACGCACCGGTTGGGTACGCTGCTGCATATTCTCGCCAAACATCGAGCGCATAATCGCCGCGCCCAAGCGGTAATGGCCCGGCTGGCGCATTATCGTAGCCAAATCATAAGGAACGGGGGGGCTGCCCACCGCGTAAGAGCGCATCTGCGTAAACTGCATCACCTCTTCACGGCCGTGCGTCCGGGCATTCCCCGACTTCTTCACCCCGCCAAACGGCAGCAAGGCTACCGGATAATGCGTAATGGCGTCGTTGATCATCACCGACCCCACCTCAAGCTGCCGCGCCACCCGTTCCGCCCGCTTCACGTCCCGGCTCCACACGCTGGCGCTCAGGCCAAAAACACTATGATTTGCCAGTTGAACGGCGTGCATCTCGTCATCCACCTTCATAATGGGCAAGATGGGGCCAAACGTCTCCTCCCGCATCAGTTTCATCGTGTGATCCACGTCCACAATCACCGTCGGGGCCATAAACAGGCCGTCCCGCTGGCCGCCCACCAGAATGCGCGCCCCTTTTGCCAGGGCGTCGTCCAGGTGGTCTTCAATAATTTCCATTTGCCGCTCAAAAGTCAACGAACCCAGGTCAAAACTGTTGTCAATCTCCGGCGAATAGCCCACCTTGATTTGTTTGGTTTGCTCAACGGCCGTCTGCACAAATTCGTCATACACAGATTTAACCACGTAAGCCCGTTCCACTGACATGCAGGTTTGCCCCATGTTGTAAAACGCGCCCCACACGCCCCAACGGGCCGCCGCCTGAATATCCGCGTCTTCCAGGACAATCATGGGGTCTTTGCCGCCCAGTTCAAAAATGGTCGGCGTCAACGTTTTGGCAGCGGCTTCGGCCACTTTGTACCCCGTCGCTGTGGAACCGGTGAGGAAGATGAGGTCGGGTTGGGACTCAACGATGGCCGCGCCGACGGCCCCATCCCCATGCAAAACGCGCACGTAAGGGGCCAATTCCGGCACACGCTGCAAGAGAGATTCCAGCAAAACGCCGGTAGCAGCCGTTACTTCCGACGGCTTCAGAAGCACGGTATTGCCGGCCAGCAGCGCCGAGCAAACAGGGGGGATGGTCAAATCAAAAGGGTAGTTCCAGGGGCCAATGACAGTCACGACGCCGTAAGGATGGGGTTCCACGTAATACTTTTTGAAAAAGTAGAGACCGGGCGGCACGCGGCGGCGTTTCAGCCATTTGGGGGCGTATTTGTAGTATTGATGCAGCTTGTCCACGGACATCATCACTTCAATCAAGGCATCCTGACGGCTTTTACCGGTGTCCTGGTTGATAACGGCCGTAATCTCATCCAACGCATCAATCACTACCGCCTGAAACTGGCGCAAAATACGAATACGCTCCGGCAGCGGTTTGGCGGCCCAGATACGCTGCGCCGCCGCCATCTCCCGTCGGGCAGCCATCACCTGCTCGCGGGTCGCCATAGGCACACGGCCAAACTGCTCCCCCGTCGCCGGATTGATAAAAGGCAGTTGGCGTACCTGCCCGTTTAATTTTTTGTCATCAGTTACGGTTTTTACGCCCATATTTATCTCCTGAAAAGTGGCAAGCGGCAGGTAAGCTGTCACCTTGCCACTTGCCACCTTGTCATCCCTATCGCTTTCGCCAAATGGCAACCAATATCATCCCGATTATACCGGCAATAGCGGCGAATGTAAGGGCTTGTTTTTTAGGATCGGGCAAGGGGCGGGGTGGGGGCAGGTCGGCTGGGGCAGTTAACGGCCGTATCTCCGCCACCTCCGCCTTGTCCGGTACCAGACTCATCGCCCGCTCCGCCATTGCTGTAATCGTTAAACTGGGATTTACCCCCAGATTGGCCGGAATGACCGAGCCGTCCACCACGTACATTCCCGGATAGTTGAATACTTCGTGTTTCGTATCCACCACGCCCGACGACTCATCCGCGCCGATGCCGCAGCCGCCTAAAATGTGGGCCGTACTGGGAGTGTTGAGCAGCACGTCGTTAATGCCCGCCTGCTCAATGCCATTGGTCAACTCGGCAAAGCGGTCCAACACCCGCCGACCAGAAGCAATCACAGCCGGCACCGGCACGTGCGTATCCTGCTCCGTCACCAATCCCTTGCGCCACAAGGTAAACAAGTTACGCCCCCGCTTCAGATGCAGCCGGTTCTCAATCGTCTGCATTACCAGCAAAATGGTGCTGTCCCTGGCCCAGTCCGGCAACACCCTGACCTTGAGCAAATCATACGGATTCTGCAAGCCATCCAGTAGAACGCGCCCTAAACGCCGCCAAAAACCGCCTTCCATATCTACCACCGGCAAGGAAATGTTGCGGATGAAGGAAGAACCGCGCGGATAACGCACCGGCTCCACGCTGGTCACCTCATCTACCCAAAAATGGGAAGTGATGGCCACGCCCTGCGAATAATCCACCTCGCCATCCCGCGCCGTGGAACCAAGCAGCGCCTCGCTGTTGCTGCGCACCATCCGCCCCAGCCGGGGAGAGAGGCGGGGCAGGGTGCGGGTTTCGTCGCGGCATTTCAGGAGCAGGTTCACCGTGCCCAACACCCCGGCGGACAGGATGACGTTTTGGGCGCGGACGCTGCCGCGCCGTTTGAAGAACCAGTCTGTGGTGCGTTCGTAGATGATTTCGTAGCGGGCCTTGTCCGGTTGGGGGCCGTATAACGGCCGTATAGCCACCACATTCGCTTCTGCCCGCACTTCCGCCCCGTTCGTTTCCGCAAAATAGAGATAATTTTTGTCCAGCGTATTCTTGGCGTTATGCCGGCAGCCCACCATGCAGCCGCCGCAGAAGATACAGCCGGTACGCGCCGGCCCTTCGCCGCCAAAATAGGGATCGGTAACTGTTTTTCCCGACTCGCCAAAATAGATACCCACCGGCGTAGGGGTAAACGTATCCTCCTGGCCCAACTCCATGGCAATCTGGTACAAAACCTCGTCGGCCGGCCAGAATTTGGGGTTTTCCGTCGTCCCCAGCATCCGGTTGGCCGTAGCGTAATGGGGGGCCAGTTCCGCCTTCCAGTCGGCCAAATCCCGCCATTCCTCCGCCTCGTAGAAATGTTCCGGCGGTTGGATGTGGGTGCTGGCGTACACCAGACTGCCGCCCCCCACCCCGGAACCATTCAAAATGAGGATGTCATTCAAAAAGTTCATACCCATATAGCCAAAACAGCGGGCGGCGGGCAGCCAGAGATATTTGAATATATTCCAGTTTGTCTTGGGGAAATCTTCAGCATTGTACCGTTTGCCGCGCTCCAAAACCAGCACCCGGTACCCTTTCTCGGTCAGGCGCATGGCAGAAACGCTGCCGCCAAAGCCGGAACCGATGATGACGTAATCAATGGCTTCGTTTGAGGGGTCGTTCATAGGATGTTTCCTGTTGGGAATTGGTAATTGAGTAATTGGGTAATTACCAACTGCCGCTCATAACATTGGTAAGGGATCAATACGCATCACGTATCACGCACTGCGTCACCATTATAACACAGTGCGTTATAATTCGTCATCCGGGAACGGCCGTATTTCATTTTGGGACGCTGATTAACGCGGATGACGCAGATAAAAAGATGAAGGATCAGCGTCGTCTGCGTTAATCTGCGTCCAAAAATTTACATAACGTCATTTCCGGTGAAATCTATTATGAATCAGGTAAAAACAAGGGTAAAATGGGCAGAAAAGAAGTGGGTTCAACAAAGCATCAGCCACGAATGACGCAAAATTGACACGAAAAACCAGGAAAATTCGTGAAAATTCGGGCAATTCGTGTCTAAAAAAGGGAGCAGGCAAAATACAAACCCCTTGAAGGCAACTGTGGCCCTAACGGCAACGGTAGCGGGATAAACGATGACAAATGAGTGACAAAACACAAAACACCGCCCTGGTTCCTGTTGAGGAAAAACAGGTTTTATTTTACGAGGATGAGATTACGGCTATGCGCGCCAGCGACGGCCGTATCTACGCCGGTCTGACGCAAATGTGCCGCGCCCTCGGACTTGATCCTCAGGGGCAGCGCCGCCGCGCTGAACGGCACGCCATTTTAAGCAAGGGACTCAAAGGGGTAGACAAATTGTCTACCCCTGGCGGCGGTATGCAGAAGAGCTATGTTCTCCGGGTAGACCTGATTCCTCTCTGGCTGTCCGGTATTCGCGTTTCGGCCGTTAAAGAAGAAATACGGCCCAAACTGATGCGCTTTCAGGAAGAAGCGGCTACCGTTCTCTGGGAAGCGTTCCAGGAAGGCCGCCTGACGGCCGATCCTCAATTCGAGACGCTGCTCCACCAAAACACAGACGCTGTGCAAGCGTACAAAATGGCTATGGCCGTCGTCAAACTGGCCCGGCAGCAAATTTTACTGGAAGGCCGCCTGGGCGATACAGAACTGCGCCTGGATAACGTCGAGGACCGCCTGTCCACCGTCGAGGAACAGCTTTCCGGCAGCCAAACCGTCACCGAAGACCAGGCCAGCCAGTTGAGCCAGGCCGTCAAAACCGTGGCCATCGCCCTGGGCAAACAGACAAAAAAGAACGAATTTGGCGCCGTCTACGGGGAAATGTACCGCAAATTCGGCATCACCAGCTACAAACTGCTCCCCGCCACTCGCTTTACGGAAGCAATGGACTGGCTGACCGAATGGCATCAGCAGATTGTGGGGGATGAGCCGTTTTGAGGCAGAGATTAGAGATTGGAGATTGGTCGTAATCTCCAATTCCCGATCTCCAATCTCTCCAAAGTGTCAACCCCGGTTGACAGTTCGCCAAGTTGCAGGTATCTTGTCACCAAAAAGGAGGCCGTATGAGCCGAATCATTGCCATTGCCATGCAAAAAGGGGGCGTGGGCAAAACCACCACCACCATCAACCTGGCCGCAGCCCTGGCTGAAATGGGGCGTCGCGTCCTGGCTGTGGATTTGGACCCTCAGGGCAATTTAACCCAGCACGCGGGGTTTGACCCGGATCAGGTCTCGCCCACCATTTACGCCGCCTTTAAGGACGAAATTGACGGCTACGAGAGCGACGTGAGCCAGGCCATCTACGAAACAGATGAGGCGTTTCACCTGCTGCCCTCCCAGCCGGAACTGAGCCTGATTGAACTGTCGTTGATTAACACCCTCAGCCGGGAACGGGTGCTGGAAACAGTACTGGCCCCCATGCGGCAGGCGTATGATTATATCCTGATTGACTGTAACCCGTCGCTGGGGCTGCTGGTGATCAATGCCCTGACGGCCGCCAACAGCGTGATCATCCCTGTCCAGACGGAATATCTGGCGGCGCGGGGGGCATTTATGATTTTGTCCAGCATCGAGACGGTGCGGCGCAAGAAACTGAACCCGAAGCTAGTGATTGAAGGCATTTTGCTGACGATGGCGGATACCCGGACGACGATGACGCGGGAGGTGTCTACGGCCGTAACCGCCCAATACGGCGACAGCATCCACATCTTCAACGCCGTCATCAAACGTTCCGTCCGCTTTTCCGAAAGCGCCGTCGCCGGGCAAAGCATCCTGGCCTACGACCCGCGCAGTCCGGGAGCGGCGGCGTACCGGCAGGCGGCAAAAGAGATTGAGAGTAAAGTGATTGGTAATTGAGTAATTGGTAATTGAGTAATTACCCCCGGTTACAAATTACCAATTACCAATTACCTCCCCAGGAGAAACATGGCCCGCAAAAAACCAAAAGTCAACCTGTCCCAATCCATCCAGCCGCGCGGCGGGGAGATGGAGGCATTGTTCGCCGGGGAGGACGCCGTTGAGCAGTCGGCCGGAATGCAGCTTCTGGCTATCCGTCTGGACAACATCCGGCCGGACCCCACCCAGCCGCGGCAAACATTTCTGGAAGAGAGCCTGCGGGAATTGAGCGAAAGCATCAAGCAGGACGGCGTTATCCAGCCGATTGAAGTGGCCGAAGTGGCCGCCAACAGCTACCTGATTGTGCATGGGGAACGGCGCTGGCGGGCAGCGCGGCTGGCCGGGCTGGATACCATTCCGGCTGTGGTGCGGCGGCGGGATTACGACGAAGTGACCCGCTTTGTGCGCCAGTTGGTGGAAAATATCCAGCGCGAGGATTTGAATGACGTAGACCGGGCGGCCGGCCTGCTGCGCCTGCGCGATTTGCTGCAGGATGAACTGGACGCGGCGCGGGATTCGGGTGTACAGACGGACATTCCCTGGGGCACGCGCATTACCTGGGCCAAAGTGGGGCAGCGCTTGGGTTATTCCCGGCAGCGCATCAGCCAGCTTATCAATGTGCTGGATTTGCCGGAGGAGATTCAGGAAGATGTAAGGGACGGCCGTATCAGTGAACGGGATACGCGCCTCTACCGCGGCCTGAAAAAGTCGCAGCAGCGCGCCCTGCACAAAGCTCGCATCGCCGGGGACGTCTCCGAGAAGGAAGCCAAACAAATCGCCCGCATCCTGAAGGAAAACCCGGATCAGACCGTCTACCAAACCGTCCGCCTTCTCCGCCAGCCGGCCGTAGAACCGGAAATCATCCCGGAAATGCCGCCGGAAGCAAAAGAAACCCCGGAAACCCGGCACGAAGACCCCTCATCCCCCCACTCCCTCACCCCCTCAC
>JALUPA010000684.1 GCA_027054335.1 Ardenticatenaceae bacterium
CAAAAAGGCAATGACCAGCATGATGATGATGAGGGTGGAGAAGGTACCCATGAATCGTGAGGCGTGATTCGTGATGCGTGAGGGTTGTTACGTATCACGCATCACGAATCACGCTAAATTTCTCCTAAATCTAATGGCGTCGTCTTGATGATTTCGTTGATAATACCGCTGGCGGTCAGGCCGCGCAGGGCGCTTTCCGGGTGGATGAGGCAGCGGTGGGCCAGGATGACGGGGGCCAGGGTTTTTACGTCGTCGGGGAGTACGTAGTCACGGCCGTTAATGGCCGCATACGCCTGACTGCCCCGGTACAAAGCGTGAGACCCGCGCGGGCTGGCCCCTAAAAGCAAATCTTTGTGCTGCCGCGTGGCAAAAACCAGACGCACGATGTATTGGCGCACAGTCTCATCCACGTGGACTTCCCACACCTGGCGGGCCAGTTCCGGCAGGCGTTGCCCGTCGGCGGCCGTCTGCAACGTTTCGATGGGATGGACGCCGCCCAGATTGATGAGCATCTGGTTTTCCGTGGCTTCGTCCAGGTAGCCCAGGCTCAATTTCATAAAAAAGCGGTCTAGCTGGGCTTCGGGCAGGGGAAAGGTGCCTTCGTATTCGATGGGGTTTTGCGTGGCAATGACGAAAAACGGCCGTGCCAATTCACGTGTCACCCCGTCCACCGTCACCTGCCGTTCCCCCATCGCTTCCAGCAGAGCGGATTGGGTGCGGGGCGTGGCCCGGTTAATCTCATCCGCCAGCAAAATGTTGGTAAAGACGGGGCCGGGGATAAAGGTAAACGCCTGAGCCTGCTGGTCAAATACGGAGACGCCGGTCACGTCGTTGGGCAGCAGGTCAGGCGTGCATTGCAGCCGTTTGGCCTGGACGCCCAGGCTGACGGCCAGCGCCCGCGCCAGCATCGTTTTGCCCACGCCGGGCACGTCTTCCAGCAGGGTGTGCCCTTCGCACAGCAGGGAAACCAGCAACAGTTCCAGCGCCTCCCGCTTGCCGATGATCACTTTTTCCACGTTGTTGATGACTTGTTGGGTGAATACTTGTATTTGGTCCATGATGTGGGGAAATCATACCAGAGGGGCGGGGGCAGAGCAATTTGGAGGGGAGATGGTGTTTTTGTCAATTTCTCTACGCTGTTGGTCAAAAATTTCGGCCTCACTTTACTACTCATTTAGTTTATCACCCGCATCGGCCATTTGCCTTGTTTGCGGGCGAGGTAAGCGGTGCGGAATTGGGCGAAGTCGGGGTCGAGGGTGGAGAGGGGGTGGAGACGGCCGTCTACCAGCACGTCCGGGTCAATGGCGCGTAGTTTGGTGCTGATGCGGAAGGTGGGATTGACCTCGTCCCAGACAAACCGGGTGGCCGGGGAGACGAGGCGCAGCCAGTTTGTTAGTGCGGCGTCGTCGCCGCTGTGTAACTTGGTCCAGAATGGTTCGTCGGTCAGCCAGAAGTCCTCTTCGCTGATGAGGCCGATTTGCAGGGCGCGACGAATCGCTTGGGCGGTCACTTCGTAGAGACCCACTTCGCGGAAATTAGCCCAACTGGCGTCATCGCACTGGATGTAGGTGCGGCCCAGCCAGTTGGCGGTGGAGATGGCGGTGGTGGCGATACGGCCGTCCGCCACCACTAGCCGGGCCAACACCCGATCAATATCCGCCTGCACCGCCAGACCCAATCCCTGACAATCCCGCAGAAAATAATCCAGCCTGTCCGCGCATAGCCGGGGAGAAGGCTGCTCCAGCAGCGGGAATGCTTCCTCATGCAAAAAGTTAGTCCAATCGTAACCATGCCGGATTAAAATGGCGGGCAAATCAGTTTGGGCCACAAACATTTCCTTCATCTCGTCGTGATAGCTCTGGTCATCGTGGCCGTCTAGGGCATAATCAATGACGTGGCTGAAGGCGGTGTGGCTGACGTCGTGCAGCAGAGCGGCGATTTGTTCTTCCAGTCCCGCACCCAGCCGGCGCACCAGCAGCATGGCCCCTACCGAATGTTCGTAACGGGTGATAGGTTGGGTGACGCCGATGAGACCGGAAATGCCGTGCTGTAAGACGCCTTTGAGCCGCTGCATGGCCTCTGAGGTCAGCAGATCAAGCAAGACGGGTTCGGTGATAGTGGCTGAACCATATACTGAATCCTGATAAACCATAAAGAATCTCCTGAAAACGTGGTATGTGCATTATAATAAGCCTCACATTCTGAACGAGATGAATTATATGAGAAAAATTATCCCGGTATTAATTACTTTTTTGATGTTGATGGTAGCGTGCAGTGACGAGCCGGAAGCGACGCCAACACGGTTCCCGCCTACGCCGATGCCGCAGGCTGCTTTACGCAAAAATCAGGCGTTTCCCGTTACTTTGCAGGATTTGCTCGTCAATCCGAACATGTACCGGGATGCTCTGGTACAGGTAACGGGTCGCTATGAACGACGGCCGTTGCTCGTTTGCGAAAGCACCGCGGAAACATACCCACCCCCGGCTACCTGGGTGCTGAAAGATGAAAACGGCATGGTGGTAGACGCCGGAGAGTATGATGATACCTTGCGCGCCTTGCTGCCGGATGAGTTGACGATGACTGTGACCGGCTACTGGCAGGAATGGCAAGGTATTGTGGGCTGCGGTAAGCAGGCGGAGTCTACCACGCTCTGGTATCTCAAGGTAACGGATATTGTCGCTCCCAGCCCGCTGGCGCAGGTAACGTTGACGCCGGGTGGGGAGATGGTGGCGGGGGGCAATACCGGCGATACGGCCGTTAATCCTCAGACGCCGGGAGCAACCCCCATTGCCGATGCGGGCGGAATCCCCACGGCTACGCCTGATGATGGGGGGATACCGACGCCTACGGCCGTTAACGGAACCATGACGCCGACGCCGAATTTAGGTTTGAATAGTACGCCTACGCCTTTAGCTGGCAATGGGGCTAACACTCCCACACCTGTCTTTACACCGCAGTCGGGAATGACCCCGACAACGGCCGTGACCCCATCCCCATCCGGCACACCGCCGCCTGCCGGGGCTACAGCGACGCCAGACAGCGGCGCTACCGTTACACCTGGCGGCAGCACGCCGACAGCCACGCCTAATCCGTTGGCAACGGCCACCAGCCCGCCCGGCAGCCTGACCAATGTTATAATGGATGACGTCTACCCGGAAGATGTCTTTTTTGGCCCGTTGGACAGCGGTGAAAAGCATATCTGGGACCTGGTGTTGGATGACAGTAATACCATTACTGTCAGTGTGGCCGCTGAACCACAGATGCGTCTCAGCTTTGACATTGTGGATGAAAATGGCGGCGTAATTGCTTCCCAAGACGTTCCCGGTGGTGGAGCTATCGGCACAGCCGCCGGTGTGCCTGTCGATCCGGCGCAGTTTTATACCTTAGAAATATATGCCACAGATGGGAGCAGTGGTAATTATGCTATTGTCTTGTGGGGGAATGATGAGTTTGCCGTACTCAATGAGGCTCAGGATTTTCTGGACTATGGGCAGATAGGCAGCGCCACCTTTCCCTTTGCCGAGGCCTACCACTACTGGTTTTTCTACGGGCAGGCCGGGGAGGTGGTAGATATTGTGACTTCGTCGGAACCAGATCGCCTTATCCTGGTCAGTTTGTATGATGGGCAGGGAAACGTCGTCGTAGACGCTAACGGGGATGACGTAGGATTGGTAGATCAGGAAGCGTTGGGTATTTCTTTGCCGGAAACGGGTTTGTACGCCATCTGGTTGTTTGAGAATGATTTTCTGTCGAGCAACTACACCATTCGGGTCAGCCGGAATTAAGCGACCGGGGCTTGGGCCGGACGGCCGTAAACACGATACCAGAAAAGGATACCCAGAAGCGATAAAGAAAAGGCCAGGCTAACGGCAGCTACGGCTATAATACTGCCCCAGTCAAAAATAAGGCCGGCCAACAAACCGGCCAATCCGGATGCCAGGGCCACCATCATGTCGCTGGTTCCCTGCGCCCGGCCCCGTTCGTTGGTGCTGAGGGAATTAGAGAGCAGAGAGGAACCGGCTACAAAGCTGAAGTTCCAGCCCAGCCCCAGCAGGAAGAGAGCCAGAGCCAGGACGATTACATTGGTGGAAAGGGGGGCCAACAGGGCGGAGGCGGCCAAAACAACCGATCCGGCAATAATCAGGGGGATACGGCCGTATCTGTCAATCAGCCAGCCAGTTACTCCCGACAAGCCAAACATACCTAACGTGTGAGCCATAATCACCATAGAAATGGCCTGGTTGCTGTGATCGTTACGGTTCATGTACAGGGGGGTGATGATCATGATCATAGTCATCACCAGTTGGCCGATGATCAGGGAGGCGGTGGCCAGGATGACGCCGGGCTGACGAAATATATGGCGCAACGGCCGTGCCGGCGCCGCCAATACGTCAGTGTGGGTTTCTTCTGCTTCCGTTGCCGCCCCAATCAGCTGGGGATCGGGGCGCAGAAAGAGGAAGATGGCAATGAGGGCCAGTAGATAGAGCAGCGCGGCAGCGACAAACGGCCCGGCATTGGCGGCCGTTTCCCAATAGGCCATCAGTTGAGTGGAAGGTACGACCAGCAGCGGGCCGACAATAGCACCGATGGTACCGGCAAAGACGATCAAACCAATCACTTTGGCCTGCCGCTTTTGGGGATACACTTCTGCGGCTACGTAACGGCTTTGGTCAATAGGCGCGCGTCCCATCCCTACCAGCGTCGCCCCCAACAGAAAGCCTAAAAATGAGCCGGAGAAAATGGCAAATACGGCCGTAACCGCTCCCAAAACCGCCAGCATATAACCCACAGACAAGCCCAGCCGCCGCCCGGCTTTGTCCATCAGCCAACCCAGCGGATATGCCGCTGCCGCCCGCCCCAGTAAGGTCAGGGTACTGGGAATACCGGCCGTGCTGTCACTGCCGCTGAGGTCAGCGGCAATAATAGGCGTCAGGGTAAAGGAGGCGATGATGGCGGCAGAAAACAGACTTTGCGAGGTGAACAAAGTGGCGGTGATGCGTTGGCGGGTGGTGTTGGATACGGCCGTAACAGTCATGATGGTTCTGTAGAACGATTTTGTAAATCGTTCGTTGGGCATTGGGCGATTTACAAAATCGCCCTACAAAGTTGTGGGGATTGGCAAACAAAAAAGAGGAACATGTGATTCACATGTTCCTCTCTTGGTTTTGCGTTAAAACTGTGCTGTTAGTCCAGCTTGGTGACGGCTTGAGCCTGCAAACCGCGGGCGCCTTCAACAACGTCGAATTCTACACGCTGACCATCTTCTACTGAACGATAACCGTCACCATCAATGGCGCTGTAATGGACGAATACGTCGCTACCATTGTCGCGCTCGATAAAGCCGAAGCCTTTGTCGCTGTTGAACCATTTGACAGTTCCCTGTTCTCGCTGTGCCATAATAATTTGCTCCTTAAAAACAATTCAGACAATCTATTCCAGAAAAGCGCTAAACCAATTGCCCAACTGTCATCATTATGAAACACAGTGAAACGGGACTGCTTATGCTGCTTTCTTCAAGAAGGTCTTACCAATAAACTGGGGAAACTTTAACATATTCAGGTTGTCTTGTCAATTTGGCTAATCTTGCGCCCATAATTATGATTGGCGTCGTTTGACCAATATCTATGCCTGTTCTATAATTTTTCCAGCTCCACTTATCAGGTTAGGAACATATACTAAAGAGATGCAGAAGTAAAGTGCAGCCTTGATAAATTTATGATGATTGCTACTTCTGCCGGATTGTAAACGACATGATCAAAATGTCAGACAAAAGAATAATGAGACCACATTGTTATGTGTCTGGTCGCCAGGGGGAGTTGCCTTGTTGACCGAGCCTAGCGCGGAACCGCCTGAGCCTGACCAGCCATCCTCACAGTCGAAAAATCACCTGTTACTGAAATTTCTTATTTGCAGAGTAGGACGTAGGGCCTTTTTACGGCCGTACCCCCTGCCTGTTTGTACAAGAAGTTCAACTTCTCTGAGAAGCTGAACTTCTGATAAACCTGATGACCGTTATCCTTATCCTGGCCGTTGTCACCATCACGATCTTGTTTAATGCGCTGTATGTGGCAGCAGAATTTGCCACCGTTTCCTCGCGGCGCACCCGAATTGATCAGATGGCCGGCAGTGGCAATCGTATGGCCCAAATCCTCAGTCCCATCGTCAACGACAGCCAAAAGCTGGATGCTTACGTGGCTACCTGCCAGATTGGCATCACCCTTTCCTCGCTGGTTTTGGGCGCCTACGGTCAAAACGTCATTGCCCAGTGGTTGACCGGCCCGCTCAATAATCTGATCATTTTCTCTTTACCGCTTTTAACTCGTCTGGGTCTGGATACCTCTCAAGTATCTACGGTGCTGGTTCATTCAATAGCCGTGTTGCTGGTGTTAGCTTTTATTACCACATTACAGGTCATATTTGGCGAGTTGTTTCCTAAATCGGTAGCCATTCAATATCCAGAAAAAATGGCTTTAGCCGTAGTGACGCCGATGCGTATTTCTCAGGTGGTGTTCTGGCCGCTTACGGTGTTATTTAACGGCAGCGGCCGTTTGTTGCTGCGGTTGATGGGCAAGGATTTTGTCGGCGAAGCAGCTCATGCTCATTCCCCGGAAGAAATCGAACTGCTGGTCACTGAAAGCCACCATCATCAAAAGTTGACGACGGAGGAGCGGCTGCTGTTGCGCAATGCCTTCCGGCTGCGGGAATTAACGGCGCGTCAGGTCATGCTTCATCGCACCAAACTGGTGGCGGCCGCAGAAAACAGCACAGTCACGGACATCATTGACCTTTCTCTGGAACATGGATTATCCCGTATCCCAATTTATCGGGAGACAATTGATGATATTGTGGGTTTCGTTCATATCAAGGATATTTTCCGCCTGTATGTGAACGGCGAAGCGGACCCGCGCCAGGAACTGCGCCCTGTACTCTATGTGCCGGAGACTATGCCGGTGATTGAGTTGTGGGAAAAGCTCAACGGTGGCGGCCAATACATTGCCATTGTCTTTGATGAATATGGCGGTACAGCCGGGCTGATTACCCTGGAAGATTTAATTGAGGAAGTTTTTGGTGAACTGCAAGATGAATTTGATGATGAAATGGCTCTGATTTCGCGGGATAAGGACGGCCGTATCTATCTGCGCGGCGATTTGCTGGTGGCTGACGTGAATGAATACCTGGAACTGGATTTACCGGAAGACCACGATACCTTGAGCGGTCTGGTGATCAGCGAACTGGAGCGTAAGCCAGAGGTGGGTGATGAAATTGAGATTGGCAAGGTGAACGTGCGGATTGAATCCCTGGCCGATCCCGGCGTTTCCGAAATTTCCTTACTGCTGCCGCCGCAGGAGCAGGAAGATGAGGATACTTTTATAGAATGGGAGTTGGGCGAGCATGATTAAGTTATTTTTGTACGCCTTGATGCTGCCAGTGGTGAGCGGGATGATGGCGGTGGCTTTTGCCGAGGATACGGCCGTCGTCTGGACAGCTATCCTTATCCCCCTGGTCGTCATCTTTTTCCTCGTTTTCCTCAACAGCCTCTACGTTTCCGCCGAATTTTCCATCATCGGTGTGCGCCACACCCAACTGGAGGAGATGGCAGAAGAAGGAAACAAGCGGGCGGAATCCGTCTTGCACATCGTGGTATCCCGCTTCCGGCAGGATCGTTACATTGCCACGGCCCAGTTAGGCGTCACCATGACTTCATTGGGCCTGGCCATGTACGGTGAACCGCAAATTGCCCATTTTTTGGAACCGTACCTGGCCCGGCTCTGGTTTGAACCTTCCCCAGAACTGGTGGAAACGATGGGATACGTCATTGCGTTGGGCTTGCTGACCTACTTGCACGTTGTTTTGGGGGAGATGGTACCCAAATCGCTGGCGTTGGCCGATGCGCCCAAGACCTCACTGCGTTTGTACCAGCCGATGAAGATTTCCCAGACCATCCTGCACTATCCGGTGCAAATTCTCAACGCAATCGGCCGTTGGCTGCTGCGCATCTTCCGCATTCCCCCTGTGGAAGGGCACGAGCGGGTCCTCTCTGCCGAAGAACTGGAACTGCTGGTTACCGAAAGTGCTGAAGCCAAACTGCTCAAGGAAGAAGAGCAGGCAATGATTATCAACATCTTCGAATTCAGCGACCGCACGGTAGAGCAAGTGATGACGCCGCGCATAAAAGTGGAGGCAATCCCCCAGAATATTCACCGGGAAGAGCTGCTGCAATTTGTGACGCACAGCCGCCACAGCCGTTTCCCCGTCTACGAAAACGATCTGGATCACATTGTCGGCGTGGTGCATCTGAAAGATATTGTGCGGCAAACGGTCAAATCCCAGGGAAAATTTGATTTACGCTTGATTACCCGTTCCGTCCCGGCTGTGCCGGAAGATTTGCCCGTCCCCAATTTGCTGGCCGCCTTCAAGCGGGAGCATCTGCACATGGCCATTGTCCTGGACGAATTTGGCGGGATGGCCGGTATTGTCACGCTGGAAGATTTGGTGGAGGAGATTGTGGGGGAAGTGCGGGATGAATTTGACGTGGAGAAAGACCCGTATGTAGAATTGGAACCCGGCGTTGTGGAGACGTCGGGCGATTATCTGGTGGATGATTTTGCGGATGGTTTTTGGGGGAATGAGCCACTGCCGGATGTGGAAACAGTTGGTGGCCTGGTGGTGACCAAGTTGGGCCGGCCGCCTAAAGTGGGTGATGAAGTGAAATATAACGGGGGTACCATTTTAATACGAGTGTTGGAGGTAGACGGCCGTGCCGTTTCCCGCGTCCGTATTGAGTTCCCGGACCCGGAAAAAGAAAGCAAAGAAGAACATTGATGCAAAGGAGAAAAATGGAGGTGCTGACAACAATTCACGGGGGCTTTCGCTGGCTGATCACGTTGGTTGCCCTTATCGCCATCGTCAAATGGCGCAGTTCACTCGATTCCAGCCAAATTTTCTCGCAACAACCTGATCGTTATCCTGATTTCTCTGACTTTGATTTTGATGGGCGTCAGCCGCTTTCGCAGCGGTTGGCTATTTTAGTAATTGGTAACTAAGCAATTATCCAATTACTAATTACCCGATTACCAATCACCCTTGCACATCCTCCACGTCTACAAAGATTATGCCCCTATCTTTGGCGGCATCGAGAACCATATCCGGGTATTGGCCCGGGCGCAGGCCGCGCAGGGTCATCAGGCGACGGTGTTGGTCACGAATCCGGGGGGGCAGCCGCCACAGGAGGATGACGCCGGGGTGAGGGTAATCCGGGCCAGGCGGCTGGCAACAGTGGCTTCCACGCCGCTGAGTCTGGATTTGCCCCGCCGGCTGGCCCGGCTGCAACCGGACGTTACTCATCTTCACTTTCCTTACCCGGTAGGCGAATTGAGTCAATTGGGGGCGGGGAACCAACGGCCGTATGTCATTAGTTATCACAGCGACGTAGTGCGCCAGCAGGCTATCTTGCGCTTTTACGGCCCATTTTTACGTCGGGTATTGCGTGGTGCGGGGCGGATTATTGTCAGCAGCGCGCCTTACGTGCAAAGTTCGCCCTGGTTACGGCCGTACAGCGATAAATGCGTCGTCATCCCTTTTGGACTGGACGTGGAACGGTTTGCGGGGGCACGGCCGTTAATCCCTCCTGCCGCCGTGCCTACCATCCTCTTCATAGGCCGTCACCGTTACTACAAAGGGGTGGATGACTTGATCCGGGCGATGGCTCGGGTTCCCGCCCGGCTGCTCATTGGTGGGGACGGGCCGGAGCGGGCGGAGTGGGAACGATTGGTCAGGCAGTGGGATTTATACGGCCGTATCCAATTCCTGGGCGATATTTCCGACGCTGACCTGCCTGCCTTCTTCGCCAGCGGCGACATCTTTGCTCTGCCCGCCAACAGCCGCGCCGAAGCGTTTGGCATTGTCCTGCAGGAAGCCATGGCCGCCGGCTTGCCCTGCGTCACTACCGAACTGGGTACAGGCACATCCTGGCTGGTGCGGGACGGCAAATCCGGTTTTGTCGTGCCCCCCCATCAGCCAGACCGCTTGGCCGCTGCCCTCAACCATCTGCTGGCCGATCCTGATTTGCGTACGCAAATGGGCCAGGCCGGCCAGCGCCGCGCCCGGCAGGAATTCACCATCCCCCACATGACCGCCGCCATTGAAAACGTATACCGGCAATTGATTGACGATTAGCGATTAACGATTTACGATTGGGAGCATTATAAAAACACCTTACAGCTTTACCACTTGCAACTTGCAACATGCAACTTGCAACATGCAACTTGCAACATTGAACAAACCTATGGACTCAAAACTTTCCCGTTGGTGCGATGGCCTGATTGAAGCCGGTTGGCTGGCCGCCATCATCATAACGCCTCTCTTTTTCAATATCCATTCCGACCGCGTTTTTGAGCCGGATAAACTGGCCTTGCTGCGCACCATTGCTGTGCTGATGGCCGCGGTCTGGCTGGTGAAATTTGTGGACCAAAAAAGCTGGCGGCAGCTTAAACGGCTCGATTGGCGTCAGCCCGATTCCCTGTGGCGAATGCCGTTTTTAGCCATCGTCACGCTGCTGGTAGTTATCTACCTGGTCTCCACCCTCTTTTCCGTCACCCGCGGCGTCAGTTGGGCCGGTTCTTACCAGCGGATGCAGGGCACATACACCACGCTCTCCTACATCATCATCTTCCTGACCACTATTGGCACAATGCGTTCCATGGCCCAGGTGCGCCGGGTGGTGACGACCATCATCATCACCAGTATCCCCGTGGCTTTTTACGGCTTGTTGCAGCATTTTGACCTGGACCCGCTGCCCTGGGCCGGTGATGTGACGGAGCGGGTAGCAGGGCATATGGGTAACGCTATCTTCATTGGCGCTTACCTGATTATGGTCGTACCCCTCACTCTGGCCCGCATTTTGGCTTCCTTCTCTAACATCATGTATGACGAAGAGGTGTCGGGGGCGGACGTAGTGCGTTCGTCGGCTTATATTTTCACGCTGGCGATTCAGTTGATTGCTATTTACTGGTCGGGCAGCCGCGGCCCCTGGCTGGGGTTGGGTGTGGGCTTGTTTGCCTTTATCCTGATTGTGCTGGTCAATTTGCGTAATGCCTCTACGGACAAGGGGAGATTTCGTTGGGTGGAGGCCGGCCGGGGTATCTTGTTTGTGCTGTTGGGCACGGCCGTAGCCTACATCGTTATCCGTCTCCTCTTGCAACTGCTGGGCAGCCGTTTCTCTTCTTTGGGCGGGGGGATGGGTTCCTTTCTGGCCTTTGTGGGAGCAGTGGGATTGGTCGTCGTAGCTGTCTTTGTCATGGCTTCGGCGCGGCGCGGCTGGCGCTGGCTCTGGTTTAGCTGGATCACCCTTTCCCTCTTCCTGGGCGTCTGGCTGGTGGCCTTCAACCTGCCCGCAGAAGTGACGCAGCCTTATGCGGAGATACCAGTGGTCGGTGACGTGGTGGCAACGCTGGACGAATGGCGGGAATTGCCCCGCATCGGCCGTTTCGGGCAAATCCTGGAAGCGGATTCAGCGACCGGCCGGGTGCGGGTTCTCATCTGGACGGGTGTGCTGGAATTGCTGGCCCCGCACGAACCGCTGCAATACCCGGACGGCACGGTGGATCGCTTTAACTTTTTACGGCCGTTAATCGGCTACGGCCCCGAAGCGATGTACGTGGCCTACAACCGTTTCTACCCGCCGGAACTGGCTACCATTGAAGCCCGTAACGCCTCGCCGGACCGCTCTCACAACGAAACCTTCGACGCCCTGGTGATTACCGGTATTATCGGTTTTGTCATCTGGCAGGCGTTGTATCTGAGCGTTTTTTACGTCGCTTTTCGCTGGCTGGGCGTCCTGCGTGGCAAGCGGGATCGCAATTTACTCATTGGTTTATGGGTGGGGATGGGTCTGCTGGTGGCGGCGTTGTTTGCCCTGTGGCGCGGCCCGGTTTACGTGGGCGTAGCCTATCCTTTTGGCACAATTTTGGGACTGGTCATCTACCTCATCTACTATGCCCTGACGGCCGAATCTCCGGCAGAAAGCGACACGCAGCCGCAGCCTTTTGCCGGCGACCGCCTGCTGGTGGCGGCATTGGCGGCGGCTATTCTGGCCCATTACGTGGAAATTCACTTTGGTATTGCCATTGCCGCCACGCGCACTCATTTCTTCCTCTACACGGCTTTGCTCTTTATGGTGACGTATCTTTTACCGCGGTTGAAGGCAGCTACGGCCGTGTCCCCAGAATCGTCCAGCCGTGGCAAACGCGGCCGGCGCCAACCCCGTCAAGTTGCCCCCGGCAAAAGCGCCGGCTGGGGGCCGGTACTGCTCAGCACCCTTGTCCTGGGTCTGATTGTGGGGGTGATGGGCTACACCTTTGTCACCTACAACCAGCCGCCCGGCTTAACCGGAGAAGAATTGGTCCAGTTGACCGCCGGAGACATTTTTAACCAATCCTTCTTCCAGGATGCCAGTAAGGATTTTGTAGATTCGCCCTTTATTTACCTCATGGTCATTCTTACCTGGGGTTTGGGCATTCTGATCATGGTCAGCGAGATGGTCAAAGACAAGGAACTGCGTGTCCCGGCCAATCTGAAAGCGTTAGCCTCAAACCGGCCCAAAATTGTGGCAGGTATCTTCCTGCTCATGGGAGCGGGCAGCATTGGCCTCCGCCTGATTGTGCCCCAACCGGCCAATGCCGGAGCAACGGCTTTGCTGGGGCAGAGTTTGCTTTGGTTGTGGGGGGCAGTTTCCCTTTGGGCTGGGGTGCGCTTGCTGGCGGGCAAGGGGGACGCTGACCGGACGTTTGCCGGGGGTGTGGCGCTGGCCGGTTTGTTGTTGAGCCTGCCGGTGTTTATGGCTGGAGGGGTGGTGACAGCTTTGGTAACGGCCGTTATCTGCGCCATCATCCTTTACTTGTTGTGGGACAAAGCCTGGTCTAAATTTTTCCTGCCCATTGGTGTGTTGGGTGTGGGAGCCTTGGCCATTGGCATGAGTTACGCTTATTTCCAGGCATTCCAGTTACGCAATTCCCTGCTGTATCGTTTCACCCTGAAAGCGCCGGAAACGCTGCGGGAGTTGCAAAATTTCGTTACAGACGAAGCCGATAAGTCGGTGGCTTTTCTCGTCTATTTCTTCGGTTTTGTTATTTTACTGATGGTTGTTGCCGCCTTTGTTTTGGCCCTCGCCAAAAAACCGAAGGCCAAAGAAAATGGTTCCGTGCCTGCATACCTGCTGTTGCTTGGGCTGGTCATTCTGGCTGGCTGGGTAGTGTCCGTCTCCAATGTGCAGGTAATCCAGGCAGATATGGTTTACAAACGCGGCCGTTTCTTCGATAATGAAGCCAGCCGCACCCGCAATCTGGAAAATTGGGACAGCGCTATTGCCATTTACCAGGATGCGCTCGACCGCGTACCGGATGAAGATTTTTACTATCTTTTCCTGGGCCGGGCTTATCTGGAACGGTCTACCCTGACGGAAGACCCCAACGAAAAAGCCCAATTGTTGAGCGACGCGGAAAAACGTCTTTTGCTGGCCCAGAAGATCAATCCCTTGAATACGGATCACACAGCTAACTTGGCCCGGTTGAATACTCGCTGGGTAACGTTGACAGATGACGAAGTCGCCCGGCAGGAGCGTATTGACCAGGCGGAGCAGTATTATCTGGACGCCCTTTCCCTTAGCCCGCAAAATTCGGTGATTCGTAACGAGTACGCCCGCCTTCTGCTGAATCTGAAGCAAGATTGTGAGGGCGCGATTCAGGTTTTTGAGGAATCGTTGGCGATTGACCCTTACTACACGGAGACCTATTTTGATTTGGCGCAGACGTACCAGGTGTGCGCCGCCGGGCAGGCGCCAGATACGCAGGAGGAGATGCGGCAGCGAGCGGCAGAAACAGCCATGGGGGCCACAGAGCAACGCCCCAATGACCCCCGTATTTGGGTGCGGGCCGGGCAGATTCTCCATGATTTGGGTGATTATGAAGAGGCTGTCGCCGCATATGAGCAGGTGCGTCAATTAGACCCGCGGGGACAGGCAGTAAACAGCTGGAACCTGGACTTTTTGCTGGCGCGCAGCTACGCCGGGCTGGGCCAGATAGAGCAGGCTGTTGCCCTGACGCAAAATGCGCTGGCTACCGCCCCACCGCAGTACACGGAGCAGATTCAACAATTCCTGGATCAATTGACGGGAGGAGGGTGATCGGGGAATGATAGTCGGTAATCGGTTTACCATTCACTGATTACCGACTACCGAATACCGAACCATGGGCGTCGTTCTGGTTATTTTCACGGTGGCATTGTTTGTTACGGCCGTATCCATCCCCTGGGTGCGGCGGTTAGCAGTGCATCTGGGCTTTGTGGACGCGCCGGCCCAACGCAAACTCCACGCTGCGCCTATGCCGCTGTTGGGGGGACTGGCTATTTTTGGCGGTGCAGTCATCGCTCTCATCGCCTTTTCCGGCCAACTGCCCCCCTCCGTCGGCGGCGTTCTGTCAGCCATGACCATCGTCGTGCTGATTGGTCTGCTGGATGATTGGATGGGGCTGCCTGCCTGGGCCAAAATGGGCGGGTTGTTGTTGGCCTCAATTGTTCTCATTTTGTTTGATATTCGCGTCAAATTGCCCATCCCGGAACCGCTGAACATGGCCCTTACCCTGTTTTGGCTGCTGGGCATCGCCAATGCCATCAACTTTTTGGATAACATGGACGGCCTGAGCGCCGGTATCAGCGCGGTGGCGGCGTCTTTTATGCTGCTGCTGGGGTTGATCAATGATCAATTTTTGGTGTCGGCGCTGGCAGCGGCCGTTTTAGGGGCGACGCTGGGCTTTTTGCGCTACAATTTCAAACCGGCCCGCATTTTTATGGGGGACGCCGGATCATTATTTTTGGGTTTTTTGCTGGCGTTGTTGGGGTTGCAATTGCGCTTTCCTGATAACGTCAGTTTTGTCACCTGGATGGTACCCATTTTTATTTTGGCTGTGCCCATTTTTGACATGACGCTTGTCGTCGTTTCCCGTTTGCGGCGCGGTCTCAGCCCCAACACACCGGGGAAGGATCATATCAGCCACCGCCTGGTGCAAATGGGTTATACTCAGCGGGAAGCGGTGCTGATCATCTATCTGATCACCGGCGCGACGGGGATGGTTGCCATTTTTATCACCCAGGCCACCATCCCGGAAGGGTACGTTATTTTTGGCATTGCCCTGGCGCTGGCGGCAGCGGCAATTTGGCGGCTGGAGAAGATGTGGGATGAAGACGTGATGCGCGATGCGTGAAGAAAAGCCGCGGATTGCGCGGATTACAAATCTCAGTAGATCCAAATTTCAAAACTTAAGCCGCGGATTTCGCGGATTTGTCTGGATTTTTCTCTGGTAAATCTTTGCGATCTTTGCGTCCTCTGCGGTTTTTTCGGTAAAGTCATTATAAAAAATCCGCGCTAATCCGCGCAATCCGCGGCCAAAAGATGAAAAATTGGATCTACTGAATCTGTATAATCCGCGCAATCCGCGGCTAATTGGTTGGAGGTTGATTTATGGCGAAGAAGCGTAAGAGTACACCGTCGCGGAAGGCGCGGCAGCAGGCGGAGGCGGAGAAAAGGGCGCAGCAGAAGCGATATTTGTTGATTGGCGGTGTAGCGGCGCTGCTTTTGCTGGCAGTTTATTTCAGTTGGCAGGCGTTGTTTGGTTTGTCGGGGGGTGGTATGCCGGTAGTGGTGGGGGAACGGCCGTTGGCCGCCATTCCACCTGCACAACGAGAAGGGTACTACGACGCCTACCCGGAAATGATAATTGACACCGGAAAGACCTACGAAGCTATCATCAAAACAGATAAAGGAGACATGCGCTTCCTCCTCTACGACGACGAAGCGCCTCTGGCCGTCAATAACTTTGTCTTTTTGGCCAACCAGGGCTTTTATGACGGCACGATTTTCCACCGCGTCCTGGCCGATTTCATGGCCCAGGGCGGCGACCCCACTGGCACAGGCGCCGGCGGCCCCGGCTATAAATTTGCGGATGAGACGGACAACGACCTGAGTTTTGACCGGCGCGGCCTGCTGGCGATGGCGAATGCCGGGCCCAACACCAATGGCAGCCAGTTCTTCATCACCTTTGTTCCCACGCCTTGGCTGGACGGCTTGCACACCATCTTTGGCGAGTTGATTGAGGGGGATGACGTGTTGTCTTCTCTCACTTTACGCGATCCGGCCGCTCCTTCAGGCCCCGGTGACGTGATTGAGCAAATTATCATTGAGGAAAAATAAATTTCTGCAATTTGTTTTTCGCTAATCGGATTGTTATACTTCTATCCATTGACATAGAGAAAGATGGTGATTGGGAGTAGTAGGTGATAGCCTCCATCAGAGAGCGTCTGCCGAGGCTGAAAGTGGATGCAGGACACGGCCGTTACCGAAGTCGCCCATGAATCGCCGGAGTGAAACTTGATTAGCTTCTGCCGGGAAAGCCCGTTACAGCTGGCATTGAGGGTCTGGAATTGGTAATTAAGTAATTTGGTAATTCAGTAATTACCCAGTTACCCAATTACCAAATTTCAGAAATCAAGGTGGTACCGCGTGAGATAAACTCTCTCGTCCTTGAACGGATGAGAGGGTTTTTTTGTTGGGGGGATTGGAGATTGGGCGATTGGAGATTTGCCGCAAGCGGCCCCCAATCTCTAATCTCCAATTTTCCAATCTCAAATAAGGAAACACATTATGACTGACATGCCCAAAGCCTACGATTTCAAAGATACGGAACAACACCTTTACCATTGGTGGGAAGAAAACGGCTGGTTCAAGCCGGAATGCCGGCCGGACGACGCCGAACCGTTTGTCATTTCCATCCCGCCGCCCAACGTGACCGGGCAGCTGCACATGGGGCACGCCATGTTCGTCGCCCTGGAGGATTTGATGATCCGGCGGGCGCGGATGCAGGGGTACGCCGCCCTGTGGGTTCCCGGCTCTGACCATGCGGGGATTGCCACGCAGCTGCAGGTGGAGCGAATGCTGGAAGCGGAAGGCACGTCCCGCGTGGCAGTGGGGCGGGAGGAATTTTTACGCCGCACCTGGGAATGGAAGGCAGAGTATGGCGGTCGTATCACCAATCAACTGCGCCGCCTGGGGGCCTCCTGCGACTGGGATCGGGAACGGTTTACCCTGGATGAGGGCTTGTCTCGCGCTGTGCGGGAGGCGTTTGTGCGGCTGTGGCGTATGGGGCTGATTTACCGGGGCGAATATCTGGTCAACTGGTCGCCGGGGCTGCAAACGGCCGTATCCGACCTAGAAGTGGAATACGTGGAAGAAGAAGGGCTGATGTACTACTTCAAATATCCCGTCAAGGGCGGCGGCCATCTGCCCGTAGCTACCACGCGGCCGGAGACGATTCTGGGGGATACGGCCGTGGCCGTCCATCCCGACGACGAGCGCTACCGGGATTACATTGGTAAAACAGCCCTCGTGCCCATGCTCAACCGGGAAATCCCCATCATTGCTGACGAATACGTGGAAATCGGTTTTGGTACCGGCGCGCTCAAAGTGACCCCCGGCCACGATCCCCACGACTTCGAGATCGGCCAACAGCACAATTTGCCCATTGTCAACGTGATGCACAAGGACGCCACCATGAACGCCAACGCCGGGCCATATGAAGGGCTGGATCGGTTTGAATGCCGCCAAAAATTGTGGGCGGACATGGAAGCGGCCGGCCTGACCATTAAGACAGAAAAACATACCCTCAGCGTGCCTCGCAGCCAGCGCGGCGGCGAGGTGATTGAACCGCTGGTCAGCCGGCAATGGTTCGTCAATGTGGAACCGATGGCCAAGATGGGGCTGGATGCGGTGCATCGCGGCCGCATCCGCATTGTGCCGGAGCGGTTTGTCAAAGTGTGGGATAACTGGCTGGAAAATATACGGCCGTGGTGCATCAGCCGCCAGTTGTGGTGGGGGCACCGCATCCCCGCTTGGTACGTGGACGGCGATCCCGAAAAGGTGATTGTGGCCCACAGCGAAGAAGAGGCATATGAACTGGCCCGTAAGCAGTACGGCCCGGACGTGACCCTGGAGCAAGACCCGGACGTGCTGGACACCTGGTTCAGCAGCGGCTTGTGGCCTTTTTCTACCCTGGGCTGGCCGGATGAGACGCCGGATTTGCAGCGGTTTTACCCGACCAGCGTGATGGAGACGGGATACGACATCCTCTTTTTCTGGGTGGCGCGCATGGTGATGTCGGCGTTGCTCTTTACCAACGACATTCCTTTCCACACCGTTTATTTGCATGGCTTGGTGCGGGATGAACACGGCCGTAAAATGTCCAAAAGCCTGGGCAACGTGACCGATCCGCTGGACGTGATGGATGAGTACGGTACGGATGCCCTGCGTTTTACCCTGCTCACCGGCGGCACGCCCGGCAACGATTTGAATCTGTCTGTGGCCCGCGTGGCTGCCAACCGCAACTTTGCCAACAAAATCTGGAACGCCGCTCGTTTTATCGCTCACAACTTGAGCAAGGCAGCCAAAGTGGACGCCGCAGCCGAGCCAGAATACACCGAAGCGGATCAATGGATTCTCACCCGTCTCAGTCAGGTGACGGCCGACGTGAACCGGCTGATGGACAGTTACCAGTATGGCGAGGCGGGGCGGCAGGCGTATGATTTTCTCTGGGGCGAGTTTGCCGACTGGTATGTGGAATTGGCTAAGGTGCAGCTAAACGAGGGCGGAGAGCGCGCCTGGACGACGCTCTCTGTTCTGCGCCGGGTGCTGGACGACTGCCTGCGCCTGCTCCACCCGTATATCCCTTACGTGACGGAGGAGACGTGGCAGCAGCTAAAACAGGCGTTTGTGACGGCCGATTTGGGCATTGAACCGGACGGCGGTTGGGGTGAGGCGCTCATCATCGCCGCGTGGCCGGAAGCGGGGCGGCAATACCCGCAGGCGGCGGCCGATTTTGCCCAGCTGCAGGCGTTGGTGCGGGGCATCCGGGCGGCGCGGGCGGAGAATAAAGTGGAACCGGGAAAGTGGATTACGGCCGTCATCGCTGCCGGCCCCAAAACACCCTTTCTTGCCCGGCAAAAATCTATCCTTTGCGCCTTGGCCCGCCTGGATGCGACTAAACTGGTTCTGGCGGAAACGGTGGATGCGCCGGAGCAGGCTATCACCATTGCCCAAGGCGAAATTACCTGTTATCTGCCGCTGGCTGGCCTGGTAGATTTGGATAAGGAGAAGGAACGCCTGAGCCAGGAACTGGCGGAACTGGACAGCCAGATCGCCCGCGTGAGCAAACTGCTGAACAGCCCCTTCGCCCAAAAAGCGCCGGAAGCGGTGGTGCAAAAGGAGCGGGACAAACTGGCCCAACTCCAGGCCAGCCACGCAGAGTTGACGGAGCGGTTGCAAGCATTGAGATAAGGCGGGCGCAGGTAAACTGTTGTCCAACGTGCATTATATGCTACCATAAGTATGGCTTCTATTGGGCGAATACGGTTAAAAATCATTCAGCGTCAATATTTCCTTTCCTCCCATGCTGAAGAAGAAATGATGGAAGATGGGTTAGACAGGTATGATATTGAGTACGCTATTTTGAAAGGCAGGATAGAAAAGCGGCTGACCCATGATGTGCGCGGTACACGTTATCGTATTGAAGGGCCTGTGCCGGACGGCCGTTTTATTCACGTTATTTGTCGGTTTCATGTAAGTCGTGATTTGTTAATAATCACGGTGTATGCTTTGGCGGGGTGATGATGATTTGTGAATTTTGTGGCAGTGAAATGATTGAAAAAAAGGTAAAACGACTTCATTGGTTTAATAAAAAACTTTATATTGTGGAGAATGTGCCCACGCAGGTGTGTGTAGAATGCGGCGAGCGGTATTTTCACGCGCAGACGCTGGATGAAATTGACCGGATGCTGGAGTTGGATCATGAGGTAGTGGAGCGTATTGAGGTTGAAGTAGTTGCTTTGTAATTTGCGTAGAAAGTTAAAATGAGTTCTGTAAGACCTACGGCCGTAACAGCCGACAAAAAGCAACGTATACTGATTATCAAATGGGACGACGGTGTAGAAAGCCGCATCCCTTACGCCGGGTTGCGGGCGGAATGCCCCTGTGTGGAATGTAAAGGCGGCCATGATTCCATGGGCACGCCGCCTAATTTGGACGTCATTCGCAACACGCCTAATGATGGTGTGGTGATTGAGAAAATTGACACGATGGGCAGCTATGCTTTGCAAATTCTGTGGAGTGATGGGCATGACAGCGGCATCTATACCTGGAGCTACTTGCGGGCGGCCGACCCGGAAGGTGGTGAGCGGTAATCGGTGGGACTTTCGCAGACTGGAATGATTTTTGCCTTGTCTGTGTTAATTGCGCCCTTGTGCAAAATGTGGGGTATCAAGTTAAACAGGAACGGCCGTTCACCCTGTTTTTTCGCTTGCCGGAAATAGGCGATAGTGGCTGAAGGAATGTCAGAAAGCTGCACGATTCTTTCGTATGAATAGCTTTCAAAATCGGCGTCCGGTACGAAAAAATCACCTTTCTCTCTTGGCGAACACAGATAGATAAGGGTGTTTTGCGAATTGAAGCCGAAAGCACGGGGATCAATTTCATAGACCTGAAAAATGCCGGGCTGGAACCCCGCTTCTCGTAGGGCGTGACAGATTTTTGCCGGATGAACAGGCGAAAAATGCAATACGTCGTTCCATAAACCCCAGTTTCCGCACCATAAAAAGCAAGTTTTGTTATTTTCCTGTATGCTAAAAGCATGGGAAACACAAAGCTTGAATACGCAACG
>JALUPA010000685.1 GCA_027054335.1 Ardenticatenaceae bacterium
CCGAACTGGTGGCTAACGCCTCCAGCTTCCGCTTTGACGGCTCTGACCTGATGCCCGGGGAAGTGGGTGCAGGTACATTCTGGACCGGCATGACTGACTACGTGAGCGGTGCAGCCGATCTGGATACAGTGTTGTCTGAGATTGATGCTTCCTGGCCGAGATAATCGGTAAACGGTAAACAGTAAACGGTGATCGGTGGTCGGTAAGCAAAATACCGATTACCGATCACTGAATACTGAATTACTAATTACGGAAAGGAGGTGACGCATGGCTCAAGTTGATGCGTCTGAAAAGCGGGAAATCGGGGTGGGAGCGCGTGTTTTGGCCTTTATCAGCCGCGTATTTTTGGCGGTAATTATTCCCCTTATTGCTTTTGCCGTTATCTATGCCGGGTTTATCTTTTTGCGCGAGAGTGATGCGCCCAAGTGGGTTATTACCCTGGTGGCGATTGTTTGGGGAGTGGGAGGGATTGCTGCCCTTTATTGGGTATTTAACGGCTTGGTGGAGCGACTGCCGCCAGCCTGGACGGCGCGTTTGCAGCCTTTTGTTTTTGTGGGGCCGGCGCTGGCCATTCTGGTGTGGTATCTGGCTTTGCCCACAGTGCGCACATTTTGGCTGAGTCTGCATGATCGGAATGCGGATGCCTTTATCGGACTGGCAAATTACAGCGCCATTTTTACAGAACGAGTCATGCGGGAAGCCTTCCGTAACAATCTGATGTGGATTATTTTTGGCAGCACCTTTTCGGTGCTGTTTGGTTTATTGGTAGCTACCCTGGCAGATCGCAGCCGCTGGGAACGGGTGTCTAAAACCTTCATTTTCCTGCCCATGGCCATCTCTTTTGTGGGCGCCGGGGTAATCTGGAATTTTATCTATGAAGTGCGCCCGGAAACTGTACCCCAAATCGGGTTGCTCAATGCTATTGTGGTAGCGTTGGGTGGTTCACCCAAGCCGTGGTATGCCTGGGCAGACATTATTCCCTGGAATAATTTGTTTCTCATTGTCATTGTTGTCTGGCTGCAAGCCGGTTTTTCGATGGTGTTGTTTTCCGCGGCTTTGAAAGGTATTCCTAGTGAATTGATGGAGGCCGGTCGGGTAGACGGGGCCTCAGAGATACAAATTTATTTCCGCATTATGCTGCCCTATATTCGGGGCACAATTATTACGGTTTGGACGACAATTGTCATTTTTACCCTGAAAATTTTTGACGTGGTGTGGGTGATGACGGGCGGTCAATTTGGTACGGAAGTGATTGCCACGCAGTTTTATCGTCAATCGTTTGTGGCTCGCAATTCTGGTTTGGGGTCAGCCATTGCTATTATTCTACTGCTGGCAGTGATTCCGGTGATGATTTACAACTTGCGCCAGTTTCGGGAACAGGAGGCATTTTAACCATGAGTGTGCGTAGACGGCGATTGCTCAATGATATTTTGGTAAATGGCGGGTTGCTGCTGCTGGTGTTGTTATGGACGATTCCCACACTGGGTTTGTTTATCTCTTCCTGGCGCACGCGGCAAGATATTCAGACGTCGGGCTGGTGGACGGTTTTTCCACACCGGGAATGGCAGACTGTGGCTACGTTAGACCCGAAAGAGTTAGGACTTGATCCGGACAGTGTGATGCAGGTGGAGGGGGCGGAAGGCACGTTTAAGGAACTGCGTGAGGGAGTGACGACGCCAGACGGCAAACAAGTGATCTGGGTAGGGAATAAACGGCTGGGTCGGATTGAAGTGCAGGATCAAGTGTGGACTGTTACCTGGGATTTTACGCTGGACAATTACCGGCAGGTCTTATCCGGGAAGGACTATGTCTATAAAACTGCGGATGGTACGGAGGAGGTGATCCCAGGGGATGATATGTCGGGCGCATTTCTGAATAGTCTGGCAGTGGCTATCCCCTCGACGGTAATCCCGATTTTGATTGCGGCGTTTGCGGCGTATGCTTTTGCCTGGATGCACTTTCCGGGGCGGCGTCTGTTCTTTATTTTAGTGATTGCTTTGCTGGTGGTGCCTTTGCAGATTGCTTTGGTGCCTATTTTACGGGATTACAGTTTTTTGAAGTTGAATGGGACGTTTTTGGGGATGTGGCTGGCGCATACGGGCTTTGGTTTGGCGCTGGCAACGTATCTGCTTTACAACTATATCAGCACGCTGCCGCGGGAAACGCTGGAGTCGGCATTTATTGACGGAGCGTCTCATTTTACGGTGTTCACCCGCTTGGTGCTGCCGCTTTCGGTACCGGCGCTGGCTTCGTTTGCCATTTTCCAATTTTTGTGGGTGTGGAATGATTACCTGGTGGCCTTGATTTTCCTGGGGGGTAATCCGGAGACGAAGGTGGTGACGCAGCGGCTGGCGGATATTGTGGGGTCGCGGGGGAATGACTGGCATTTGTTGACGGCCGGGGCGTTTGTCTCCATGATTTTGCCATTGGTGGTATTTTTTGCTTTGCAGCGTTACTTTGTGCGGGGCTTGATGGCGGGATCGGTGAAGGGGTGAGCAATTGTGAATTATGCATAGTGAATTATGAATTGTGAATGGAAGGGATGATGCAGTTTCCAGAGGGGTTTTTGTGGGGGGTGGCGACGTCGGCGTATCAGATTGAGGGGGCGTGGGCTGAAGACGGCCGTACCCCTTCCATCTGGGATACCTTTTCGCACACACCCGGCAGGACGAAGAATGGAGCGACGGGCGACGTGGCCTGCGACCATTACCATCGCTGGCGGGACGACGTGGCCTTGATGGCGGAGTTGGGCATTCAGGCGTACCGTTTTTCGGTGTCCTGGCCGCGTATTTTGCCGGAGGGCCGGGGAAAAGTGAACCAGAAAGGGCTGGATTTTTACAGCCGGTTGGTAGACGCCTTGCTGGAAGCGGGCATTATCCCTTTTGTCACGCTGTACCATTGGGAACTGCCGCAGGTGTTGCAGGACGCGGGGGGCTGGCCGGAACGGGATACGGCCGCAGCCTTTGCCGAACTGGCCGACGTAACCAGCCGCGCTCTGGGCGACCGGGTGACGCATTGGATTACCCACAACGAACCGTGGTGTACCAGCCTGTTGAGCCATCAGGTAGGCGTCCACGCGCCGGGCTGGCGGGATTGGCACGCGGCTTTGCGGGCAGCACACACGGTTTTGTGGTCTCACGGGCTGGCTGTGGCGCATATTCGGGCTAACGCGCCCGATGCGGAAGTAGGTATTGCTATCAACTTTGAACCAGCCACGCCGGCTTCGCCCAGCCCGGAAGATTATCATGCGGCGCGGCTTTGGGACGGGTATTATTTTCGTTGGTTTGTGAATGCGCTGTACGGCCGTCGCTACCCCGCCGACATGGTTCACTACTACACCCAACAAGGCTACCTGCCTCATGGCCTCGACTTTGTACAGACTGGCGACATGGAAACCATCGCCGCACCGTTGGACTTCTTTGGCGTCAACTACTACACGCGCCACATTGCCCAGGCAGGCGAAAGCCTGGATGCGCATCGTTCTGTGCCCAATCCGGGTGCGGAATACACGGCGATGGGTTGGGAAGTGCATCCTGACAGTTTTTACAGGCTGCTGAACCGGCTTTACTTTGAGTATGGCATGGGCAAGATTTACATTACCGAAAATGGGTGCAGTTATCTGGACTTCCCCCATGATCAGAAACGAATCGAATACCTGCGGGGGCATTTAACGGCCGTCTACCGGGCCATCCAAAACGGCGTCCCTATTGCCGGTTATTTACAATGGTCGTTTATGGACAATTACGAATGGGCAGAGGGGTACACCCAGCGTTTTGGTATCGTTTACGTGGATTATGAAACCCAGCAGCGCCTTCCCAAAGACAGCGCGTTTTGGTATCGGGACGTGATAAAGTCCGGTAAATTAAACTCGAATTTTCTAAAAAAGGACGCAGATTAACGCAGATAACGCTGATTGAAAGGTGAAAAAATCAGCGTCATCCGCGTTAATCAGCGTCCCAAAAGTTTGCCTATATGTCAAATTGGTACGAAACGGCCGTATTCTATGAACTCTACATCCGCGCTTACAAAGACAGCAATGGCGACGGCCGTGGCGACTTCCGCGGCGCCATGGAAAAACTGGATCACATCCAGTCCCTCGGCGTTAACTGCATCTGGATACTGCCCCATTACCCCTCCCCGCTCAAGGATGACGGCTACGACATCAGCGACTACTACGGCGTCCATCCCGACTACGGCAATCTGGACGACTTCCGGGCATTCCTGGACGCGGCCCACCAGCGCGGCCTCAAAGTGGTCATTGATATTGTGATGAACCACACGTCTGACCAGCATCCCTGGTTCCAGGCAGCGCGGCGGGACAAAAATTCGCCGTACCGGGATTATTACGTCTGGAGCGACACCGGAATCGAGTACCCTGACGCCCGCATCATTTTTCTGGATACGGAGCCATCCAACTGGACGTATGACGAGCTGGCCGGGCAGTATTATTGGCATCGTTTTTACGCCAGCCAGCCCGATTTGAACTACGACAATCCCCAGATTCACGCAGAAATGTTCCGCATCATGCGCTTCTGGCTGGATTTGGGCGTAGACGGCTTCCGCGCCGATGCCGTGCCTTATTTGTACGAGCGGGAAGGGACAAACTGCGAAAATTTGCCGGAAACGCACCAATTCCTGCAAAAAGTGCGCCGCATGATGGACGATGAATACCCGGATCGTGTTCTCATTGCCGAAGCGAACCAGTGGCCGGAGGACGTGCTGCCCTACTTTGGCGCGCCGGATGTGCCAGAGTTCCACATGTGCTTCCATTTTCCCATTATGCCCCGGCTGTTTATGGCCCTGAAAAAGGGAGACAAGACGCCCATCGTAAACATCCTTAACCGCACGCCGCCCCTGCCGCCGGGGGCGCAGTGGCTGACCTTTCTGCGCAACCACGACGAGTTGACGCTGGAAATGGTGACAGAGGAAGAACGGGCCTGGATGTGGCAGCAGTATGCGCCTGATCCCCGGATGCGGCTTAACCTGGGCATCCGGCGACGGCTGGCTCCGCTGCTAGAGAATGATAAACGTCAATGGTTTCTGCTCAACGCCCTCTTCCTTTCCTTGCCGGGCGCGCCGATCATTTACTACGGCGACGAAATCGGTATGGGGGATAACCTTCAATTGCCAGACAGGTACGGCTGCCGCACGCCGATGCAGTGGGACGCGGGCAAAAATGCGGGATTTTCGACGGCAGACGAGACCTATTTACCTGTCAACACGGATTACCCGCAGGTCAACGTGGTGACGCAGGAGGCTAACCCGGATTCGTACCTGAATATGCTCCGTTTTTTGATTCGCGCGCGGCAAAGCCAGGCGGCCCTGCGGCAGGGGGATTTGGAATGGGTGGAGACGGGGGATACGGCCGTACTTGCCTACACCCGCCAATGGGAAGGAAAATGGGTCTTTTGCCTCTACAACCTGAGCGACGAAATCCGCACCCTGCCCGGCGATTTTCTGCACGTAGAACGGCCACTGCACGATTTATTCCATCCGGGACAAACCTGGCTGGACGAGGTGAGAATCTGCGCCAATGAACCGCATGGTTGGGAACTGCCGCCCTTTACCGCGCTTTGGTTGGCGAAAGAACAATCTGCGGATTGAGTTGCAGGAGAGTGGTACAATAAGTTTATAACGGCATGAAATAACTCCCGGACTGTCTTTTTGAATACCCGGACTTAGGTGGATACAAGTATGACACTAAATATCTCCCCCGAAAAAATGGCCGAATATCGCCAGGGCGCGCGCCGCCGCGCTGCCGTCCGGCAGTCTAAACTGGATGAACGCTTCCATTTAGCCTGGAAAATCGCCCGGCAGGGAGCAGAAGTCTTACGCACCCGGTTCCAGGCGGAAAAAGTAGTTGTGTTTGGTTCTTTGCTGAACAGGAGTCGCTTCCATGAACGTTCTGACATTGATTTGGCAGCCTGGGGTGTTTCTGAAAGAGAGTATTTACGGGCGCTAGGCAGCTTGTTAGACTTGACCGCCGAATTTTCCATAGACCTTGTCCGCGCAGAAGAAGCTCGTGAACATTTACGAAAAGAAATAGAAACACAAGGGATACCGTTATGAGTGATGAATATGTTGCTTTGATTGGCCGACTTGAACAAACATTGTTTGATTTAGACAACGTGGCCCACCGGACAGAAAGGCAGATGCAGCAAGCCTTGAAAACAAATGACGATGCTTATCTGGATGCCGCTGCCTTGAATTTGCATGGGTTCTATGCTGGTATGGAACGCGCTTTTGAAGATATAGCCCAAACCATGTCAGAAACCTTGCCATCTGGCTCACACTGGCATCAAAATCTATTGTTGCAAATGTCCTCTGAAATTCCAGGGGTTCGCCCACGAGTGATTACCCCGCAAACCAGGTATTGTCTTGATGAATACCGCCAGTTCCGGCATGTTGTGCGCAATGTTTACACGTTTAATTTCCGCTCCTCAGCCATTCAAAGTCTGGTGGCTGATCTTCGCGCTTGTCTCAATGCTGTGAAACAAGATATGCAGCAATTCATGCAGTTTCTCAAGCAATTATCAGATGAATGACGCCAATTCTATATTTGATTCTTTATTGCGTGGGCCGTTGTACTCGTTGGAACCTCTGGAACAAGACATTTTTTGCCAGCGAGTGGAACAGTTTTGGGCGGATGCGGTACGGCCGTTAACCCTCCTCTACGCCAATCACCCCCAGTTTGAAAGCTGGCTGCACAAATTCCTGCACATTACGGCCCGCGCCTACGCCGGCCGCCCCCCCGACTTGCGCCTACTCGACCTGCGGCGGCTCAACCAGCCAGACTGGTTTCAGCAGTCCGGCATGATGGGCTACGTCGCTTACGCCGACCGCTTTTCACCTGACCGCACCCTCAAAGGCGTCGCTGAGAAAATCCCCTATCTGAAAAAGTTAGGCGTCACCTACCTGCACCTGATGCCCCTCTTACAGCCCCGCCCCGGCCAAAACGACGGCGGCTACGCCGTGATGGATTACCGCCGGGTGGATGAGCGGCTGGGCACGATGGCCGATTTATCTGATTTGGCCGGCCAATTGCGGCAAAATGGGATCAGCCTGTGCATTGACCTGGTGTGCAACCACACCGCCCAGGAGCATGAATGGGCGCAAAAAGCGCTGGCCGGCGACCCCGCCTACCTGGCCTATTACCATACCTTCCCCGACCGCACCCTGCCCGACCGGTACGAGCCAACCATCCGGGAAATCTTCCCCGAATTTAAGCCAGGCAGCTTCACCTGGTACGAGCGGATTAACCGCTGGGTGTGGACGACGTTTAACGAATACCAGTGGGATTTGAACTACGCTAATCCAGCCGTCTTTGCCGAGATGCTGGATATTTTGCTCTGGCTGGCGAACCAGGGTGTGGAAGTTTTGCGGCTGGATGCGGTGGCCTTTATGTGGAAGCGGCTGGGGACGGATTGCGAGAACCAACCGGAAGCGCACGCTATCCTGCAAGCGTTCCGCGCCCTGAGCCGCATGGCCGCGCCGGGGCTGCTGCTGCTGGCGGAAGCGATTGTGCCGCCGCCGCAACTGGTTCCCTACCTGGGGCAGGGGGAGGCGACGAACAAGGAGTGCGAGATTGCCTACCACAACGTCTTCATGGTGATGTTGTGGAGCGCGTTGGCGGAGCGGAAGGTAGCCTTGCTGACCCACGCCTTGCAGCAAATCCCCTCCATCCCTTCCGGTACGTCCTGGCTGACGTATGTGCGCTGCCACGACGACATTGGCTGGGCGGTGACGGAGGCGGACGCGGCAGCCGTGGGCCTGGACGGTTATCTGCACCGCGCCTTCCTCAGTGATTTTTACAGCGGCCGTTTTCCCGGCAGTTTTGCGCGGGGGGCGACGTTCCAGTTTAATCCCAAAACCAACGACCGGCGTATCAGCGGTTCGCTGGCCTCGCTG
>JALUPA010000686.1 GCA_027054335.1 Ardenticatenaceae bacterium
CCTACTAAAATTTTAACTGAAATGAAATGCGCCCTTATTCAAATCGGGCCACGGCCGTTTCCAGTTCCCCAATTTCTGTGCGGCGGCGGTCAATCAGTTTGAGGAGGTCTTGCCGCACATCTTCCCACCAGGGACGGCCGTCGGCTTCCAGTTCCCGCGCTTTTTGCCACAATTTGGTCATATTTTCCTGGCGCAATTGGCGCCGGCGGCGAATGGCCCGGCGGCGGCGGCGCTGCAATTTGAGGATTTGCTCCCGCAGGCGGCGGATTTCCTTTGTCTCGATTTCTGCCAGTTCGACTACCAGCGCCGGGTCTAACTCGTCGGCCAGATCGCGCAGGGCGTCCAGATTGTGCTGGCTGTAGGCGGCGTTAACGGCCGTCATCATCATCGTCATGTAAGCCCGTTCCGCGCCGGCCGGGGCCAGGTCGGGGTGGAACTTGCGGGCCAGTTCCCGGAACAGCCGCTTTTCCGCCGCCCGATCCCGTTCTGCGCCGTCCATTTCCGGCAGCAGGTCGTCTTCCGGTAAATCGTCGTATAAGTCGGCTGGATCACGGCCGTGCCAGAAGGGATCGTCCTCGTCATACGGAATGCCAAACTCCTCGGCCTGGTGCAGCAGTTGCAGGTGCGTCCACAATGCCTGCTTGCGGCTGCGCAGTTCCAGATATTCGTCCAGCAAACGGCCGATTTTCAGGCGGCACTGCATCCGAAAAGCGTTAACGGCCGCCTGCAACCGGGCCAGTTCTGCTTCCGCTTCCAGAAAATCCGCTTGCGCCCGGCGCAAATCGGCCTGATATTGGCGGCGTTGCTGGGGCGGCGTGGCGGGCTGCAAGGTGCGATCCGGGTTCATTGCTTATTTCCCATCCCTCCGACGGATAAAATCACGGTAAACCGCAAAAGTTGCAGAGTAATTCTCTGTAGCATAATTTTGCCGGGCATGACGGTCTAATCGGCAATCTTTCGGCAAGTTCAGGGCAGGTCTAATCTTCACCAACCACACAAACTCTTACGGCCGTACTCTCCCCCCCATTCCCCGCCGCATCTACTGCCTTGACCTGGAAAGTGTGGCAGCCCAGCCCCGGCATGGGCCACTTTTCCGTGTAGGGAGGCACGGTACTGACGGCAAACGGCGCCTCACTGCCGTCCGCGTAAAACTCTACGCGATCAATTGAGGCGTTATCACTCACGTCTGCCTGGATGATGACCCATTCGTCGGAAAGGGGCAGCTGCTGGTCAGGCAGAGGGGAGCGGATGTCGGCTTCCGGCGGGGTGTTGTCTACGGTCACGTGAACGGTTGTTTCGTCGAAACGGCCGTCATTCCGCACTACCGTCAGCAAAAGCGTATACAATCCCTCCAGCTCTGTCGTGTCCCACACCGCCAGCGGCTCATCCGTTTTGGGGCTGCGTTCCTCCTCCGCCAGCGTCTGCAACTCAGTTGGCGTCAACCCCTGGAAGTAGGCCAGCCGGTAAAAAGCAAAATCGTCGCTGCGGGCTGTGCCGGTGATGACCACCTGCCCGCGCACGTAGGCAAACGGTTCGGGGGACTGGACGTTGACGTTTTCGTTTTGGGGCACGGCCGTAATCGTATCATACTCCGTGGGCGGCTGTTCGATCTCGTTTTCCTGCACCCAGTCGGCTGCTTCTGCCGGATAAACTGGATACACTTTCGTCTCGATCAGTTCCGGCGGCGTGTAGATGGTAGCTAACCGGCCTGTCTCCCGGTTAATTTTGAACTCCTGCCAGATGTTATCTGTCACCAATGGGGCCGTGCCGTCAATAAACAGTTCCGAGACGGTGGGGCAGTAGGGTGTGGGCAGCAAGCCGGACACGTCACACACCTTGATCTCGCTCAGGCCGGACGGCCGTTCCCACCCCACAATCCCTTCATCTTGCAAAGCCCAGGCCATCAGGGCGCGCCAGACCGGAGCCGCGCCCTTACTGCCGGGCACGTCCTGCATCGGGCTGTTATCGCTGTTCCCCAACCAGACGCCGGTGACCAACTGCGGCGTATAGCCAATCGTCCAGGCGTCCCGATAATCATTCGTCGTGCCCGTTTTGGCGGCGGCGGGACGGTTGTCCGGCAGTTCCAGGGCGTTGGGGCAGCCAAACGCCGGGCAGCGCGCCGCCCGATCCGAGAGGATGTCATTCATCAGGTAGGCCAGCTGCGGCGTCAGGATTTCTCGTCGTTCCGGTTGGTTATATTCGTAAAGGACGTTGCCATTGCGGTCCTCCACACGCAGGATGGCTACAGGATCATGGGTGCGGAAGCCGGGGCGCTGTTTTTCCGGCGGGCGGGGTTGGCCCACCATCAGGCCCATGTTATCCATCACGGAAAAGGCGTAAACCATGTCCAGCAGCGTCACCTCGCCGCCCCCCAGCGTCAGGGTAAGACCGTAAGCGTTGTTGCCTTTGTCCAACGTATCAATGCCCATGATGTGCGCCGCTTGCAGCACTTTGGGCACACCCACCCAGCTCATCACCTGCACGGCGGGGACGTTGTAGCTGTTGGCCAATGCCTGGCGCAGGCGCATCGGGCCGTGAAACTTGCGGTCGTAATTTTGGGGCACGTAGGGGACGTCGTTATAGGGCGTGCCGAAATCGGTTTCCACGTCCAGCACCATCGAAGCAGCGTTGAACCCCTGGCTGAGGGCAGTCAGGTAGGTGAACGGCTTGAAGGCGGAACCGGGCTGCCGCTGGCCGTCTACGGCTACGTTGAAGGAGCCGTCTATGCTTTCGTCCCAGTAGTTGGCGCTGCCCACCATTGCTTTAATTTCGCCGGTGCGCGGGTCGAGCATGATAACGGCCGTATTGTTCACTTCATGGTCCAAGCCCTGGTCGGCGGTGGGTAGGGGCGGCAGGTATTCCAGCGCTTCACAAATGGCTAACTCGTCGGCGGGCAGGCCAGGGCCGAGTTCGCCGGAGAGCCGGTTCAGTTGGGCGCGGGCCACGCATTCTGCCTGGCGCTGCACGGCCAAATCCAGGCTGGTGTAGACGCGCAAACCACCGCCCAGTACCAGTTCCGGGCCAAACATCTCTTCCAGTTGTTGCTGCACGTACAGGGCAAAATGGGGCGCAATGATGTCAAATCGCTCCTCAATGCCGCCGGCCACGTTCACGGGGATTTGTTTGGCGGCTGCGGCCGTTTCCGGGCTGATGTACCCCTCCCGCACCATCGCATCCAGTACCAGTTCCTGCCGTTCTTTGGCCGCGTCGGGGTTGTTGATCGGATTGAGGGCAGGGGATTGAGGGATGGCCGCCAGCATGGCCGCCTCCGTCAGCGTCAGTTCTGCTGCCGGTTTGTCAAAGTAGACGCGGGCGGCGGCTTCAATACCGTAGGCCAGATTGCCGTAAAAGTTGGTGTTCAGATACCATTCCAGGATTTGTTCCTTGCTGTAGGTATCGGCGGCGCGCTGGGCCAGGAGCAGTTCCTCAACTTTGCGCTGGTAATCTTCCAGCCCCACGTCTTCGCCCACGATGCGTCGTTCCGGTTCGATGAGATTGTTTTTGATGACCTGCTGGGTGATGGAGGAACCGCCCTGAATCTGGCCGCCCTGAACAACATATTCGTTAAAAGCGCGGGCGATCCCTTCCAGGTCATACCCCTCGTTTGTCCAGAAGGTGCGGTCTTCGATGGCTACGGTGGCGTCAATGAGGTGCTGCGGGATTTGTTTCAGAGGCAGCCACTGCCGGTCGCCGCCCAAAGGGTCAATCACTTCGTAAATGAGGGTGAGATCGTCGCCGTCGCGGGCGTAGATTTTGGTCGTTTCAAAGGTGTCGGGCCGATCCTGGCGCAGGTTTTCCAGTTGGGTAAAGTCGGGCAGGTCGCGGGTGAAGTAGGCGTAGACGGCCGTAACTCCCACCGCGCTCAAACCCATTACCAACAACCCGGCGGTAACAACTAGCGCCAGAAAAAAAGCCAGCCATTTCAGACGGGCGCTGCCGCTGCGCCGCCGGTGCATCTGGCGGCGGTAACGCCAGTGGACGATACGGGTGGATTTGGGCATGGTCGTATTGTCGCAACATTGGCGGGCGGGGGCAAGCAGGTTCAGGAAATGTTTAGTTGTTTGACGGTTCGATGTGCAGGGAGGCGGCCAGCGCGTCCAGCAAGTCGAGGCCGGGGGTAAAAGCGGTGGCTGGCAGCTGCGCCAACTGCGCTTCGACCTCTCGATTATAATCCATCATCATCTGGTTTTGGGCGGCAAAATCATCCGACAGCGGGGCGGGCAGGGGGATGGCGTCCGGGTTTGTGTTTTGGTCGGGTTCATAGCCGCTGAACAGGATAGACGCATCCAGGGGGAAGGTGACGAGGACGTAGTAACGGCCGTCCGTCGTGAATCCGCGATACTCATATAACAGCGCCTCGTTATTGGCAAAATACTCCATCTGCCCGTACATGCGCAGCGAGCGCGACCCGCCGCCATTTTGAAAAGCCACGTTCTCAGGCGGCGTTTTCAACATAGTGGCTGCTCCCACCGGCGGCAACGGGAAATCCGGATTCGCCGCTTCGTAAGCGGCCATGTCGTACAGTTCCACGCAGCCCACGTCACGGCATAACCCTTCCGGCGCAAATTTAATGACGGTGTAGGTCATGCCGGTATCGCCCCAGGTTTCGACAGCAGGGTAGACTTCGTCGGCGAGACGGCCGTCCAGTAGAAACCGGATACCGTTAAAAGCAACTTCAACCGGCGGTTCTGGCGTGGGCGTGGTCGTCGGTTCCAACGTCGGTGTGGGCGCAGGCGTGACGATGGGCGGCGGGGTCAAGGTGGGGGGCACGGCCGTTTCTGTGTGGGTCGGTGTGGGCGCAGGCGTGTCGGGCACGGCCGTTGTCGCCGCTTCTCCTCCGCCGCAAGTCGCCAGCAGTAAACCCATCAAAATCAGGCAAGCAAAACATTTCATTTTTGGGTAAACATGGCCTCATTCCATCATTCGCCAGGTTGACAGTCGCCTCCCAGGCGACTGTCAACTAAAAAATTGTTTTCAGACGTTTTCAAGATGTCTCTTGCCCCCAGCGGCGCAGTCGTGTTCGTCGCTGCCGGCAGTAACCCGCAAAAAAGAAACCGGAACGGCCGTTTCATTCTATTTCAGGATGACCGGCAGATAATGCCCCATCATTTCGCTGACAGTCAACGCCGGCGCCGCGCCCGCGTCGGTGCAGCCGGCCGCCGCGCCGCTGCCCTCGCTGTCTTCAAAAAAGACGTCGGCCAGACCGGGATTGCCGCTGTTGTCAATAGCCAGGGCCAGCGTGGCCCGGCCGTCGTTAGCGGTGCGCTGCGTTTCCAGCCAGGCGGCAAACGCCCCTTTGTTGCCATCCGTCCAACTGACAGTTTGCGCCGTCCCCGCCGGAATCGCGCCTGCATCCAGGCCGATTAAGACGCCGGTGGATGGCGCAGGCTGGTTGTTCCAGACCAGCCCGCTTTCTGACCAGTTGACGCTGTTGTCCACCCCGTACACGGCCACATCCACGTCATCGGAGAACAGCGTGCCGCCGCAGGTGAGGGTGGACAGCTCCAACGTGGCGCTGTTGATGGGAAAGGCGACGCCGCTCAGGTCGAATTCGACGAAGACGTATTTGGTGATCAGATCGGGGTCTTCCGGCCCGCCGGAGGAGTTGGCGGCGTTGAGCAGGCCGCCGTCGAAGTTGGCGGCGGGGATGTTGCGGTCGGTGTAGCTGTCTTGCACGGCCGTCAGTGTGGCCGAATTGGCCGGCGCCGCCTGCGTGAATGGGTGAATGACTAAGAGAATGCTGGCCAGCAGCAGCACGGCCGTCGCCAGAATCCAGATGCTTTTGCTTTTTATCTCGTTCATTTGCTTAACTCCTGTCATTTTCACGGAGAACCGGGAAACTCTTTGTGTCCCCGGTGTCCTCCGTGTCTTTTCTCTGCGATGTTCTGTGTCCCGTATCCTTTCCCGGCTATGGCCACACCAGCGGCGCGGCATTGGTCGTCAGGATGGCATACGGCCGTCCCGGAACCACCGTGAAATTCGGCCCACTCACGCCCACCTGGCGCATCACCCATTTTTGCTGGCTGGCATCCCACATCGCCACCGCCCGCACCCCGCCGATGTCGGCGGCCAGACCCTCGGCGGTCATAGTGAAGTTGGTGGCTTCGGCCAGGGGGATGGAGATGAAGTTAACAGCTTGTTTTGTCAGGTTGTACTGAATCTGCCCCGACGCGGGCACTTCGCCCACCCAGGGGAAAGAGTCGGGAGCCGTGGTGTCGGCGCCGATCATGAGTACATCCCCCAACCGCACCGGAAAGTTGGGCGTGCCAAACCCGGCGCCAACCGTGCGCACGATCCAACTGCCGGTGTTCTTGTTCCAACGGGCCACTTTTTTGACGCTGCCATTGGGGTCAATGAAGGCAGCCAGATCATCGGCCGTGGCCGGGATGGTTCCGGTGAGGGGGACGGAGATGAGGGTAAGACGCAGGGCGCGGCCGTTCCCCCCTGCCATCACCGGAAACTCCAACTCGCCCACCAGATTCGAGGCGGCCGAGTAATCGCCGCACGGATTCTGCCCCTGCACATAATAGAAATGGTCCAACGTCGGGTTGCCAATCACGTCATAATCCGTATACGTTGTATCCGGCCCCGGATTCGTCCAGATATTGCTGAAATTGGCGGTGGGGACCCCGTCCGGGCCGCGCCACACCTCCACCTCCCGGTTGACAAGGTGTTTGTTCCAGCTAAGGTCAAGATGATTCCCATTCTGGGTCACATCCAAAAAGGGCTTGATGGGAACCTGGCACACCCCCACCTCAAACGCGCCGATGTCGCAGAATGCCCCACCGCTGCCATCCCCATCCTTGGGGCGAGAAACGCCACGCTGGTCGAACAGGAGGCAATCCGGGCTGTCGCTGCTGTCAATAAGTGGACTGCCGTAGCCAGGCGAGTGTGTCCAGGTAGGGCCGCCGTTATCCGCCAATGGCAAGAGTAAGGGATCAAGCTGTCCGCCCGTGGCAGTGCCCACCTGATCTGATCCGGCGGTGAAGCCGTTACAGGCCGTATCTTCGCCAATGAAATTGAAACCCAGGCTGGTGAAATCGCCATAACAATCATGGGCGTTGAGGATAAAACCAGAGTTGTCTACGTTCCCGGCAATGACCGTTGCCGTCACACTCACAACCCCGGTCGCAGGCTCTTTGTAAACTTTGTAAACGCCGCCGCCGCTGCCAACGTCGTCGCCATCAGCGTCGGCCGTGTTTTCCGTGATTGTCGCGCTGTTCAAGTTTGTAGAAGCTGCAACGCTCCCTTTGAGCGACATACCGCCGCCATCTTCGTCGGCTTTATTCCCGCTGATGGTTGTATTCGTTAGCGTAACATCGCCATTAGTAACAGCGATGCCGCCGCCGTCAACGCCGGCTGTGTTGCTGTTGACCGTACTGCTGCCAATTTCCAACTTGTCCCCTTCAAAATAGATACCGCCGCCGCTGTCGCTGCTGGTATTGTCAGCTATAGCGCTATACCAAATCGTCAGTTGGCCATCGCACCGAATCCCACCCCCTTTATATGCCACAGTAAAGGTGATGTATGGCGCTAAATTCATGTTGTTCTGAATGGCGCTGTAGGAAATCGTGGCATTGTGGCACCTGATGCCGCTTCCTGAATTATTTCTGACGATGGTTTGTGTCATAGTTAACACACCATCACTATGAACACCATCCCCTTCATTACCCTCGATCACAGAGTTTTCAATCAACAAATTTCCGGTATGAGATACTGAAGCCATGCCAATACCGGCATAGGTATTGTTGCTGATAACACTGTCTTTGATTTCAATTGTTGCTGTATGAGTAAGGTAATCTGCTGACCCGATGCCGCCGCCTACTGCGGAGGATTTGTTGTTGGTGACGGTGGAATTAATCAAAACCAAACGGGCGTCCGACTGGGTTCTGACAAAAATGCC
>JALUPA010000687.1 GCA_027054335.1 Ardenticatenaceae bacterium
CGCTTTTTCCGTGTCGGCCGGGCTGGGCGTGACTCACCACCCGCTCACGGTGCTGGGATTTTTGGCATATGCCGCATTTATTATGGGGGTACGGCCGTCCATCCTGCGCGACTGGAAGACGATTGTGAAGATGGTTTTGTTTGCCCTGCTGGGATTGAGTGCCTGGCTTTACTTCCCCATCCGCAGCCCCATGGAACCGGCCTTCGGCCCTTCCACCATGAACACCCTCAACGGCTTTCTGGATCACGTTCTGGCGCGGGGATTGACGGAAAGTCTGCCTTACTTTACCCTGACAGAACAGCCGGGACGCGCCCTCGTTTTCTGGACGCTGCTGCGGCTGCAATTCAGCCTGCCCGTCATTGCCCTGGCGCTCGTTCCTCTGGGCTGGGGCGTCAAGCAAGCCATTGTCCAGAGAACAAATTGGCGGCAATGGGGCCAATCCTCGCTGGCCCCACTGTTTCTGTACGGCCTTGCTTTCCTCAGCTTTTACGCCTTCGTCATCAGCCTGCGCGCCCAGGACATCATGGCTTACGCCAACGGGCTGTTTTTGCTGGTGGGGATGATGGCCGGGATTGGGTTGTTTTTTGTATTGCGTATTGCGTATTGCGTATTGCGTAACCGCCCCAATACGCAATACGCAATACGCAATACGCTTGTCGCCCTCGCTTTCCTCGCCGGCCCCGTCTGGCAAGTTGCTCAAAACACCCCCCGCATCAGCCTGCGGGAGTATGACGCAGCGCAGGCGTATGTGGAGGAGGTGTTTTCCTGGTTTGACGGCCGTGAGGAAGGGGCAGTTTTGCTAAACGATTGGGAGCATATGACGCCGCTCTGGTATGCTCAATTTGTAGACGGCCGTTGGCCTGACGAAGCGGACGTGCGGCCGGAATTTATCTCTACCGGTGGGGAAAATCCCTGGCTGGAAGCGATTTTTAACTATCTGCCCGGCGGCCCGGTTTACCTGAGCAGTTTTCGCCCCGGCGCTATTGCCGGAACGGAGTTCCGCCTGCGCCCTGCCGGGCCGTTTTACCAGGTAGTGGAACCGGGCAATACGTCCCTCCCGCCGGAACTGACGCCGCTGACGGCTGCCAGCGGGGATGTAGAAGTTGTGGGATATGCGTGGGGGGATACGGCCGTAACCGCCGGCGACTACGTTCCCCTCACCCTGGCCCTGCGCACCCCCAACGGCACAAGCAACTATTACGTGCCCGTCGTCACCGTAGGCGACATACGTTATGAATTTACCACCGACAGCCACCTGATCAGCCCTAACTGGTGGCCTGGTGAGGTGATTGTGGAACGGTTCGATTTTGCCCTGCCGCATGATTTATCCACCGGAGTGTATCCCGTCACACTCAACCTGAAAAATTTGAGCGTGGACGAAGAATTTGAGTTGAATCTGCCGTTGGGAACGCTGCAAGTGACGGCGCAAGCCAATCCGCCGGATACGGCCGGGCTGCTGGCAAATTTTCGGCAGCGGGTGGGATTGGACAAGGCGTGGGTGTGGGGAAACGGCCGTATTAACGCTGCCCCCTGGGATGAAAACGGCCCCATCACCGTCAAACAAGGGGACGTTATCAACCTGGTACTGCAATGGGAAAGCCTGGCCCCGGCCGAAGAAAGCTACACCATCTTTGTCCACCTGATTGACGCCGCCAACCAACCCTGGCTGGCCCTGGACTACACGCCCCTCGGCGGCTCCGCCCCCACCCATCTGTGGATTCCTAAATGGCTGCCCGGCCAAAAAATGCTCGACCCCTACCGCCTGCCCATCGCCCCTGACCTGCCCCCCGGAACTTACTTTATCGAAGTCGGCCTATACGACATGACCAGCGGCCGTCGTCTGCACATCTCCGACGAAAACGGTAATTTGAATGGAGATCGGGTAATTTTGGGGACGGTAATGGTAGAAAATTGAGTAATTAGGTAATTAGGTAATTAGGTAATTAGGTAATTGGGTAACTGGATAATTACCCAATTACCTTTCTCCCAAAAGCCGGTAAATTTGCTCCAGATTCTGCCGCCCTTTTACCTGCATCGGGGGCAGCGGCTCCACAAATACCCAATCCTTCACTACCTCATACGTGGCGCTGCTGATCAAAATTTCATCTGCCTGAGCATTTTCCTGAATCCGTTTGGACAGGTTCACTGCGTCACCAATAGCCGAATAATCTTTACGTAAATCACTGCCCACATTGCCGGCCACAGCGTCCCCCGTGTGAATGCCCATGCCAAAATGCAGCCGTCGCTCAGCCGGCTGCAACTCCAGATAGGCCCGCATCCGTTCCCGAATCATCAAAGCCGTGCGCACGGCCCGCTCTACGTGGTCATCCTGGGGATTGAGCGGTGTGTTATACAGAGCCATCACCGCATCCCCCATAAACTTGTCTGTCAATCCCTGGTATTCGTTAATGGCGTAGACAAATTCGGTGAAGTAACCATTCATAATTTGGATCAGCGTTTCCGCAGCAACGTGTTCGCTAAAAGTGCTGTAGCCGCGCACGTCGGCAAAGAGAACGCTCATATGGCGCTGCTGCGGCCGTTGCGCGGCATCCAGGTCTCGAATCTGATCCACTAAGGCGGGGGGCAGGTAGCGGCGCACACTTTCCAAACGCTTCTTCTCTGTTACATCATTCAGCACCATAGCCACGCCCAACATTTCCTGCTGAATATCGCGCAGAGGCGTCAACGTCAGGTTGAGGGTAGTCACGCCCGGCCGTTTGCTCACCACCACGTCCAGTTCCGTGCTTTGCGCGCCCCCGTTTCGCCGCACATTTTCTACCAGCGGCGTTACGGGCAGACCCAATGTATCCAGCGCTTTTTGGTACGTTTCATGTATGATAGCGTTTTCCGGAAAGCCCAAAATACGCTCGGCGGCCCGGTTGTACAGAGCGATGCGATCTTCCTCGTCAATGGTGATGACGCCGCTGGCGATGGAAGCAAACACGTTATCCATGAGATCGCGCATTTCGGTGATTTCAATAAGATGAGCGCGGATTTGCTCGAAGAGGCGGGCGTTTTGAATGGCGACAGCCGCCTGGTTGGCAAAAGAAGCCAGTAAATCCCGGTCCGTATCGCCAAAAACCCCGGAAGCGATACGGTTATCGGCATAAATAACGCCGGTAATGTGGTCTTTAATTTTGAGAGGCACGCACAGGATAGAGCGCAGATTGTAGCTGATGATGCTTTCCTGGGCAGAAAACCGGCTGTCCGATTGGGCATTCATGGTCACCACCGGTTCGCCCGTCTGGGCCACTTCGCCCACAATGGTGCGACTGATTTCAAAGGAGGAAGATTTTTCTATAGTTTCCTGGTCTACATTGCGAGCCAGGCGTACTTTAAGTTCGCTGGAGCCATCTTCCTTGAGCAAGAGGATAGCCCGCTCGGCTTTAGTCAGGCTGATAATCGAGTCCATCACCACTGCCAATACCTGATCCAGGTTCAATGAGGAATTGACGGCGGCGCTGATTTCCTGTAATGCTTGAAGCTGCTCGTGTTCTTTTTGCTGCTTCTCTACCCGTCTCTCCAAATCTTCCAGTTGGCGCCGCACTTGAATCAAGAGTCGGGCCAACTCGTCACTGGATTGAGCCGCCTGCTGCCGCAGCAAATCGGCCCGGCTGATAATCAGAGTTTGACGCTGCTGGTCTACAGAATTGCCCAAACTGTTGATTAGCTGGCGCAGTTCTTCAATATTCGTATGAATTTGAGAAATGGTTGGATCGCTCACGGGTTTTCCTCTCACTTCGCTGATTTTAGCTGCGGCGTCTCAATGAGGCGGTTATGGTCGCACTGCAACCCCTGTTTACGACATTGTGGCAGTGTAATGTTACAACCTGACTAAACGGAAAGATGTTTTGTTTTTTTATTATACCAGAGTGAAGGATTATCTGTCTCTTGAAAAAATTGTAGCATGATTTATACAATCGTCTGCCGGCTTAACGGCGGCGACGACGACGGCCCTTACGTTTGAATTTACCAGACTGGCTGCGAGTCGGGGAAGATGCGGGCCGAGGCAGCGGTGGCGGGTTGTGCAGAGATTGCTGGTAGTAATCGTCCAGGAGCATGGCGATGAGGGATAGCCCCTCTTCGCTCTGGCTAAGACTTTGGGCCAGAGAAATGAAACGCTGCATCCGCTCGGTTTGCAGTTTGTCGCGGGTGCGGCGCTGGGTTTCCAACAGAACAATCATTCGTTCCGAAACGATGGCGGCTACGTCGGCGTCGGTGGGCAACGGCCGTTCCTGAAATTCAATCCCGTACCGCTGGGCAATCCGTTTCAGCTTGGCCTTCTCCACCACGTCCACCAGAGAAATGGCTTCACCGCTGGCCCCGGCTCGCCCGGTACGGCCGGCGCGGTGAATGTACACCTCCGGGTCTTCCGGCGGTTCATACTGAAACACGTGCGACAATTCCGGGATGTCCAGACCCCGCGCCGCCACATCGGTGGCTACCAAAAAGCGCAGTTTGCCCTCCCGCACCCGCGTCAGCACCTGGTCCCGCGCCTTTTGCGACAGATCGGAACTGATTTCATCCGCATCATAACCAAAACGGCGCAGAACGGTGGCGACGTAGGTAACGCGCGTCTTGGTATTGCAAAAGATGATGGCCGAATGCGGATTTTCGATTTCAATAATCCGCACCAACGCGCGGTCTTTGTCCATGCCCGGCGTGATGTAGTAGATATGCTCCGTTTCCACCACGTGGACATTTTCACTGCTCAGGCCCAGAAAGTCCGGCTCATGCAAAAAGCGGCGGGCCAGACTCATCACCTGCGGCGGAAAAGTGGCGGAAAACATGTAGCCTTCCACGCGACGTTTGGGCAAATAGCTCTGCACTTCGCGCATATCCTGGTAAAAACCCATGGAAAGCAGCCGGTCAGCCTCGTCAAAGACCAGGATTTTGAGGTGATCCAAAGAAAGCGAACCGCGCAGTAAATGATCCAGGATGCGGCCGGGCGTGCCCACGACTAAATGCGCCCCTTTACGAAAGCCATCTAGCTGCGGCCCGTAGCCAGTACCGCCATACACGGGCACGACGCGCACACCGCTCTCTCCGGCCAAGATTTTGGCGTCACTGGCAACTTGCTGCGCCAATTCGCGGGTGGGAACCAGCACCATCGCCTGGGTGTTGTTCTGTAAAGAATTGATCCGCTCCAGAATGGGCAAGATAAAAGCGCCGGTTTTACCGCTGCCGGTACGGGACTGCACCATCAGATCGCGGCCGGCCATGAGGTAGGGGATAGCTTTGGCCTGAACAGGCATTAAACCTGTCCAGCCGGCGCGGGCCATGGCTTCTTTCCAGGCGTCGGGTAAATCAGCCAGGGTGATTTCGGGGAGGGCGTTTTCCGGTTCTGTGACTGTTTCGCTTGTTGTTTTTATTTCGCTCGCGTCTACGGTGAGAGTTGTGTCATCTTCATTCATGAATCTTCATGCTCCAGTTTAATTGGGTAATTGAGTAACTGAGTAATGGGGTAATTACTCGGCTACGTAATCTCTTGTGATGAAGTGATGATACAACTTTGTGGAATTGGCAGCAAACAGGGGGACGTTTATACCGCCGAAGTTGGCCAACCTCGGCGGTACAATGATACTTTAACGGTTTAACGACGCCATTTATTGAGCCAGGTGATGATGGTGTGGCGCAAAAGGACGGGGCGAAGCTGCCGCCACAGGGGCAGAGGATCAAACCCGTCTTCGTAAGACTTTTCGGGGCTGTACTGCTTGAGGACGTATTGGTGGGTCAAGGTGCGGATGGGTTCTTTACCTTCGGGCACGGCCGTAGCCAGAGTCTCGGCTCTTTCATACGGCGTATCTACCGGCTGGTAATGGATGCCCAACCAATGCGCCCAACGACTGAGACGGCCGTAACTCTTCTCCACGTCCGCTTCTACGTGCCGGTTAACTGTGTTAGCCAACAGGGAAAGGGCAATGGCAATGGTGAGGATGAGTACGGCCGTTATTGCCGGCCATACCGGGAATGACTGGAAAAAAGACTGCTCCCCAGCCAACCCTTCCGACGGTCCTCGCTCCAAATCTTCCGCGTTCAGGACGCCTTCATCCGTCACCGCGCCAGGATCAAATTCATCCAAAAGAGCTTCTTGTTCCAGCAGCGGATTGGCCGCTTCGGCAAACGCATCCCCGCCGCCGGCATTTTCCAGGCGCGCCACGGTAGGAATAGAAGCCGTCGGCTCAAACTGAATCCAGCCATAATTGGGAAAGTACACTTCCACCCAGGTATGGGCATTGCTGGCCCGCACCCGGTAAGATTGTGATTCTTCATCATACGCCCCCTGGGCATAGCCGCTGACAATACGTGACGGAATACCCTGGGAACGAAGCATCATGGCCATGGCGGAAGCATAATAATTGCAGTACCCTTCCGGCCTGACAAACAGAGTGTAGTGAATTGGCTCCACGCCTGGCGGAGCCGCCTGAATCTGGTCATTGTAGGCAATGTTTTCCCGCAAATAATCACGCAAAACAATGGCTTTATCGAAAGGATTGGTCAGTCCGGCCATCAAATCTTCAGCCAAAGCAATCGTTTCCGGAGTAATAGAGTCGGGCATCTGTAAATATTTCTCCGTTACCCAAGCCGGATATTGGGTAGAAGCATTACGTAAACTGGTGGCGTCGGCAAAAGACATGCGGGAAGTCACTTGATACTGATCGCCCTGCTGGATGACAAATTTCGAGCGCACGGTGCTAACCAGTTTATTGCCGTTTTCATCGGCGCTGGCAAAAACATTGATAGGCCGGTCAACGGCCACAATTTCCGGCGCACCATAGACAAAACTGGAGTTAGGAAAATAACTAACAATGGTTTGGGTCACCACTTCACGCGCTTGGGTTGGCGGAGTGTTAATCTGCCCGTCTTCCGGGTAAAGTTCCTCAAAAGGGTCGTCGGAATAGAGCCAAGCGCCATTTTCGGTGTACGTGTCGTAGATGATGGCCTGCCAGTAAACGTAGGGTAATTTTTCGGTTACAAATACGTCCATGACCGGTACGTTACCGGGGTTGCGCGGCCCGCCTAAAACGAGCGTATCTTGATAGGGATCGGCCGTATTGGAACTATAGGTACGTAAAGCAGAGAACATGCGCGTCCAACTGTCCTGAAATTCACGCCAAGGGCCTTTAGCCCCGCTGAGGGCGTCGCTGACGGTGGCGTTGGCGGATAGCGGCGGCAAGCCCCAGGCAAAAATCAAGGCCAACAGGGAAGCGATGAAGCCAGCACGGATGAAGGTGTACCAAATCTGCTTTTCGTAGCGGACGGAGCCGGAACGCCACTGTTTTTCCTGAGCAACAAGATGGGTGCGGGCTACAAAGAGCATGGCTAAAATCAGGTAAATAGCCAGGTAGTATTGCAGGGGTTTAGGGCCGTTGTAATAGTAAACCACGCTCAACAAAACCAGTCCGGCAGGGACAACGACACGCCAGACGCGGGGGTTACGGAAGGTGTACCAGGCGGCTGTGGCCCCTAATATCCAATAGACAATGGCCGTTTGGGTGACAAACATCAAACCATCCCGACTGGTACCGCCAGTGACCAGGGCCTGTACCCAGGCCCACTGCCGGGTAATGATGCCGTTCTCCGGATGCAGCAGACGTTCGTACCAGGGCAACCCGGCAAAGTCAGAGATGGTACCGACCAGATAGAAGACGGTGAAAAGGCCAAAAATCAGGCTAAAGAGTTGGGCGGTACGGGTGTTGAACCGGCTCTTAGCCAGGAGGACGCCACTTAACACGGCTAGTGTGGCTATGGTGGGGATGACTTGCAAGCCATTGGTTAATTCGGTCTGGGGGATAATCAGGGCGGAAGTGAAGATCAAAGCCCAAACTAAAAACAGCGTAGACCAACCTTCTTCTAATCGGGGGCGATTCATTGGCATGACTCATTCCTCGGTTACACGCCTCGACGCCGGCGCACTTTACGTTTTCTTCCTCTCTGCTGAAATCATTATAAGGGCACGTCACCAAAATGTCACCAAGTCAACCAGGATGGTTTAGGCAGGCTTAATCTTCTCTTTGTGGCGACGGTACCAAAAGACGGCCGTACCCACACAACAGGACAAGCCCGCCAATGATCCGGTACCGGTACAGATCATACATCACCCTTCTTCAAACTACGCTGCACGTAGGCCAGATACCCCCCGCCCAACATCAACGTAAAAGCAAACCATTGTAGTGCGTAACCCAGGTGCGGGCCGTCTGACAAATCAATTTCCCGCTCCACCTGGAAAGGCAGTTCTTCCTTGCCAGCTGGAGACTGGATAACGTAGAACGGGTACAGATCATAGGGCAGCCACGTTTTGATGGCAGCCACGTCTACCCGGTAAATTTCCGGCTGGAAGGCGTCGGTGGGAGTTGATCGGGACAAGGTTTGGGAAAGAGCAATGTAGCCCTCGACAGTGACCGGGCCGGTTTTATCAAACAGGGCCACGTCGCCAGCCTCTACGGCTTCCTGGGGAATCCAGCCGCGATCTATGAGTACGGCCGTATCGCTCCCCTCAATCAGCAGCGGCGTAATCAAATGCACCCCGGTACGGCCCTGCCAGGTTTGCAGCTTCAGCAAAACCTGGTTATCCAGATCATACGTGCCGGTCACGGTTACTTCCCGGTTGCGCAACGCTTCCGGGATTTCCGGCAGCGGCTCGCCGGTCAGAGAGATGGGCAGCGAGGCCAACACCGTTTCCAGAACAGCATTCGCTGCCCGGCGCTGTGCCAACCGCTCTAGCTGCCAAAAGCCTAACCAGGCCAGCAGCGCCATACCCAGCAGCACCACAATCGTAGGAATAATCCATTTTCGGCTAAATAACGCTTTGAGCAGACTCACCTGACATTCTCCAGACGGGGAGCAGGCCGGGGATCAGCTTTCTTTTGGGGCGGGCGGCGCGGTGGAGCAACTGGCTGCGGACCACTGACCATCTGACCAATGAGGATGAGAGCAGCCACGATAAACATCATGCTGCCCGGAACCCACATGATAATGCCGCCAATCCGCTGATCGGTCAGAGCGTCAATGCCCCAGAGACGGGGAACGGCTTCGTAATACGTATACAGCACCGTCGTCGTAAAGGCCAACACCATCCCTGTGAGCATATTGGCCGGGATAGCGGCGATGAGCAGCCCCACCCGGCCGGCGTAGCCCGCTTGTTTGTGAATGCGCGGCCCGGCGCCAATGACGTGCCACCAAAACAACATGCTGACCAGGAAGAAACTCAGATGCTCCGCGTCATGCACCATTTCATTCCGCAAGGCCCAATTGTACATACCGGGATCGTGCCAGCCAATCACGGCAATCACCCAAATCATCCAGATGATGCCGGCCGTCGTTACCTGGCGTAACAATTTACGGGTAGGAGATTGGCGATGCAGCACAACCCCCAGTCCCCGGCCGGTTACCCGCCGCCAACTGTCCGGCAGTCCCCACAACAGCACCGGAAAGGGATTGGCCAGGAGCAGCAGGGGGGGCGCAAACATGATTAACAGGAGATGCTGCACCATGTGCATGAGAAATAGCTGCTGCCCCAAACTGTCAATTGGTGAAAGCAAGGCCAATACTACGAGGAACAGACCGGCCCAATAGGAAACTAAGCGCCAACCGCTGGACAAGCGCCAACGCACAAAAGTAGAAGAGCGGTATGTTTCGCCCGCATAACGGCTGCGCCGCCGCAGACGCCACCATCCCCTGGTATACAAAGTCCCGGCCAGGGCCAGGACGATGATGACCTCAAGCCGCCAGCTCCAGGAGAGCAATACTGCCTTGAGGATAGGATCCATTTTTCGTATTGCGTATTGCGTGTTACGTGCTGCGTATTTTTTTACGCAATACGTACTACGCAATATTTAGACGGCCGTACCAATCAAATAAAGCGCCGGATAGAAGAATATCCAAATGACGTCTACGTAGTGCCAATACAGGGCAACACCTTCCACACCCCAGTTATCGGTGGCAGAGTATTTGTTTTTACGGCCGTTATACCACGCCGCCAGCAGCAAAAGGATACCGCTCAACACATGCAGTGCGTGTATACCCGTCATCGCAAAAAAGACACCGCCAAAAACACCATCCGTCGGCTGCAAAGTCCCAAAAATTTCAACCCCGGCAATCTCCCCGCCCAAACCAAAAATATTCCATTCCAGCACCACAACGCCGATAAAAAACAAGGTGCCAAATACAGCAGCCCACAAAAAATTGCTCATAAACCGCTTGTTATCCCCATGTTCAATCGCTGTTTCCCCGCGATAGACAAAAAAGCTGCTTATCAACAAAATAGACGTGGCAATCAAACCCACCACCTGATTCAATTCCGGCCGTGTATTACCCCACAAAAAGAAGCGGGCCACCAAAAGCGCACTAAACAGAAAAATCTCCGAGATAAAAAACAGCCACAAACCAAACCGGTTGGCCTTAACCTGCTGCTCCGGCGACAACTCTACGCCATGGTGTTCAGCGTGATCTTCAACAGTACCTACACTCATCCGTGCTTCTCCTCACGCCACAGGCGGTATACGTGCATAAAGAAATAAACAATCAAAGCTGCCTTGATCAGAGCAAGAATAATCAGCAACACGGCCGAAGGGTTGGGCAACGTACCAACGAAAAACTCCACAAGCGTCAACACCATCAGGCCAATAAACACAATCCAGCCCACACGCCAATCCCGCTTGTATCCTGCTGTTACTGTCTCATTTGTTTTATCACTCACGGATAACAACTCCTTCACACAAATGTAGAGCGATTTGCCAAATCGCTTTACGCTTTCCTAATCGCCCGGTGCTGCCGCCGGGTGCATATTCACGTAAGCCGGGGTTCCCTGGCCATAATCATACGGGTCGCCTACCACTTCAAATGTTTCCTCGTAATTCAATTCTGGCGTTGGGCTGGCCGTATGCCATTCCGGCGAGCGAGAACGCCAGGGATTCGGATTCGTCATAGGCGCTCTGCGGGCACTGGCAATCAAATTATAGACAAAAATTATCACCGACCAGGCAATGATAAAAGCGGCAATCGTGATCAGAATTTGGGTACCGGTCACGCCCAGCGCCGGGTCATAGTCTGCAATGCGCCGCCGCATACCGGCAATACCGGCGCTCATCTGACCAAAACTCATTATCCAAAAGCCAGGTACCATGAGCCAAAAATGCAGCTTGCCCAATTTTTCGTTGTACATGCGTCCGGTTACTTTGGGATACCAGTAATAGATGGCTGCAAAATAAGGGAACACAAACCCGCCAAACATCGTGGCGTGGAAATGCCCCACAATCCAGTAGCTGTCATGCAGCGGCATGTCAGAAGGGATGGTGCCTAAAATAGGGCCGGTAATACCGCCAATCAAAAAGACGGAAATAGCGCCCAGCACAAATAACATCGGCGTCTCAAAAGAAATTTTACCTTCCCACAAGGTAGCTACCCAGCTAAAGAATTTGACGCCGGTAGGTATGGCTACAAAGAGCGTGGTCACCATAAAAGGAATACGGAGCGAATCAGCCATCCCCGACACAAACATATGGTGCGCCCACACCAGGAACCCGACCAAAGCAATGCCTAAACTGGAAAGAGCAATCCACTTATAGCCAAATAACGGCTTGCGGGCAAAAACCGGCAGTAATTCGCTGATAACACCCAGGCCGGGCAAAACAAATACATAAACGACCGGATGGGAGTAGAACCAGAAAAGATGCTGATATAAAATAGGCTGTCCCCCAGCGGCCGGATCGAAAAAGGTCATCCCAAAAGAACGTTCCATAACGGACAGAAGCAGGGAAATGCCCACTGTTTGCGTGGCCGTAAGCTGAATCAAGGCCGCAGACAATGCCCCCCAGACAAATATGGGCATACGGAAAAGGCTCATACCGGGCGCCCGCATAAAGGCCACTGTGGTAATGATGTTGATGGAACTGGCAATAGAGGAAAAGCCAAACAAGTAAAAGCCTGTCAGGAAAAGTTGCGTACCAATGGGGCCGCGCAAACTCAATGTGGGATAACCTACCCAGCCGGTATCCCAACCGCCCACTACCATGGCCGCCAAAACAAGAACGATAGGCGGAATGCTGATCCAATAGCTAAGCGCGTTAAGCCGGGGGAAAGGCATGTCAGAGGCGCCTACCATTAAGGGTACCAGGTAGTTGCTCATGGCGCCGACGCCCAGCAGGATGGAAACAATCATCACAATGCCGTGAGCACTGAATAAGGTATTGTATCCCTTGTACGTCAAGAATTGCATCCCCGGCTGGGACAATTCCAGACGAAAAATAAGGGCAAACAGTCCGCCAACGAGGAATACAAAAAGGCCGGTGATACCGTATTGAATACCAATGACTTTATGATTGTTATCTACATTGATGTAACGTGTCCATTCGGGACGGTTTGTGGGTGGGCCATGCTTGAGGGGCGGCTGCTTGCCCCCAATCCATTTAAGCCAATCTGTCAGCACCCCGGCAAACAGTAAAAAACCGATGACAGAGAATATTGACCCGATCAGAATACCTGGGTTAGGATCGTACTCTGCGCCAGATGCGTTACGTATGGCCTGTATCAGGTAAAAACCGAGGGCGTAGAAGATCGCCATGCCGATCAAGCCTTTGGTATAACCGGAAATGAGCCAGTATTTCAGTGTTTTCATAACAGGTCTCCCTTCTTTGTCAGACTGCCTTCACAGGGTGGTTTTTTGTTTTTAATTGGCATTGGTGTCTTCTTGTAATGTTTTGATGTACTCGATCAGGTCGTTAACGATGCTAATCTCCAGCCCTTCTGCTTGCAGAACTTCGGCTTCTCTTTCGGCGAAGCGTTCGGCAAAGTTGGCGGGCATGACGTTGGGATTAAACCCGGCCACGATGACTTTATTGGGATCGAGTATGGATTCACTGAGGTAGGCATCATCTACGGTGACAGTTGTGCCATCGGTTAAGGCTTCTTCACGGCCGTATACCCCTAACCACGTTGGCCCGGCCCCCGGTGATCCATCCACGGAATGACAACCCAGGCAGCCAAATTGCTGGGACCATAACTCGCCTCTTTCTACGGCCGTCAAATCGGCAATTTTAGGCTGGGCCAGCATCTCAGCCTGGAAAGCGTCCCACGTTGCCTGATCCACCACCCGGACCGGAGCGAGCATAGTCGCATGTTGTAAACCACAAATTTCGGCGCAGCGCACCCTATAATCGCCCACTTCTGTAGGCGTAAAACGCAAAACTTCCATAGAACCGGGCAACAAATCCTGTTTTACACGAAATTCAGTTACCCAAAAACTATGAATAACGTCTTCTGTTTGCATTTCCAGTACCACAGGTTGATTAACCAATAATACAAGTTCATCACTGGTTTTATTATCCAGTTCCGGGTAACTAAAAGCCCAGGACCATTGGCTGCCATTGACCTCAACAACAATTTCATCCGGCTGTGGCGCCAGAATTTCATTCAAAATAAAAATAGCATATATACCAAAAATAATAACTACAATGACAGGCAAAACAGTCCAGGTGATTTCCAGGGCTGTATTCCCTTCAACGTGCGTACCGTACTCCTCTTCTTCACCGGGTTTACGCCGGAAGACAACGACCGAATAAAGCACCAATACCATAATCAGACTAAACAAAAATGCCTGCACGGCAAAATGGATATTGGTAAAATTATCTATAATGGTTGCTTGAGAACTGGCTGCGGTGGGCCGCCGAAACATGAACAAAAACAGCGCATCCAGAACAATTGTAGAAATTATAATGAGTATAACTACTGCAATTATATGCTTTGACTTTCTCATCTTCCCTTCCTAACTGAATCAGTGAGGCTCATCAGGATTTCGCGGGGTCAAGAAAAAATCTGACACGAATTTCACGAATTACCACGAAAAACAGATGAAAATTCGTGAAAATTCGCGCAATTCGTGTCAAAAGTTCAGTCAACCCCCTGAGTTCCCAAAGAGCCATCAGTGATTGTGCAACGGGGTTTATGATGCCGTTAAAATCAGATAGAGCATCAGCCCTATGCCCAGACCAAACACCAGCAAACCGGAAACTATAACAGCCACTGTATCACGGGAATACCCTTGATAATCTGTACTTTCTACATTTTCAACTTGATGCCCTCTATGGTGTCGCCAAATCAGAATACCCAGGGTTATCAGAACGGGAATCCCGACGAAGAGGAGAAATGGAGATTTTAATTGGCCGTTGACCTCCACAATACCTTCGGGGACCAGCGTATGGGCCACGATCATGCCTACAATCGCCACAAATATGAGAATGATGACACTGCTGATAAATGTACTCCACCGGGGCATTTCCTGATTGTCCGGCACTGCTTTAGTGGGTCGTTCAGCCTGCTTTTCCTTGAGCTTTTCTTTCTCTTTTTGGATCAAGGCGGCTTTATGTTCCTGGTAACTTTCACTGGCGGCATTTTTGTCCCGCAGCTTATCCAGGAATGTCCAGACAATAGTAATGACCAGCCCAGTCATAATAACGAGTCCTACGATAACGGCCGTCAGCATAGCCATCGCCGGGAACACTTCCAGCACAATCGTCTGCCCACCCACCGTACTGCCATTGGGCAAAGTGGTCACCGGAATTTCAATTACAATCGGCGTAGATTCCACCGGTGTACTGACCGATGAACCGCTGCCAGGCAAACTCAGACTACCGGCAATAGCCGGCCACAAGGCCGCTACCAGGCCAAACAGCACCAATAAACCAATAATAATTACCCAATTTATCCAGGAATGTGATTTGGTCACCGCACTCTCTCCTGTTCTGTCCAGATTGGTGCAATCTTGAAGATTGCACCAATCTCACATACGTTGACAAGCCTCAACCACTGCCGCATAGCAAAGTAAGCAAGTTCTGTATTAGTCGTTATTTACGCTAATGATTAAAAACATGAATTTAAGAGTGATCGAGTTGTTTTATTCGATGGCGCATTTTATCATACTCTTCTTTCTGGGCAATAATCATTTTCGTTAATTTCTGGGTGAGTTATTACAGTTTCCGGCTGATTTATTACAAAAAGCCCCTTGAACATGACCAAAGTCAGGATTTTTTAGAGTTACCTGCGCGCCAAAACGCTTATGCATGGTTATCCGTTCGGTGTTACAATCCAATCCCATGACAGAGAAAAAAAATCAACCCGGTTCTTCCCACCAATATGAAGCACGCACTTCCCTTCCACCCCTGATTCGCGTTATTTTGGCTTTGGTATTGCCTATCGTTATATCTTTGTTGCTAGGCTGGTTAGCCAGCAATGTAATCGGACTAGGCAAATCACAAACGAATGCGCCGCTACTGGCCGGAATTGGTATTGTCAGTTGGCTTTTGGGGTTGTCGTGGTACGGTCTGAGGCAAACCGGACTACGGGGAGGCCGGCCGCTTTTTGCCAGTATCGGCTTTGCCACGCTGGGCTGGGTTACATTTTTAGTTTTACGGGCTGTTTTGCTCCCCATCAACATAGAGCCGGGAGGCAACGGCCGTATTTTTATCTACCTTTTGTTGTTTGAAGCGTTTGCCACACAATTATGGACGTATGGCCTGTTGTTTCGTAGTGTGGCCGAGTGGCGCGGGCCGCTCACGGCAGCCATTGCCAGTGGCCTGGTATTTGGGGCAGCCGCCTCTATTTTGTTTCAAGAATCAGTACTGGTGAATCCCATTAGTCTGTCTTATTTTCTTGTGTGGGGCATTTTCTATGGGATTATCCGCTTGCGTACCGGCAGTTTAATAGGCAGTTCCGTCGTGCAGGCGCTGCAAAGTTTTTCCGCCTGGGTCGTCTTAGGCCCCATGACGGATGTCATATCGCCGACATCACTACATTGGTTGTATATTTTAGCCAGCATTGCCTATCTGGTTTTTATTTGGCGGCTGTGGCCTAAAGTGACAGAAGACTACCGGGTATAGAAAATATGCCGTCATTGCTAAGGGAATCTTATGACTAATCTTCAGGTAAAGGTTGATGATCGGGCGAGGTTAGTAACGGCCGTATTGGCCGCCAGTGATTGGCCCGCCATTGAACAGGTACAACGCCCCCATGCCGTCCACATCCACGCCAAACAGACGCGGCAATTTGTAGCGCCGTTTAGAGGACACCCGGCCGTAACCGGCATCAATCAGGCGTGGCTCAACGGTGTGGAACTGGATGAGATGTTCAGCGCCGCCCTGCGCTGCCAGTGGCCGGATTTTGCCCCTATAGAACCCCTGCCCCGCGTTCTGCAAATTGATGGCTGGGTAGCATCCCTGGCTGATTTTGCCGCCGTGTCAGATATTGCCACTACATTTTGGCCGGAACATAAAGCGGTGTGGGATACGGCCGTAACCGAACTCAATGACATTTTTCAGGATAACCGCCTTCTCCAATTCCTCAGCCAAATGCGCGGCCAACCGATTGAGCAAGACATCATCATCATGCCCAATTTGGTCTATCCGGCGCTCAGTCCGGTATTGGCAACGGCACAAAATAAACTTACCCTGCTTCTGCCACCGCCCAAAGCAGTAGGTGAATCACCGCCCTGGCCGTATAGCGAGGGAGTGGGCTGGGTAACGGCCGTTACCTGCCGTCAGTTAGCCGCTTACCTGTTGGCCGATAAACTGGCCAACGAACTAGACCGGGAACAGCGCCACCTGCTCATCCACGCCATCACCACCCTTTGCCTGGAGCAAACTCTGGACGAATTTGCAGGGCAAGCCTACCTGCTGCGCACCAGCAAAGAACAAAACCTGCCGGAGTTGCCGGCCCTGGTGGAAAAATTACGGACGGCAAAACCGGAAGAAGAGTATTCTGTGTTGTTTGAACAGGAGATTGGAGATTAGGGATTGGAGATTGGAGATTGGAGATTGGAGATTCCTCAATTCTTCAATCTCCAATCTCCAAAATACCTGATTTGGAGAAAGAGTTATGAGCTATGAATATATCATTACAAGTACAGACGGCCGTGTCGGTATCGTCCAGTTTAATCGCCCCAAAGCCCTCAATGCCCTCAACCGGGAGCTGATGGCGGAACTGATGGCTGCCCTGGATGTGTTTGACGCCGATGACGACATTGGCTGCATGGTGATCACCGGCAATGAAAAAGCATTTGCCGCCGGGGCAGACATCAAAGAGATGGCAAACGCTGCGCCGGTGGACATGCTGGACAACCCGTTCATTGATTATTGGGATCGCCTGCGCCGCATTGGCAAGCCGGTGGTCGCCGCCGTGTCCGGCTTTGCCCTGGGCGGCGGCTGCGAACTGGCGATGGCTTGCGACATGATCATTGCCAGCGAGACGGCCCGTTTCGGCCAGCCGGAAATTAACCTGGGCATTATCCCCGGCGCGGGCGGCACACAGCGGATGACGCTGGCGGTGGGCAAGGCGCTGGCTATGGAGATGGTGTTGAACGGCCGTTTCCTCACCGCCGCAGAAGCGTTGCAGCACGGCCTCATCAACCGCGTCGTCCCCACCGAACTGTACTTGGCAGAAGCCATCAAATTTGCCGCCGAGATCGCCGCCCGCGCCCCCGTCGCCCTGCGACTAGGCAAAGAAGCGGTCAACGCCGTTTACGAGATGCCCCTGCAAGCCGGCCTGGCCCACGAGCGCCGTCTCTTTTACATGCTTTTCAGCACCGAAGACCAGAAGGAAGGAATGGATGCCTTCATCAACAAACGCAAGCCGGAGTGGCAAGGGAAGTAAATTGGCACTGGCGCTAATCACCAGAAAACGCAGTTACACGGTCGTCACACGCCCCCGATTGGCTTGATAATTGGCCCACATCATAATGGGCAGCAAAAGGAAGGGTAAAGGCAGATACATGATGGGATGCTCCGTATCCCCCTGTACAGATGCCAGGAACAGTACCCACATTCCCATAATACTGCCCAGCAAAATCAAAGCCACCCATAAATCACCGCGCTGCCATTTGCTGCTGATGGCTTTCAAGACCAGAAAGAGGGGGATGTACATGATGATGTAGTTTGTCGTGGCGGTGCGCACGACAACCATATTGGTGATGATTAGAGTCAGGCTGATGATGATGAGGAATTGGGGGGACGACTGGGGGAGCTGCCACAACTTGCGCCACCGCCAGATAAGATAGGCCATCAACAGCAAGATCAAGCCGTTTTCTACCGGCTTACCCAGCCAGGGCCAGTAATAGCCTGTTATCACCCACAAAGAGGAACCGGTAAAGGTATACGCCGGATAAAATAACACCTGATCCACAAAACCGAACAACCAGCCAGGCAGCAGCGCAAAAGACAGTCCAGTCAAGAGCAGCATGGCGGCGATGAAACTACCCACAAAATGCCAGCGCCGCTGCCCCACCGCCCAAATCAGCAAAGCTATCACCAGTAAAAAAGTCATCTGCGGCTTGATGGTAGACAGAGAAAGCAGCAGCCCAGCGGCTACATCCCTGTCATGCTTTAAGGCCAGCAACGCAGCCACCATTGCCAGATAAACCGGCCCGGCAAACTGGCCTAAAATGACAGTGCGGCTGCTGTTGTAAAAGAAGATGGCCCAGATGAGGGTAATAGCTAATAACCAGAAGGGCATTTTCCATTCAACCAGCTTCAAAGTGAGGAGGACGGCCGTAACCACCGACAACATCACCAACGCCAACCACACTGGCTGCGCCCATTCATAACTCAGCCAGGACATAGGCAGCAGAAAGAAAACGGTATAGAACGGATAAACAAAGAGGACCTGGTCTTCTTCCGGCAGGGCGGGACGGCCGTAAATCCCCTCCTGAATAGCCTGCGTCGCCGCCTCGGAATACGGATCAGCCCCTTCCTGCCAGAACAGCTGCGCCCCCCGCCAGCGCGGATAAAAATCATTCGCCCCCGGTACCTTGGCCGTAAAGGTGTTGCGCAGACCAATCACCACCACACCAAACAACAGCAAGCCAAAAACGACCGCGACCCCATACTTCATCGTATTCTGCCGCATCAATCAGCCTTCCCCTTTAACGCATACAACGAATAACCGCCTTCGCCAAGCATTACCGGCGTTAAATATTCATTTTGCAAACGGGCCAACATTTCATCTCCGGGGACAAGGCGGTTCCCACCGCTTTCCTTTAGAAAATTCAAGCCTACCTCAAAAATCAACAGATGCGTCACACCCTCATTCCGCCAGGCGGCCACCACGTTATCCACCGAACCGTAAAGATATTCTGCATGAGCCAATTGGTCCAAAAAAATATCCGGACGGCAGTCTCGTTCGCAATAATAGCTGCGCGGCTCATAGAGAAATAGAATGACCGCATCCGGCGGTAGTTCATTGATGGCCTGCATGGCCAGATAATGCCCGTTTATGGTCCGTTGCAAAGTCACTTCGCGGCTGTCGCGGCCCATCACATAATTGTATGGAGCAGACGTCAACAACTGTACACTTTGAATAAGCAGATTCAGGATCAGGGCAAACCCCAAAGCCAGGCTCACAAATCGCTGCAAGGAAAATTGGGGATGGTCGAACCGGGCCAAATCCTGCCATAACCAGGCCAGTACCGGGCACAAGGCAATAAATGCGGGCAGTAAAAAGCGGCTTTGCCACAAATGGGCGGAAGAGATGACGCCGATCATCCAGAAAAGATATTGAATCAGGGCAAAGAAGAGCAGTGGGAAAAACGGCCGTGGCGCAGACCGGCCCAATTTTGTAACTGCATACAGCAAAATCAGCGGCAAAAATATCAGGAAAAACGGGCCAACCGGCCCATCCTGCGTAGCATCCTGTAATCCCAAGGTGATGTCATAGGGCAAGCGCAAAAAGGCAAGGAGATCAAAGCCCAGCCCGGTACCCGTTTCCGGGAAGGAAGCCGCCCGAAATTCATCCCAAAACACGCCGCCAAAAACAAACGGGTACACCGGATTGCCGGTAAAAACAATATTTTTAATGTACCAGGGCAGGGCAATCAGGCTGGCGGGAATGGCGAATGCGAGCAACGGCCGTATCCCCCGCCGCCACTCTTTCCTAAACTCCCACAAAAGCAGCGCCCCAATAATCAGCGGCGTGATCAGACTGTTATACTTCAAGCCCAAGGCCAAACCGGCCAGCGCCCCACTCAAAACCAGCCAGCGCCAATTCCTCTGTTTTTGCCACTGAAAGAAAGCCAGCAGCGCCGCCACCTGGTAAAAAGCCAGGGGCAAATCGCTGTACGCCTGGGTAGACAAAATGAGCGGCAGCGGCACAGCCAGCAAAAATAAAACAGCCATCCAGCTTTGTTTGACCCGCAAATAATCGCGGGCAATGACGTACACCAAACCAGCCAGCATAAAATAATAGAAAAAGTGCAGCAGTTTTGCCGCTACGTCTCCCCGCACCGCCATCGCCAGCATAAACAACATTTCCAGCAAAGCGGGATAGTTAAGCGGAGCTATATCTATGCCCGGCCGAATTTGCCCGGCGGCCAGATACAGTTTGGGGCCGGTCAGATGGTACGAGAGCGCGTCCCAACTGAGGGGTGGCAGCAGCGCTTGCAGCAGCGCCAAAAACAAAACGATTCCCACGTAAACCAGAACCAGCGTAGGGGGCCGCGACGGCCGTATCCCCCGTAAAAAACGCCCAGACTTCCCGCCCGTAAACAGCGTCAGCCCAATGAGTAGCGCGTAAAACAAAGCCGGTTGCAGCCAGCCCGCCAAACCGAGAAACAACACAAACAGCCCCAACGCCCCAAACCCCAAACCCAAACCATACAACAATATCGTCAACGCCGACTCAGAATT
>JALUPA010000688.1 GCA_027054335.1 Ardenticatenaceae bacterium
AACCTTGTTATCACGACGTTGATGTCTGGACATGTTCCTTCGTTATCTTGTAGAACATATGTTTCATTTAACTATTTATTAACCTGCACACCTGCTGGATAAATCCCTGAAATTCGTCATATCCAGCAGGAAATGCTGGATAATCCCCCAAATGGGGGATAAATCCGGCGGAAGTTACAGGATATAATGAAAAACCGGGTTTTATCAAGCATGGCTGCGGGATAAACCTCCTTTACCGACAAAAAACAGTCTGGTAGCAGTATAAAACTTTGCCGCTCGTTTGGCAATAGCCGGAGAAATTTTCCATGCCGCAAGAACGAAAATTATTGGACCGGGTGCGGGACGCTGTCCGCCTGAAGAATTATTCTTACCGGACGGAAAAAGCATACGTCCACTGGATAAAACGATACATTCTTTATCACCAAAAACGCCATCCGGCGGAAATGGGCGCCAGGGAAATTGAGGTTTTTCTCACCCATTTGGCTATCGAGGGACACGTTGCCGCATCTACGCAAAATCAGGCTTTAAGCGCGCTCTTGTTTCTCTACAAGGAGGTCTTGCGCCAACCCATTGAATACGTAGACGTAACCTGGGCTAAAAAACCGGTTCGCCTGCCCGTTGTGCTGACGCGGGAGGAAGTAGATGCGGTAATACGGCAGCTTTCCGGCGTGCCGTTGCTGGTAACGCAGCTTTTGTACGGCAGCGGCTTGCGTCTGACTGAATGTTTGCGGCTGCGGGTACAGGACGTAGACTTTGGGCAAAAGATGCTTCTCGTGCGGGACGGGAAAGGGCAGAAAGACCGGACAACGACGCTGCCGCAAACGGTTGTGCCTGATCTGCAAACGCATTTGCAGCGGGTCAAAAAGCAGCATCACGATGATTTGCAAAAGGGATACGGCCGTGCCCCTCTCCCTCATGCGCTGGCCCGAAAATATCCCCATGCCGAAACCGAATGGGTCTGGCAGTTTGTTTTTCCCTCCACAAAATTATCCCGCAATCCTCGCGGCGATGATGATCGTCTGTACCGTTACCATTTACACGAAAGCACCATTCAACGCACTGTGCGCCGCGCTGCCCAGGCCGCCGGCGTCAACAAGCGCGTTACCCCGCATACCTTCCGCCACAGTTTTGCCACCCACTTGCTGGAAGCCGGCTACGACATCCGCACCATTCAGGAATTATTAGGGCACAAGGACGTCAAAACGACCATGATTTATACGCACGTGGCCCAGCGCGGTGCGTTAGGCGTGCGCAGCCCGCTGGATTGGTGATAACTTGACTATGCGGTAATCCCGGCTATTAGTAAAGGATAGATTACGCTGGAATCGGTACACTATTCCAGCGTAATCTGAATGACGCAGTAAGCGAAGCCGTAATCGTCGCTGTTTACCACGCCCAGACGGACGAGATATGGCCCCGGCTGCCAGTTGGCCAGATTGACGCTGCCCAAAAAGCCTTCGTCCACCGGTTCGTTGATTCTGCGGCCCAGTAAATCTACCCAGGCGCCCTCTGTTTCCGGGCCGTTGGCTTCCAGCGTGTAGTAGCTGAAGCCTTCTACCTCGGCGACGGTACCGAAAAAGGAAACGGTGTCGGCTACAACGGCGCCGTTGGCCGGGTCGGTGATGTTGAGCTGGACGGTGCAGTTGAAGGACGGGGTGGGGGTGGCCTGGGGTGTGGCTGTTTCTGCCGGGGCGCCTGACGCTTCGGGCACGGCCGTAACCACAGCCGGTACCGGCACATTGCCCGGCAGCGTCACAGTGGGGGCCAGCGGCGGTGTAGGCGAAGGCGTCAATGTAGCCAAAGGAGTGGGTGGCGCCAGAGGCGTATCAAAGATATTCGGCGTCGGTGTTGGTTCTCTCAAGATGCCTGGCGGCAAATTGGGCGCTATACTGTTATTGACGTAGTAAACAAAAGCAATGATGCTGCTCAAAATCAGGATAAACAGGATGGCATTATGGCGAATATGGGCGCCTTTTTCCCGTTCCAGACCAAACATAGCCTGACGTAAAATGCGCCGGGAGCGGATATATTCATTGATGTACCAGAGCAGCGCCAGCGCCGCCACAATATAAATCCAGACATCGTTGCGAATGATGAAAACGTAGAAGCGATCCATGATTGAAAAGGTAACGTGATACGTGATGCGTGATCAGCCGATCACGCATCACGTATCACTAATTGATAATGTCGTTTTTGAGCGAATTATAGTTGACGCAAAATACCGCGCAGGAGGGTTGTTAGTTTTGGGATGATAAGTTTACCCGTTTCTAATACTTCTTCGTGAGAAACAGTCAGGTCTGTATCCGGGTTGAGGATGGCTTTGTTGGTAATGGACGAGATGCCCAGAACGCGCATCCCCAAATAGTTGGCCACGATAACGGTGGGGACGGTGGACATGCCCACGGCGTCGGCCCCGATGGCGCGCAGAAAGCGCAGTTCGGCCGGCGTCTCGAAACTGGGGCCGGCTACGTAGGCGTAGACGCCTTCTTGCAGGGTGATGTTGTGGCTTACGGCCGTTTGCCGGGCAATCTGCCGCAGTTTAACATCATAAGCATGAGTTAAGGGCAGAAAACGGGGGCCAACAGAATCATCATTGGGGCCGCGCAGGGGATTGTTGCCGGCCAGACCCAAAAAGTTGATATGATCGGTAATCAGCATGAGATCGCCGGGCGTAAATACGTCATTGATGCCGCCAGCCGCATTGGTCACAATAACGGTCTGGATGCCCAGCCGGTGCATTACGCGCACCGGCATGGTCACGTCTGCCATGCTGTACCCTTCATAAAAGTGCGCCCGGCCTTGCTGCACCAATACCGTTTTGCCTTCCAGCTGGCCAATGACCAGACGGCCGCTATGACCTACCACCGTAGATTGCGGCCAATGCGGTATCTCTTGATAAGGAATAATAGCGGAATTTTGCACACTGCCGGCCAGTTCGCTTAACCCGGAACCCAACACCAGGCCGACGGTAGGTTGGTATGAGGTTTTGCCCTGCACGGCCGTAGCTGCTGCTTCAACCTGGGCATTTAATGTGTCTGGATTATTCATTACGATGATTGCTGCCGGTTTTACCGTCGTCTTTGTCGGCGTCCAGTTGTGTGTAAATCTGGGTGGTAGAGATATTGGCGTGGCCCAGTAATTTTTGCACTTCCTGCAAGTTAGAGCCGCTGTCCAGTTTGTGGGCGGCAAAACTGTGGCGCAAGGTGTGGGGCGTTACGTCCGTGCTTAAATTCACTTCTTTAGCATACGCCTTGATGATGAGCCACAACCCCTGGCGGGTAAGCTGCTGCCCCCGGTGATTGAGGAACAAGGCCGTTTCTTCTTTGTCCTTAACCAGATACGGCCGTCCTTCTTCCAGGTAAGTTATTAGAATTTGCCGGGTTACATCATCAAAAGGCAGTTCCCGTTTTTGGTCATCTTTTGTAGCGCAATACAGGACTTCTTTGTCCAGGTTCACGTCATTCAGTTGCAAAGAAACTACTTCGGTTACGCGCATTCCGGTGGAATACAAAATATTCAATAAAGCCATGTCCCTGAGATTTTTGGGAGACCGCTTTTTGGTGGGGGCAGCCAGCAACTTCTCTACGTCAGAAGAAGACAAAGTTTTGGGCAGACGTTTTTTGACCTTTGGCGATTCTATATTTGTGGTAGGATTCCCGGAGATCAAATCATTTTGTTGCAGATAATTAAAAAAGGATTTGACAGCAGCTACCTTACGGGCCACAGAAGATGACGCATAAGACTGCTGCTTCATATAGTCAACATAGCCGCTAATCATCTCTGGCGAAACATCACCCCAGCTGTGCACGTCATATTGCCCGTTTTGAATAAACTGCTTAAACTGGTTTAGATCATTGCGGTAAGCGGCTGTCGTATTATTGGAGTATTTATACTCAGTTTGCAGGTACTCCAAGAAGGCGAGAAGTTGTTGTTCCATCGCCTCACGCTCCTTAAAATTAGAAACTACCCAATCGTCGTTATTGTTCGTATAGCGAAAAATAACTCAAAGATCAAACTGCTATAAAATTGTTCCCGGTTGGTCTTCGATTGTGCAGATAAAAAAATAAAAATTGTCGTTGCAGGAACCTGTGATGAGTAAACCCATTGCAGGCCGACTTTTCTAAGATTATGTAATTTAATCTAGGAGCATTATAGCAATTACTTTTCATAAGATCAAATCTAATTCAACATAATCTTGGAAATAAGAGAAGAAACGCTGACTATGAGCATTTTTAATCGTGAACGATTGACAAATAACGTATTCAAATTAGATGTGACCCGGATGCGCCAGGGATGGTATTCGGATAAATACTTTGCCAATATCATGCTGATGCTGGAAGGGGTAAGCCAAAATGACGGCTACCAGGGGCAGTATGCGCGGGATGTTGGCCGCGATCCTGCCGGGCTGAATGTGGGCGAAATGGAAGTGGAGATGCAGTTATTTACCCGGCGGCACGGCCGTACTGTCGTCGTCGGTGTGGATAAAGCCCTCTCCATGCTGCGTCACTGCACCGGCTATTTTGATGATCGGGGGGAATGGGTATCCACCTGGCAAAATCTGGAAGTAACGGCCGTACACGATGGCGCTATCACCGCATACCGGGGCAATCCATTGCAAGTACAGCCGGTTATCAAAATACGCGGCCGTTACCGGGATTTTGCTCTGTTGGAAACGCCGATGCTGGGTATTTTGAGCCGGGGGAGCCGCATAGCTACGAACGTTTACAACGTTTTAATGGCCGCTCAAGGCAAACCTGTTCTCTTCTTCCCGGCCCGTTTTGACCTGCATGAAGTCCAGGCAGCCGACGGGTACGCTTACGATATTGCTGTGGCCCGTTTCAACGTGGATTTTGACGAACAGTTACGGCCGTTTGTCTCCACAGATGCGCAGGGGGATTGGTGGGGCGGGGCCGGCGGCGGCACGGTAGCTCACGCTGCCATTGCCTGTTTTTTGGGGGATACGGCCGCCGCCATATTGGCCTTTGCCGAATTTGTGCCCCCGGAAGTACCCCGCATCGCTCTGGTAGATTTTAACAACGATAGTGTAACGGATGGCCTGCGCACTTTGCGGGCCATGTTTGAGCGGTATCTGCCTTTATGGGAAAACGGCCGTATCCAGGAAGCGCAAAAATACGTCCTTTTCGGTGTGCGGCTGGACACCAGCGGCAGTATGCGCGACGTCAGCGTGCCCCCGTTAGGCGAACCCCGGCTCGATTTGGGCGTTACGCCGCGACTCGTCTTCAACATGCGTCAGGCGCTTGACTCCGCCTGGGAACAGTGGGATTTTCTCCAGCCCCATCAGGAAGAAATCGCCCAAGAATACTGCCGCAATGTTCGCATAGTGGCGACTGGCGGCTTCAATCCGGACAAAATCCGCCGTTTCGAGAAGCTGCAAGTCCCCGTAGACATCTACGGCGTCGGTTCATCTCTGCTTCTGAATGACGCCAAAACCAACACCGACTTTACGGCCGACGTCGTCCGCGTAAAGATTGACGGGGTGTGGGTAGATATGGCCAAAACCGGCCGTCAGGCGTGCGATAATCCCGACCTGGAACCTGTTGACCTGAAAAACCTGTAGGCATGGTCTTATACTGCGCAAAGTGCAGGGCGATTTGCCAAATCGCCCTATGTATGTCAGTTTGTACTTATGGAAGACGATAAACAAAAACAATTTAACGATCTGCTGAAACGCGGTACTTTTTTGCTCCACGCCGGAAAAACGGCCGAAGCGCTGCCCTTGCTGGAAGAAGCCTACAAGATAGACCCGGACAACGCAGATGCAGCATTAAATTTGAGTGGGACCTACATCCTGAGCAAGCGCTTTAAGGAAGCTGTACCCATTCTGGAAAAGCTGGCTGAGCAAGACCCGGACAACGCTATGGTTTGGACAAATCTGGGCGCGGCTTATTTGGGTAATCCTGTACTGGCGCGGCACGAGGAGCAAATGCAGGCTGTCGAGGCGTTCAAACAGGCGCTGGATGTCAATCCTGCCGCCCCGCACGTAGCCTATAACATCGGCCTGATTTACCGGGACCGCCAGGAGAATGAGGAGGCGCTTCGTTGGTTCCGCAAAGCACTGCAAGCCAATCCTCGTGACAAGGATGCTCGCCGTCTCATCGCCCGCCTCAGCAAGGAAAATAATGGCATGGTTCAAAAACCCGGAAAACCAGCTTAACACAACGTTGTTATACTCATCACCTTACGTTGGTTAGGAGAAAAATAATGTTGGATACACAATTTGCCCCTTTTGCCGAGAAGATGCAGCGGGCAGGACTGCCGGAAATTTTTATATGCACGTTTGCCTGGTATTATGCGCAGTTGTTAACCGGCGACGCCGGATTGATTGCCGAAGACGGCATCCAGCCGGTGCAAACATTGCCGGATGTGGCGCAGTTCCCGGAAGCATTGACAGGAGTCGGGCAAAGTGTGTTGGGGAAAACGGCCGTTATCAAACTTAACGGCGGTCTGGGAACCAGCATGGGCCTGCAAAAAGCCAAATCCCTTCTGGAAGTAAAAAACGGCCAATCCTTCCTGGACATCATCGCCCGGCAAACTGTGCAGGCCGGCGTGCCCCTCGTCCTGATGAACAGCTTTTCCACCCACGAAGACTCCATGGCCGCGCTAGTCCCTCACCCCGAACTGGGCCAGTCCAATTTACTGGCTTTTTTGCAGCACAAAGAACCCAAAATCAACCAGGCCGATTTGACCCCGGCTGTATGGCCGCCTAATCCCGAACTGGAATGGTGTCCGCCGGGACATGGCGACATATACCCGGCTTTGATTTCCAGCGGTACGTTGGATACCTTGTTGGAACAGGGCTACGAATACGCCTTCGTTTCTAATTCTGATAATCTGGGCGGCGTGATTGATTTATCTATACTGGGCTACTTTGCTCAAAACAACCTGCCTTTTATGATGGAAGCAGCGGATCGCACGGAGATGGATCGCAAAGGAGGACACCTGGCCCGGCGAGCCGACGGCCAACTGCTGCTGCGGGAATCAGCCCAAACACCGGATGCGGACAAAGACAGCTTTCAGGATATTACCCGGCACAGATATTTCAATACCAACAACCTTTGGTTTCATCTGCCCACGCTGCAACGGGTGATGGCCGAACGGGACAATTTGCTGGGGCTGCCGATGATTCGCAACAGCAAGACGGTAGACCCGCGTGATCCGGCCTCGACGCCGGTGTACCAGTTGGAAACAGCGATGGGATCGGCGATTGCCGTATTTGCCGGAGCGCAGGCGGTGCGTGTGCCCCGCAGCCGGTTTGCCCCGGTGAAAACGGCCAACGAACTGCTGGCGGTGCGCTCGGACGCTTATTCGTTGACGGCGGATTATCATATTGTGCTGGCAAACGGCCGTACCGCTCCCCCCGTCGTCCTGCTGGATAGGCGTTATTACAAACTTATCTCTGATCTGGAGAGCCGTTTTCCCTTTGGCGCGCCCTCTTTAAGAGATTGCCGCCGCCTGGAAGTAAATGGTGATTTTTGTTTTGGCCGTAACGTTGTTTGCCAGGATGAAGTGTACCTGATTAACGAATCGGACGGGCAGACAATTATCCCCGATGGGGCGATTTTGCGGGGTGAGCATCGTTATGGGTAAGGTCGTAGGGCGATTTTCAAAATCGCCCTACAAATGAAAGAGTGCCCGCAACCTATCCCGCGTAAAATTGTCATAATGTTCTTGTATCCTGCTGCTAACTCTGATAAACTGCGGGTAAGATGAATCGCCGCGGCCGTTTGACCCTTTTAGCTTTGCTGGCCCTGACTGTTTTGGCAGTTGTTGTGGGGCGTTGGTCACGCACGGCCGTATATGCCCAGGCCGTCTCCGGGCAAGGCGCGGCGCAAATCACCGGCCCTGT